>JAVXWN010000221.1:0-21485 GCA_032230645.1 Acidobacteriota bacterium | reverse complement strand
CCGGCCACGTCATCTTCGAGTGCGCCGACACCTTGTCGCCGTCCCACTTCGTCTTCGACTTGACCTCGCCCGTGCCGATGACCGCCGGGTTCGCCTCGCCGCGCCCGTCCGTATAGTAGTTGAACTCCTTCGTCTCCTGCTGCCCGTTGAGGGTGAGCGTGCGCGTTATCTTCAACTCGGGGTCGTGATGCGCGATGACGAGCGTCGAGTCGGCCTTCGAGATGGGACGCTCGCGAAACGGCCCGAAGTCGCTCTTCGAGCGGTCGAGCGTCCATGTGCCGCTCATGTCCGGGCGAGGCTTCTCGTCCTTCTTCTTGTCGTCGCGCGCTGCCGCTGTCGCCGCCCCGACGCCCGCGAGACACGCTGCCAGCCAGATGCATAAGACTATCGACTTCATCACAAACTCCTTTCCGCTTTTTGCAGTCACGCTGCGCGCTCAGTTGCGCAGCGAGTGAATCGGCGCGGGGATGCGACCGCCGCGCCTTATGAAGACATCGGACGAGAACCGGTTGACGGGCATGACGGGCGCGCTTCCCAGAAGGCCGCCGAACTCGACCATGTCGCCCACCTCTTTGCCGGGGACGGGGATGATGCGAACGGCGGTCGTCTTGTTGTTCATCACGCCGATAGCCATCTCGTCGGCGATGATGGCGGCGATGGTCTCGGCCGAAGTCGAGCCCGGCACGGCGACCATATCAATGCCGACCGAGCAGACGCTCGTCATCGCTTCGAGCTTATCCAGAGAGAGCGCGCCGAGTTGCGCCGCCTCGATCATCGCCGCGTCCTCCGAGACGGGGATGAAAGCGCCGCTCATCCCGCCGACTGCGCTCGAAGCCATCGCGCCGCCCTTCTTCACCGCATCGGTCAGAAGCGCGAGCGCGGCCGTCGTGCCGTGCGTGCCCGCGCGCTCAAAACCCAATGCCTCAAGAATCTCGCCCACCGAGTCGCCGGGCATGGGCGTCGGCGCTAAGCTCAAGTCAATGATGCCGAAGCGCAGTCCCATGCGCCGCGCAGCCTCGCGCCCGATGAGTTCGCCCGCGCGCGCGAGCTTGAAGGAGAGCTTCTTAATCAACTCCGCCATCTCGTCGAGCGGAGTCTCCTGAGGCGCGTGGCGCACGGCATGGTTGACGACGCCGGGGCCCGAGACGCCGACGTTAATGACCGCCTCGGGCTCGCCCGCGCCGTGGAACGCACCCGCCATGAAGGGGTTGTCCTCGACCGCGTTGGCGAAGCAGACGAACTTCGCGCACGCCAGTCCGCCGCGCTCGCGCGTGCGCTCGGCCATCTCCTTGATGATCTGGCCCGTGCGGCGCACGGCGTCCATGTTGATGCCTGCGCGCGTCGTCGCCACGTTGAGCGAAGAGCACATGCGCTCGGTCGTCGCGAGCGCCTCGGGAATCGAGTCAACGAACACGCTCGCGCCTCGCGTCTCGCCCTTGTGGATGAGCGCCGAGTAGCCGCCGATGAAGTCCACGCCGACGTGCTTCGCCGCCTCGTCAATGGCGCGCGCGAGCGGTATTAGTTCTTGAACGGAGCGTGCGCGGTCGGCGACGAGCGAAGCGGGCGTGATGGAGATACGCTTGTTGGCGATGCGCAGGCCGAACTCCTCGCCTATCTCGTTGACGGTGGGGACGAGACGCGCGCCCATGCGCTCGATCTTTTCGCGCACCGCGTCGGCCGTCTCTTCGATTGTCGCGCGGACGCAGTCGCGCAGAGAGAGGCCGAGCGTGACGGTGCGCACGTCCAAGTGCTCCATCTCGGTCATGCGCACCGTCTGAAGAATTTCCGCCTGTGTGTATTCCATGCCTGTCGGGTTGCTACCTGAGAACGGTCGTGCTCAAGAAGAGGACGAGGAGAAAGATTAGAAAGAGCGCCGCAGCCGCGACGACGAAGCGCAGCCCCGAGTCGTCCGGCGTCTCTTCGAGCACGACGAGCGCCTCGTCCTTCATCTTCCCGACCCGCGCGCGCGTCCCCTCGCGCACGCGCGCCACGCGGCCACGCGCGCGCTCCGCCGCTGCCGCAGCCCCGTCGTCGGCGGCGACGACTGCATCCGCTGCAACACTCGGCGCTTCGCTCACCGGGCTCAACGGCTCAGGCGCGGGCGCACTTGCCGCCTCTGCGTGTGCTTCAGAGTCAACGCGCGGCGTGCCGTCCCCCAGAGACTCTACGAACGCAGAGAACTCCTTTGTCGGCGGAGTCCACTCACGCCTCGCCTCGGGCTCAAGAGTCGCGGGCGTTTCGACAGGCGCGCTCGCTTCCGGCTCAATGCGCTCGGCCGCCTCAGACTCGGCACGCGCCGCATCGGTGCTTACCGACGGGGCGTCCGCGTCCGGCTCGACATCCATCAGCTTGCCGCACTGCGGGCAGAAGCGCGCCCCCGCGCGCACCGCCCCGCCGCATGAACGACACCTGCGAGAGATTTCGGGAAGCGACATAAAAACAAATGATGAATGTGAAGTGATGAATGATGAATAGAGCAGCGGAGCTTCTTCAATTCATCATTCCGCATTCATCATTCATCATTTTCCTTAAATCCTGTGCATCGCGTTGAAGAGGTCTTCGCGCTGCGCGTAGATGTGGACGCCGAGGCGCTCGCCCTCGCCGCGAAAGCGGTCTTTGAGCGCGGTGACAGACTCTTCCGCACGTGAGATTTCCGCGACGATGACCATCGCGAACTTTCCCTGTACGACCGTCTGGTTGATGTCGATGATGCTGCAACGCGCTTCGGCCAGAATCTGCGAGACGGCTGCGACGATGCCCGGATGGTCAACGCCGAAGACCGAAATGATGAGCCGGTCTGCGCGCCCCTCGCCGCCCGGTGACGATGACGCCTCGCGTCCGCCTGTGCCGTTGCCCTCCGGGCCGACGACCGGCTCGACCGCGCGGTACACGTCCATCACCAGAGCCTCGACCGTGCGCTCGTCCGCCTGCGTTCCCAGTCGGCCGTAGACCGCGCGCGTGATTCGATAGATCAACTCTTCGTTAGCCATTTGATGCAGTGATGAGTGACGAGCGATGAATGATGAATACGACGGCGTTGTTGTATTCATCATTCATCATTCATCACTCATCACTCTCTTCCGTCACCTTCCGTTGTCTTGGCCGCGCAGGTCGCGTGCTGTCTCGATGAGTTCGTCCGAGCGTGTGCTGTCGTCCTGCACGTCTACGCGGTCAACGATGCCGACGACCGCGGCCTCAATCGCCATCTCCTGATTGCCGACGGCCGTGCGCGCGGCTTTGCCGTAGGCGCACATCACGATCTCGCCGACGCCCGCGCCCAGACGGTCGGCGACGACGACGACGTTGCGCGTCGGCTCCTTGTCCATATCAATCGGGTGGACAATCAAAAATCTGACGCCCTCAAGGTCGGGCGTCTTCTTCGTTGACCACACGGTGCCGATGACTTTGCCTAAGAACATAAAGACCGTGAATCGTAAATCGTGAATCGTAAATCGTGTTCGTGCTCGACGAAAGGCGCGCTGTCAACTCTCGCGCCGGGTAAGTGCCGGTCTATCTATTGACGATTGACGATTCAAGGTTTACGGCTTTCATGCTTTCGCGAAGACCTCCGAGGCCTCGCCCATGTCGCGGGCGGCGGGGGTGATGATGGTGCGCGCGTTGGTGTAAATCTTCTCGCCCTTCTGGATGGCGCGGCGCACGTCGTCCTCGCAGACGAAGTCTACTACGCGCTTGCCGTTGGTCGCGGGCGAAGGCGTTTGCGGATTTGGTGCTGAAGCCTGACCGCCGTTGCCTCCGGACGCGGCGCGCGGGGCGGGCGCGGACTGCTGCTGCTGCGCGTGCGCGCCACCGTTGCTTTGCGCGGTCGGCGCGGCCTCCGGGTGCGGCGCGGCTCCGCCGGAGTGCGCGACGCGTTGCGGTTCGATGTCAACGTCTTGCTCGACGTATGCGTGCGGCTGCGCGACCGGAAGCGGCTGCGCCGAGGGTTGAGGCGCGTAGGACTGTCGCTGACTGAGGAAGCGGTCAACTATCTTCGCGATGTCGTCGCGGCTCACACTGCCTGTGCCCGCAGTTGCGGGCACGGGCTGCAAAGGTGATGCGTTGGGTTGTTGTGCGGCGGCGGCGCGCGCGGGTCGCTTCGACGGCACGGCGCGCGTCTCGAAGGCGACGCGCTTGATGTCCATCAGGTGCCACGGCGAGACGTTGTCGGAAGTGACGTTGCCGCCCCAAGAGCCGCAACCCAGAGTCATCGAGGGCGGAAGCGCGGTCGAGAAGCCGATGGCTCCGTGCGTCGTCGGCGAGTTGACGATAATGCGCGAGGCGGGCATCTCGACACCGAAGGCCGTCGCGGCCTCGCGCGAGCGCGTGTGGATGCCGGCGGTGTGGCCCATGCCGCCGTAAGAGAGAATCTCGAAGCAGCGCGCCGCGCCCTTCTCTAATCCGTCCTCGACGTAGAAGGCGAGGATGGGCGAGAGCTTCTCCATCGAAAGCGGGTGCTCGCGACCCACGCCACCCACGTCCGCCAGAAGGCAACGCGTGCCCGGCGGGACTGTGAGCCCCGCCATCTTCGCGATTGTCTCGACCGAGCGGCCGACTATCTGTGGATTGAGAGCGCGCTGTCCCGTAGTGACGACTTTGGCAAGCTGGTCGGCCTCGGCTGCGGAGAGAAAGTGACCGCCCTGCGCGATGAACTCTTCCCTCACCTGTTGTGCGACGGGTGCGTCGGCGACGACCGCCTGCTCCGAGGCGCAGATCGTCCCGTTGTCGAATGTCTTGCTCGTCAGGATGTTCTGCACGGCGAGCGGCACGTCGGCGCTTCTCTCAACAAAGACAGGCACGTTGCCCGGGCCGACTCCGAACGCGGGCTTGCCCGAGGAGTAGGCCGCGCGCACGAGCCCGATGCCGCCCGTGGCGAGGATGACGGCCGTCTGCCGGTGCTTCATCAAAGCCTCTGTGCCTTCGAGCGTCGCGCTCGTCATGCAGCCGATGGCTTCGGCGGGCAGACCTTCTTTAACTCCGGCCTCGCGCATGACGCGCGCCGTCTCGTTGATGCAGCGTGCGGCCGAAGGATGTGGCGAGAGCACGATGGCGTTTCTGGATTTGACGGCGATGAGGATTTTGAAGATGGCCGTGGAGGTCGGGTTGGTCGAAGGGATGATGCCTGCGACGACGCCGCGCGGGCTGGCTATCTCAAGCACGTCCTTCGATTCGTTGATGACGCCGACCGTGCGAAGACCTTTGAAGAAATTCCAAACGTCCTCCGAGGCGAAGCGGTTCTTCTCGCGCTTGTCGTCGGGGATGCCGTAGCCGGTCTCTTCGGTCGCCAGCGCACCCAGACGCGCCGCCTCGCGCAGAGCCGCGCGCGCCATCGCTTCGCAGATGCGGTCTATCTTCGCCTGATCGAAGCGCGCGAGCGACGTTTGCGCGCGATGCGCGGCTTCGACGAGGTCGCGCGCCTGCTGCACCGACACGAGGTCTTTGTCCGCCATCACAAACCTCCGAAGACGTGAGTCGTGAAACCGTAAACCATAACAAGAGAGAGCCGGCTCTCTCTTGTTATGGTTTACGGTTTACGATTTACGGCTCTTCTCGTTGTTCTCGCGCGCGCCCGCGGGCAGCGAGCGACCCTGATCGCCTTCGCTGAGCTGGCCCGCCGAGCCGCCACCACCGATGGCGCGCTCGTCGGGGCTGTGGCCGGTGCGGCCATTGTGCGGGAGCACACGCTCGACTTCACCGTGCGGGCGCGGGATGACGTGGACGCTGACGAGTTCGCCGACGCGGCGCGCGGCTGCGGCTCCGGCGTCGGTCGCGGCCTTGACCGCGCCCACGTCGCCGCGCACGAAGATGGTGACGTAGCCCGCGCCGATGTACTCCTTGCCGATGAGTTGAACGTTAGCGGCCTTGACCATCGCGTCCGCGGCTTCGACCGCGCCCACGAAGCCCTTGGTCTCAATCATTCCGAGTGCTTCCAGAGGCATTATCGTCTGTCCTCGCTTCTGTAGTTGTATAAGTAAAAACTGGTTCGCTGCGTTCCGGTGAAGGGCAACCGTAGCACCGCGCGCCGCAAAGTTCAAGACGCGCGCAAACCCCTAAGCGTGCGAAGTTTGACACGCCTCGGAAACGCACATTATATTGTGCCCGAAGGCGCGGCGCACACAGCGTGCTGCGGGGACGACCCGCCGGGGCCGAGAGAAGCCCAGAGCCACTACCGCGCTCACCTCCTAACCAAGAAAGACGCCGAGCCACGTGAACTCGAAGACACCTGACCAGACTCCCGAAGGTGGTGCGCGAACCGGGAGCGCGGACGGCTCGCTCGGCGAGCAGTTGCGCCGCGCGCGTGAGGCGCGCGGCGTCAACCTGCGCGAAGTCTCCGAACAGACGCGCATCACCATGCGTCACCTCGAAGCCATCGAGGCCGACAACTACAAAGAACTTCCGGGCGGCATCTTCAACAAATCTTTCGTCAAGTCCTACGCGCGCTATGTCCGCTTCGACGAAGCGCGCGCTGTCGAACTCTACGAACGCACGGCGCGCCAGAGCGGCGTCTATAGCGATGAGGTGGCGACCACGCCGCAACGCTCGCGTATCTACATCGGCGACCCGGCGCGCTCGCCCATCGTCACCTACGGCCTGAGCGCGGTCATCGTTGGCATACTGATACTCGTCGTCTACGCGGGGCTGCACTACTACCGTCGCACCGAGGGCGTGCAGACGGCGGGCGCGACGCCGACACCTTCAACGGCCGCCGCGCCCGCGCAAGGCACAGCCGCCACACCGCCGCCCGCGCTCGCCGCCGCCGACGGCTTCCGCATACAGATCAAAGCAACGCGCTCGTTCTGGCTCACCTCTTGGCAGGACGACGAGAAGAAGAAGCGCGGGCGGTTCATCAAACCGGACGCGCCCGAAGAGTTCGAGCCCACGGCGGCCTTGAACCTCCACTACGATCCGACTTCGGCCGACGCGCTTCAGGTGAGTGTCAACGGTCGGGCGCTCAAGCCTCCGGCCGACGCAACGGTTTGGACGATCACCAAAGACAACTTCAGACAGTTCGCGCAGTGATGTCTTTCAAAGCACAAGGCTCGCACTCCGAAGCTCGTCCACGCGGGATAGTTTCGGAGTGCGAGCCTCACACTTTTCGGGCTTCGACTTTTAACCCCTGGACTTTCAAAATCAAGAATCGGAGTTTTCAACATGATAACGCCTGACATGCAAGAGGGGCTGACCTTCGACGATGTGCTGCTCGTCCCCGCGCGCTCCGAGGTGCTGCCCTCCGAGACCGACACCTCGACGCAGTTCACGCGCGGCATAACCTTGCGCATCCCGCTCTGCTCGGCGGCGATGGACACAGTCACCGAGAGCCGTCTCGCCATCGCCATCGCGCAGCAGGGCGGCATCGGCGTCATCCACAAGAACTTTCCCATCGAGCGACAGGCCGAAGAGGTTGACCGCGTCAAGCGTTCGGAGTCGGGCATGATCGTTGACCCCGTCACCATCCGTCCCGACCGCCCCGTGCGCGAGGCTTTGGCCGTGATGGAGAGCTACAAGATTTCGGGCGTGCCCGTCGTTGACGAGGGCGGTCACCTCGTCGGTATCATCACCAACCGCGACCTGCGCTTTGAGACGCGCTTCGACATCCCCGTCTCCGACGTGATGACGCCGCAGCCACTTGTCACCGTCCCCGTCGGCACCACGCTCGACGAAGCGAAGGGCGTGCTGCAAAAGCACCGCATCGAAAAGCTTCTGGTCGTTGACGGCGACAAGCACCTCAAAGGACTCATCACCGTTAAGGACATCCAGAAGGCGATCAAGTATCCTTCGGCCGCGAAGGACGACCTCGGCCGCCTTCGCGTCGCCGCCGCCATCGGCGCGACCGGCGACTTTCGTGAACGCGCCGCCGAACTCGTCCGCGCACGTGTTGACTGCCTCGTCATCGACACCGCGCACGGCCACTCCACACGTGTTGTCGAGGCCGTCCGCGAGGTCAAGCGCCATCATCCCGACACGCAGGTCATCGCCGGAAACGTCGCGACCTCGGAAGGCACGCGCGAACTGATCTCGGCGGGCGTTGACGGAGTCAAGTGCGGCATCGGCCCCGGCTCAATCTGCACGACGCGAGTCGTGACGGGCGCGGGCGTGCCGCAGATTACGGCCATCCACAATTGCGTCGAGGCGGCCAGAGGCTCGGGTGTTCCCGTCATCGCCGACGGCGGCGTGAAGTTCTCGGGCGACGTGGCGAAGGCGATTGCGACGGGTGCGGACGTGGTGATGATAGGCTCGCTCTTCGCGGGCACTGAGGAGTCGCCGGGCGAGTTGATTCTCTTTCAGGGTCGCTCGTTCAAAGCTTATCGCGGCATGGGTTCAATCGGCGCGATGCGCGAGGGCTCGCGCGACCGCTACGCGCAGGAGTTGACCGAGATCGAGTCGAAGCTCGTCCCCGAAGGCATCGAGGGGCGCGTCCCCTACAAGGGCACGCTCGCCGACATGGTCACGCAACTCGTCGGGGGCTTGCGCGCCGGGATGGGCTACACCGGCTGCCGCACCGTCCGCGACTTTCAGGAGAACACGCGCTTCATCCGCATCAGCTCCGCCGGTCTCAAAGAGTCGCACGTCCACGATGTCATCATCACGAAGGAAGCCCCGAACTACCGTCTTGAGTAGTCGCAGCTTGCTCCTTATATTCATCACTCATCATTCAGCGTTCCTCACTTCCCCATCAGCCATGCTTCGCGCAGGGCGCGCGCTTCGGCGGGGGCCTTGTCATCCTTCTCGATGCGGTAGGTTGTGCGCACGGCTTCGGCCGGGGCCGCGAGGTCGAAGGTGATGGCCTGCCCGGCGCGGCGCACGACGACGGCGAGGCGTGCGCCGGTGCTCGCGTTGAGGACTTCGAGCCAGTTGGCGGCGTTCACTTCACGGCCCCCGATGGAGACTATCTCATCGCCAGGCTTGATTCCGGCAACCTCGGCGGGCGAAGCCTTCTGGACTGCGGCGACAAGCGGGTGTGGCGGCGGGCCGCCGCTGCTGATGATGGGAGCGGTCGTGAGCCCCGCGTCATGCTGCCTGCGCTCCGGCGTGCGCGTCATGCGAAGGCCGACGTAGGCGAGCGCCTCGTCGTAGGGCGGAGGCTCGACGCCGTAGACGTGGCGACGGAAGAAGTCCGAGAGGTCGAAGCCCGCGGTCTCGGATGCAACGCGCTCGAACTCTTCGATTGTGTAGCCGCGTCCCTTGAGATAGTAACTGTCGTTCGCGCTCTTCAAATAGAACTCTTCATATGCGCGGCGCATCACGTCGTCGAGCGAGGCGCGACCCTTCGAGCGACCGCGTATGACGAGGTCGAGCGCGACGGCCAGCGTCTCGCCCTTCGGGTAGTAGCTGACGACCGTGTTGGCGAGGTTGGTATGTTGGTCGCTCGCCGAGCGGTCAATGAAGGGCGCGAGGATGCTTGCCTCCACCGCGCTTGTCAACTTACTCCCCTGCGCGTTCTCGATGCCGCCGATGGCCCCGGCGTAAGATTTGAACAACTGCTCGTCGTCCCAGATTCCGGCGCGGCGAAGCGAGAGCTTACCGTAGTAGTTCGTAAACCCCTCGGCGATCCAGAGCCCGCGCGTGACGACGGGGCGTGTGAAGTCCCACGGCCCGAGCCCTACGGGTCGCATCCGCTTGACGTTCCAGACGTGGAAGAACTCGTGCGCGGCGGTGCTGACCGCACCCTCGTAAACTTCTCGGTTGGCGAGCGCGCCCGTCTCGATGATCTGCGTCGAGTTGAGGTGCTCCATGCCGTCGCCGCGCCGCGCGGTCGGGTCGAAGTGGAAGAGGAAGGTGTACTGCTCGTAGTCGGGCGCGGGCATCTGCGCCGTCTCGACGCGAACGATGCGCTCGACGGCTTTCGCGAAGTCCGCGCGCCGCCCGCCTTCGTCGCCAAGCGAATGGATGACGACGCGATAGGTCTTCCCCGATACGTCGAAGGTCTGAACGGTGAAGTCGGGCGCAATCTCGGTGGGCGTGTCAATGAGCAGGTCATAGTTCGGAAAGTTGAACTCGCTCTGTTCAGTATCTTTCGACTGGCCGTTGATTATCTTCCAACCGTTGGGCGCGTCTATCTTCAGGCTTGCCGCGTCCTGCTTGTGACCGACGACGTAGACGAAGACCGAGCCGCCGTTGAAGTTCGCATGCCTCGCGTCGAGTTGCGAGAAAGTGCCCGAGAGGTCGTCCGCATAGACCTTGTAGGTAAGCATCACTCCGCCCTCGCCACTCCCGGCTACGCGCCACGTCTGCGTGTCGAGCCGCTCGACGCGGAGTTGCCTGTGCCCACACGGTGTCTGTGTCCGACAGAGGCTCCATGCGAGCGTCTCCTGCACGTTCTTCGCGAAGTCGAAGACGGCGTAGCGCCCCGGCGACCAGCGCGGCATCTGAAAGTCTACGTGATCTGCGCCAGCGAGTCCTTCAACAATCACCTGCACCTCGAACAGATGCGACGCGGGCTGCGGCATCGAGAGCCTGTAAGAGATTCTATACGCGGGAGCGGACGTGTCCTGCGCACGCAACGCGTCCGCAGGCGCGAGCGACAAGAGCGCGAAGATGCAAAGGGCGCGCGCCACGGCGCGACGTGCGAAGGTCGTCATTCGTCGAGACTCCGTCGGAATTTGAAAGTGCTGCGGTACCGAGAGACTTCGGCGCGATTATCGGCGCGCGCCTCCGCGCCTGTCAAAAGATACGCTTGACGGCTCGCTCATCCGTCCATTAGCTTTCGCATGAGCTTCTCTTCGCTATGAATACTACTGAACGTCTCTACTACTCAGATTCGCACCTCGTCGAGTTCGACGCGCGCGTCGAAGCCGTAACGCGGACGGGGGACGGCCGCGCCGCTGTGACGCTCGACCGCACGGCCTTCTACCCAACGGGCGGCGGGCAGCCTTCGGACACGGGCACGCTCGGCGCGGCGCGCGTCGTCGAGTGCGTGGACGCGGAAGACGCGGGGGTGCTGCACGTCGTTGAGGGCGAAGCGCCGGAAGAGGGCGCGAGCGTCCGTGGGCGCGTTGACTGGCCGCGTCGGCTCGATCACATACAGCAGCACACGGGGCAGCACATACTCTCGCAGGCGTTCGTCGAACTCTACGGCGCGCAGACCCGAAGCTTCCGCATGACCGAAGACGCCTGCGAGATAGACGTAGACCTCGCAGACCCTTCCGATGAAAAGGTCGAGCGCGCCGTAGGTCGTGCGAACGAAATCATCTGGGACGACCGCGCGGTGCGCATCCATCTTGTGACACCGGACGAGGCCGCGCGCCTGCCTCTTCGCAAGGACTCGGCACGCGAGGGGAGCTTGCGCGTCATCGAGGTCGAGGGCTTCGACTTCAGCCCATGCGGTGGGACGCACGCGCGCAACTCAGGTGAGGTCGGCATCATCGCCGCGCGGCATTGGGAACGCGCGAAGGGGCTCGTGCGCGTGACCTTCGTCGCGGGTGGTCGCGCGCTCGCCGACTACCGTAGGGCGAACCGTGCGGCGCGCGCCACGGCCGCGCTCTTCAGCGTCGCGCGTGACGACGCCGCCGAAGCAGCCGCGCGACTTCAAGAGGAGCACAAGCAGTTGCAGCGCCGTCTGCGCGCCGCCGAAGAGATTGCTTCGCGCTTCGAGGCGCGTGAGCTTTTCGAGGAGGCCGCGCGCGCGTCGGAAGCGACGGGCGGCCGGACAGACGCGAAAGGCGGAGGGTTGGAAGCGACAGGCGGAGAGTTGACGGTCGTTGCGCGCGTGTTCGATGCGCGTGATGCGGAGAGCCTGCGGCGACTGGCGTTCGCGCTTGCGGCGCACACGCGCACGGTCGCGCTGCTCGGCTCGCGCGAAGCGGATGCGGCTCGTCTGGTCTTCGCACGCGCTTCGGACGCGGAAGGCGACATGAATGCGCTCATGCGCGAGGCTTGCATCACACTTGAAGGACGCGGTGGCGGCCATCCCGACATGGCGCAGGGCGGCGGCCGTCGCGTAAACCTCCTTGCCGAAGTGATAGACGCGGCCGCCTCGACCGTGCGCGGCAAAAGCCGCTGACCACATGCAGCGCAAAGACGAAGGGAGAGGCGGCAAGCTCGCCTCTCCCTTCTTTGATTTCACCTGTCGTGTACGTTGTTATTGAGTGAAGCAGTTCTTCTCTTCAACGAAGCGCGCGTCGTCAAGCGGCAGATTGTGTTTGACCTCGGTGAGCGTGATGACGGAGAAGTCATCGCGCACGCGGAAGGGCAGCTTTACGCCGTCCACCTCGCGATAGTCCTCGAAGTACGTTCCGTCGCGACGCACGAGCAGCCCCGTCCGCGTGTCGAAGTAGAGCATCGTCGGCGTGCCCGCGCCGATGCTTGCCTCGACCACGTAAGCCTCCGCGCCGCCGACCGTCTCCTTACCCTTCAGAACCATCGAGGGGTAGAGCCGTCGAAGGTCTGCGGCCCAGCCCGAGCGCGCTTCTATCCTCAACGCGGCAAGCTCGCCGCCCTGTATCTCGCGATAGCCCGAGAGCGGTATCTGCATGTAGCCGTACTCGCCCGTGAACCCACGTCGGACGACGCCGAGGCCATCCACGTTGATGAGCGCGACGTACTTGTTCGGCGCTTTCTCCAAAAGCTCTAACGTGCCGCTCACCCTCATCCCCGCATACGCGCCCTCGATCTTACCCTTCGACACGCGCGTCGAAAGCTTCTCGAAGCGTGCGCGCCCGCCGACCGCCTCGTCGTACTTCGCGAGTATCGGCTCGACCTCGGGTGCGACGCTCGCCGCCGCTTTCGCCGCGTCGCCCGCGCCTTCGACGCTCGCAACCTTAATCGTAATCGGCGCGGGTGGTGGCGGTGGCGCGGTCGCAGCCACTACTTGAACAACATCGCGCGTGTCTATCGTGTCGAGCGCGGCTTCTAGTTGCGGGTCGCGGCCTGCGAGGAGGCGTCGGCGGTTGAGCCCGGCGTGTATGTTCGGCGTCACGCCGTTGCCCTCGATGACGTTGCCGTTGGCCGTAACGAAGTCGGCGAAGGCGTACTGGAGGATGGCACCCGTCGGCAACTCTTTCGCCGCTGAAGGGAGCGTCGCGCCTGCGCTGCGCTGTCCGACGACGACGGCACGCCCCGATGCCTGCAACCCGCCCGCAAAGATTTCGCCCGCCGACTGTGTCTCGGCGTCAATGAGCACGACGAGTTGTCCGCTGTAAGCGTTCCTCTGCGGCGTGACGACTAGCTCGTGCCAGCCCGCGCGCGTGCGCATGACGCCGAACGAAGTGGGGCTCGTCTCAAGCAGCCCGCCCATCCCGTAGATGAGCCCGAGCAGGCCGCCACGGTTGCCGCGCAGATCGAGGACGACGCCGGGCGCGTCCTTCATCGAGCGCAGCGCCGCGCAGAACTTCTCCAACACGGGCGCGACGAAGAGGTTGAAGCGGATGTAGCCTATCTGATTGCGCAAACGCTTCGACTCGAACTCGACGAACTGCGCCGGGAGCGCGAGCGAAGTCGGCGCAAGCTCGCCGCGCAAATGCTCGCGCGCGACGACGGCGCGGCGCAGACGGTTGCGCGCGTCGAGAAACGTGAGCCGGACGGAAGTGTTCGGCGAGCCGTTGATGTAACCGACGATGACCTCGGCCGGAATCTGGTTGCGCGCCGCGGGCTCGTAGAGAGCCGCGAGCCTGATCTCGCCGAGGATGTCAGACATCCTCTGGCCGTTAATGCTCCGCAGGACGAAGCCCGTGCGGAGTCCCGCGCGCTCGGCCGTCGAGCCCGTCTCGATGCGCGTGATGAGCGCAGCGCCGCCGACTACTCTCAGGTCAATGCCGATGCCGTAGGTCAGGTGCTCGGCCATGTAGACGCTGCCGCGCGCGTGCGGCTTCTCTCTGCCGGGCGATACACCGCCGGGGCCTTCGTCCTCTTCGTCGTCATCTCTTCCTTCGGCGTCGGTCGAGGGGATGGCTTCGGGCGGGATGATGTTGAAGTGCGATTGGCCGAGGCGGTTGAGCATCTGCTGAAGCAGAAGGTGCAGTTCGCGGTCTGTGCGCGAGGCTTCAACGCGCGGCGCGAACTCCGTATGCACGGCGTCCCAGTTGACTCCGCCGAAGCTCGGGTCGAAGTGGTTCTCCTTGACCGTCCGCCAGACTATCTCGAAAGTCTCTCTGCGCCGTTCGGCGTCCGCACTCGGCTTTGCGGAAGGCGGCGCGACGGCGACCGTCGTCTCTCCGCGCGGCACCTCTTGGCCTTGCATGGCGGACTGGATGACGAAGAGTATGAGGAAGAGAGTTGTGAGCGGCCTGAACCTTAACATTCGACTCCTCACGCGGCGGCACGATACGCGCACCGCGCCTCGAACGCACGCGCGCGGGTGTAGGGAAGACAAGTGGGACGACCGCGCGCTTAGCTATTAAAGCACCACGCCGGTCATACGTGTCAAACGCGAATGACGCGTCGAACCCGCTGCATGATGTTTGAGCGCACAACGCGCGCCTGCGTTTCTCTATAACCTCACACCGCGTTCAAAGCAATCGCTCTTCGGCCCCGTTCCGCAATCAATCTGCAAGAACCACCCGTCCCCTTTTAGGCCGCTGTGTAATCCAAAGACAGACGGATTTTGATTCGCTTTTCCGACGACGACCGTTGCCGCCTCATCTCTCATCATCACGACGAGAGATGCTAACCGTTGAGTTTCAACAGCTTATTTGACGTGACGACTGTTCCGCGCAGGCTGTGGCACAAGCGTTGTTATCTACTTCAACAGGTGCTTGGGAGTTCAAAATTGTGTGAGAGTAAAAGAGGAGGAAAGCGAACATGCTTTGGACAATTCTAGTGATTCTGTTGGTTCTCTGGCTGTTGGGTCTCATCGGCGGCGTCGGCGGCGGTTTGATTCACCTGCTGCTCGTCGTGGCGCTGGTCATCTTCGTCATCAACCTTCTGACCGGACGCCGCACGGCCGTCTAACGGCGGCTGCGGCCTAATCAGATTCGCGGACGACTTCGAGTTAGAACGCCTCGGCTCACACCGCCGCAGGCTTCTTGAGACGCCCCGGCGCTTCGGCGTCGGAGCATCGTCCATAGCAGCAGCGCCCTTCTTCAACTTGGGGGAAGGGCGCTGTTCTATCTCTCTATCACCCACCCTTCCCAGACCCAATTCCGCAGCCACACGCTAACTTGACAGCCCCAGACACGCACCCTAATATCTACCCTCGCGTGGGGCAGTAGCTCAGTTTGGCAGAGCGCCGCGTTCGCAATGCGGAGGCCAGGGGTTCGAGCCCCCTCTGCTCCACCAAAAAATAAGCTTCCAAGACTTTTTGGATTTGACGGGCAGCTTCGCGGGCTGCCCGTCTTCTTTAAAGGCGGCGAAGCCTGAGGCCCGCCGCCTTCTTCTCAAGAACTTGACGTGGCCGCTTATGAGACCGTGAAGCTGGCCGACTTCTGATCCTTCTGCTCGCCGTCTTCATTCAGCATCAGGACTTCCAACTTATATTTGCCCTTCGGCCAGCCCGAGGCGGGCGGCGAGAAGGTGAAAGTCGCTGTGCCGCTGCCGGATAGGTCGAGAGTCTTTTCAAGACCCGGTATGGGCCCGGCCTGCTCGCCCGCCACATCTTCGACGACGAGACGCCCCTTCACCTTGAGCTTGTCGGGGGCGTTCGAAACGGTTGCGACGGCGAAGACCGTATCGCCCTCGCCGAAGCTGCTTGTCTCCGCGCTGACTCCCTTATCCTTGCCGAGCTTCAGCTCGCTGATGTTGGCCGTTGACGCGCCGAACTTACACGCCAGGGCAGCGAATAGAATGAGCCCTAAGGGAAGTGTCAGACCCCATCTCGTTTTTCGCATTCTCGCTCCTTTACTGTCCAATCATGATTCAGGAAATCGTTGGTTGTGCTGCTATCCCCTCACATGGGGCGAGGAGACGGGGCACATACTACCACTTCCGCGCCGCCCGCCGAGCATGTGCGCGTGTGCGACCGTTGTGAGAGTCTCACGGGCTTCCGACCACTTCGGTTTACACGCATGGTTCGCGGCGCGGCTTGCGTTGCGCGAGCGAAAGCCGCTATAAAACTTCGCCCGGTAAAAAAGATTGGTTTGAGGGGGTGAAGGTGATGACCACTCAAGACCTTCAGAGTTTGAAGGCCGAGCTGCACGACGTGGAGGGCGAGTTGCACGGCATCGCCGCGAGGATCGAGCGCATCGACAAAGAGCTTGCGGCCGGGCAGACGGATGCCGCGCGCGCCGACGCCGAGTTGAACGCCGTGCGCGACGAGCGCGTGGCCTTCGAGGCGAGACGCATGACGCTGCAAGACCAGATCGCGGAGTTGGAGAAGACGCTCAAAAATTACTGACCACGCGCGCGGCGAAACACACGTTGATGGCGAGGGCGCGAGATACAGCCACGCCTTCGTCAACGTCTTTTGCGCCCCACCGAACGCCCCATCGTCCGCGCACGCCGAGTGAATTTCACGAACGGGCAACCCGCCCGTGCTCCAGACCATCAATCGCTGCTGAGCCCGCTGCTCTCCCGCTTGCCAAAGCGCGTCTCTCTCTGGTTACATTATGCTTTTGAACCAAGCCCGCCGCCCGCCAAGGGGAGGAGTTATGAAGATTTCGAGAGTAGTACGCCCGCTCGCCGCACTCGCCGTCACGCTCGCGCTCTGCGCCGTGGCATTCGCCGACACCATTCGGATGAAGGACGGTCAGGTCATACGCGGCCAAATCGTCGGCTTCCGCGATCAGCAGTTCACGGTGCTCATCGGCTCGGGCGGGCGGGGCGGTCGCCGCAGCCGCGTCACGCTCTACATGGAGGATGTCGAGTCAATCGAGTTCGACTCAGCCAACGGTGCAGACAACGCTTCGGCGGGCGACAACGGCAGCGGCTCAAACGCACCAATCGAGACCACGCGCACGCAACTGCCCGCGCCTCGACCGTCCGAGACGCCCAGACAGTCCGAGCCGCGTCGCGAAGAGTCGCGCCAGCAGCAGACCGGTCAGCGACCGCCCGTTCTGGGTAACGGCGACACAGGCTCGCCTTCAAACTCGGGACGCACGACGAACACGGGCAGCGGCTCGACCACGAACACCGTGCAGACGCCCGCGCGCAGTGGCGGCGGCGACTCGCCCTTCTTCCCCGTCCGCGTCCGCGTGCGCGCCGACAACGCGGCCAACGGTTGGACGGACTCGGGGCTGATGGTCAGAAAGGGTCAGCGTCTGCGCATCACCGCGACGGGTCGCGTCTCTCTGGGCGAGGGGCGTTTCTCGACGCCGACCGGTTTGCCGCGCGTCGTGGACACGGAGAAGCTGATGCGTAACGAGCCGACGGGCACGCTCATCGCCGTCATCGGCGACGACAACGACGAGTTCATCGCCGTCGGAGCCAACCGCGAGTTCTATGCGCCGCGCGACGGTCGCCTCTTCCTCGGCGTCAACGAGGGCAAGCTCGAAGACAACACGGGCAGCTACGACGCGCTCATCGAGGTCGAGCCAGTGACGAGCGGTGGTGGCGGCGAGCGTTAAAGAGGTCGCCGCACGGGCGAGACATAAACAGGCGTTCGAGGGCCAGCAGTCTTTAAATGAATGGGGCCGGGCGTGAAACCATTTGCCCGCCGCGTTCATCCAAAGACTCTGGCCTTCGTTTTATTTGACCGTGCCCGCGGGCGCGACTTATAGTCGGGTCGTCCCCGACCACAAGCGTCCTCCACCTACAGCTTTTGAGGTTTTACTGAAGCCATGAACATCTCCTTTACGCGACGCGCCGCCGCTTTCGCACTCGCGTCCCTCATCGCCTCCGCGTCTCTGCTCTTCGGCGCGTCGCCGCGTTCGAGCGCGCAGTCGAGGCGCACACCGCCGCAGGCTCCGCAGAAGAAGAACACGCGCCCCGGCGAGCAGGAGACGACCGATCCGCAGCAGCAGCAACAGCCGCAGGAGCCCATCCCGCCCGACACGCTCAAAGAGCAGGAGGTTGTAAAGGTCGCGACCAACATCGTGCAGGTCGAGGCCGTCGTCTACAACAAGAAGTCGGGTCAGATCACGCTGGGGCTCAAGAAGGAGAACTTCGCCATCTTCGAGGACGGCATCCAGCGCGACGTGTCGAACTTCTCGACGCCGGACGCGCCCATCACCGTCGCGGTCGTCCTTGAATACAGCAAGCTCGGCCAGCGGCTCGGCTACTACGGCGCGAGCGGGCAGGAGCCGGGCGAGTACGAGGTTCTGCGCCCGACGGCGATGTTCCTACAGCAGTTCATCAAGCCGCCGAACGACTATGTCTCGGTCATCGCCTACGACATGCGACCGACCCCGCTCACCGACTTCACCAACGACCCCGGCCGCATCGGTCAGGTCATCTCGCTGCTCTTGCGCAACCAGCCCGTCTTCAGCGAGGCGAATCTCTTCGACGCGCTCAAGCTGACGCTCGCCGGGGGCCGCGCCGACTCGGTTGTGCTTGAGAACTCCGAGAAGGAGAAGACAGACTACGCCGGGATGACCGCCATTCAGGGGCGACGCAAGGCGGTCTTCCTCATCACGACGGGCATTGACACCTTCAGCAAGATCAACTACGACGAGGCGCGCAAGATAACGCAGAACGCGGGCGTGCCCATCTACATCATCGGCACGGCCAACCTCTTCTTCAAGAAGTATGGCGACTCGCTCTCGCCCGAGGATGGATTGGGCGGCGCGACCACTCCGGGACGCATGACCTTCTTGCAGGCGCAAAACACCCTGCGCACCTTCGCCAACGAGACGGGCGGAGCGTACTTTCCCATCACCTTCGCGGGCGAGATCAACTCGGCGCTTCAGAGCATCAACGCGATGATGCGCAACCAGTACAGCCTCGCCTACAGCGCGGGCGAGCGGCGCGACGGCAAGCAGCACAAGATAGTCGTCAAGGTAGACGTTGACGGCGACGGCAAATACGACGATAAGGACTACGTCGTCAAGGCGCGCCAGTTCTACAACTCGCCCAAGAGTCAGTGAGCGGCGAGCAGTCCGCGATAAAAAAACGAAGGCGGCCGAGTCTCGCATGACCGGCCGCCTTCTTGTTTATAGTTTTGACTGCCTACTTCCTATTGCTTACTGCCTTCCGCCTTCTCTTCTTCACACTCCGTAGAGCCGCACGCGGAACTCGTCGTTGACGGCGTGAATCTCGGTCTTGCGCCCCGAGAAGAGGCGCGACTCGCGCAGCAGCATTGGCAGTCCGCCCGTGGAGAGCCGCAGGCCGTAAGCCGCGCTCGTGAAGACGGCGGCCGTCTGCGGGTTGAGCCGCTGCGGGATGCCGTAGCGGATGGCGCGCTGCATCGCGGGCGCGAAGCCTACGGTACGGCGCGGGTTCGTCACCTCCACCGAGTTGTCGAAGATGAGCAGGCGCGTCGCCGCGCCCGCGAGCGCGAGGTCACGATGCACGAGCGCGTTGGCGAGCGCCTCAAGCATCGCTCCCCGGTGATAGTTGGCGCGCGGCACGACGGGCGACTCGGCCACGTCCACCGCTTGAGTCGTGCGCGGCCGCTTCTCCCACAGGTCGCAGTATCGTTCGACGAAGCGCACGGCCGACTCGAAGAGCGTGTGCAGGTTCCCCTTTAGCTCAACGCTCTCGACCTTCGGCGCTTGCGTGTTGTGACCCGCGAACCGCGCGGCCGTGATTGTGGCGCGCGGCAGCAACTCCGCCACGCGCTCGTCGCGGCCGAAGAGAAGAAGTCCCGCGACCGTCGGCGCGACGCGCTCGGCGCGCGCACCCGAGGCGGCCGCCACGGCGAGCAGAAGGTCGCGCTCAAGAACTTCGGCGGTCGGGTAGGCGGCGACGGACGAGCGCGATGGCGCGTAGGCGTCGGGCTCGAACTCGCGCACGAAGCTCCACAGATGCGCCTCGTCAACGTCCTCGACCTCAGCGCCTAAAGCGACGACGTTTTCGTAAGTGAGCGGGCGCGACTCGTCCAAGAGCGCCGACAACTCTTCGCGCGTGGCCTCGCGCTTCTCCGCGCCGACGCGCAGGAAGTAACGCCCGTCGGCCGTGCGATACGGGCGGCGCTTCCCTTCCACGTCGAGCGCGACCACACGCAGTCCGTTGTCGAACGAGATGATGTCGATGAAGGGAAAGAGCGCGGGCGATACGTCCTCGCGACAGATGCGCACGAGTTCATCGCGGACGGACTCGGGGTCGTCGAGTCCCTCGACGCGGAGGTTGTCGTTGACGCCGAAGACGATGACGCCGCCGCCCGTATTGGCGAGCGCGACGATGCCCTGCGCGATGCGCTCGGGGTTCGAGAGCTTGACCTTGAGTTCGAGGAAGGTGTCTTCGCCGCCGCGAACGAGCGTCATCAACTCTGAGCGCGAAGTCTGCGGCGCGGGCGTGGTCAGGTAGTCCTGAAAAGAGCGGACAGAGGTAGGGTCGTGTCGCTGGTGTCGGAATTTTCTGCGAGCCATTTGTGTAGTGACGGGGCTCTTCTCTCACCCGCCCGGACGCGCGCATAGACGCGCCACTGGAATAAAGACTTCAACTTATGATTTGACTGTCCTCGCCGTCGCCGCGGCCCGTGACTGCTTCGAGGACTTCCAGCTCGCGCCGCTCAAGCGAGCGCCCCTGGAGCGGAACCATGAGCGCGTAAAAACCGATGGCGAGAAGCGCGAACGCGGCGAGTATAACATACTTGACGACGTGGCTCGCCGCGAAGTGCGCCGCCGCGACCGAGGCCGCCGGAGGTACGAGCAGCAGGAAGAAGAAAGGCACGAGCAACAGTCCCGCCACGCCCGAGCGGTTCATGCGCTTGCCGAACTGTATGCGTTTCGGGAACTGCAACGAGAGCCAGTTGCCGAACGGCGCGAACAGCCCGGCCGTCGTCACGAAGGCGAGCGCGGCGAAGAGAAGCGTGCGCGGCGTCAAGTCGCCGAACACCAACCCGCCCGCGAACACGCCCGCCGTGACGAGCACCAGCGCAATCAGAGTCACTGCCGCGTTCTTCGCCACGAGTATCGTCCGACGGCTCACGGGCGAGAGCACGAGCGAGCGCATCCCCGCCCCGTCGTAGCCGAACAGGTTTGTCGAGATGGGCGAGACGAGCATGAAGATGTAGAGCACGCTGAAGACCGCGCCCGCGCCCTCGGCATACGGCGTGACCGTCCCCCACATGCGGCGCGAGCCCGAGCCCGCCGGCCCCATCCTCAAAACTATCGTCAGCCCCACAGCCATCAACGCGATGACACGCAACTGCGCGTTCCTCAACGCGTAGCGCAACTCCTTCTCGACTATCGCCGAGAACTGCGGCGACACCAGAGGCAACTGCCAGCCCGCGTATGCTTCCTCACGCCCCGCAACGTGGTGCGCCGCCGGGACGCTCGCTTCGGAAGCCGCGCGCTTCGCGCCTCTGCCACCTCCACCTCCCGAGCCGAGCGCCGTCCGCCGCGCGATGACGTAAGCGAGCAGCGCGCAGCCCGTAGCGTAAGCCGCAAGCGTCACGAGCGACACGACGAGCGCCGCCGCGTCGCCCGCGAAGAGTCCGCGCGCGAGCGCATATGCGGCCGCGCCCGGCGGCGTCCAGCGCGCGCCCTCAAGATAAGCCGAGTAGCGTTCGAGCAGAG
>JAVXWN010000234.1:0-10272 GCA_032230645.1 Acidobacteriota bacterium | reverse complement strand
CCCTGCTCGTCAACGACCTTCACGCGGTCGCCTTCGAGCACGACGACGTTGACGTACTTGCCCGTCTCGCGACCGCGCCGGTACTTGATGACGAGCAGGCCGGGCCCGACGACTTCGAGGACGAAGCAGAGGCGCGGTACTTCGCGCGTCGTGCCCCACACGCAGAGCCCCGCAACTGCGTCGCGCCAGACGCCGAGATGTATGCCGGGTCGCTCTACGGCGGGCGCAAGCCGCGAGAGCGCGACGGGGTCGAGCGGGAGTCGGCGCTCGAACCTGAGCGCGCTCGACGCCTGCTCGGGCGGGAGAAAGGCGAGAGAGATTTTCGGCGTGAAGCCTTCTTCTCGTCGCAGGCTCGCCCAGAAGGCCGCGTCCACAATTGCCTCGACGGCCGCCTCGTCGGGCTCGGTCGCCAACCCTTCGAGCCCGCGCTCGCGCGCCGCTGCGATGCGCCGCGCGAAGTGCGCGTGCGTCTTCGCGGCAATCATGTGCGCCGCCGGGTATGCCGGGCCTGTTATCGTCACATTCACCTCGCTCATATCGGTCGGATGAATTCTCATCTTATAACAGCTTGCGGGACTGTATAAGCGAACGCTGACCTTGCGGGCCCGGGGCGGGAAGACAGGGGCGATGGTATAACTTCGCTCCTCTCTTTTTAAGTGCGCGAGAAAAGTTATAAAGGCGACGCCGAGCTACTGTATAATGCATGGCATTCCGTTAGGAGGCTGGCGCGCACAAACACTCCATCGCTTCTATGCCGCTGCCGACTCGAACCAGACACCCCAACCCGTCACGGCATAAGGCGGACACTTAAAGACCGCTCGCGCCCCGGTGATTCAAATGATTCGTATAGGTGTTGCAGGAACTCTTGCCTTACATCTCGACACGCTCGATGCCGCGAAGCTACGGACGGCGGTCAGGTGGGCGCGGCTGTCGGAGCAGGATGTCGAGCAGCATAAGCAAGACTTGATCCTACGACTAGAAGAGGACGCCGACGCCGACCGCGAGTTGTCATTGCTCGGCCGTGACAACCTGACGCTGGCATCCGTCGTCTCCGCTTGGCCCGCACTCCCGGCTCCGGAGGAACTCGACAGTGCGATACAGAACAGCCTCACCGAGGTCTACGGCTTTGTCGTCGGCTATTCGCAGGCGATGCATGAGGCCTGCCGGTGGATACGCGCCGTCGCGCATCAGGCGTCGGCCGCACTCGACCTACGCACTCTGGTGATAGGCGAGACGGGTACGGGGAAAGAGCTGGTCGCGCAGGCCGTCTATAAGCTCGGGCGACTGAAGGGTGAATCGTTCGTGGCTCTCAACTGCGGCGCATTCCCCGCAGACCTCATTGACTCGGAACTCTTCGGGCACAGGCGCGGCGCGTTCACCGGCGCGGTCGGCAACCGTGCGGGAGCGCTACAGCGAGCCGGTGGCGGCATCCTGTTTCTCGACGAGATCGGCGACATGCCTGTTAACCTACAGGCCAAATTCCTCCGCGTGCTTGAGCAGCGGTCGTTCTCGCCGCTCGGGAGCGATGAAAGCTATCCGCTACTGGCGCAGATAGTCTCTGCGACCAACCACCGCCTCGACGAGGCCGTCAGGGAGAACAGGTTCCGCGCTGACCTCTACTTCAGGATCGCGCAACTGACGGTGGTGCTGCCGCCCTTGCGCGAGCGCAGCGCAGACGTGCCGTTGCTTGTGGAGATGTTCCTGCGCGGGCACGGGCTGACGGGCGAAGTCTTTGACGCAGAGGCGATGAGCAGGATGCAGGCGCACGACTGGCCGGGCAACATCCGCGAGCTGCGTAGTACGGTTGATCGTTTCGTTCTCCTCTGGCGCAGCGGGGCGCTCGAAGGCACTGCGGACTGGCTTACGTCGTTGCCCTCAGAGGCCAAGAGCGAGACGGCGAAGCTCGGCACTCTGGCCGAAATGCGAGACGCCTTCGACCGTCAAGTGCTCAGCGAGGTGCTGGCGCGCTGCGGCGGCGACACCCGACTGGCGGCGGAAGAACTCGGCGTCACGCAACGCTCGATTTACAACCTCGCGCATCGCCACGGCATTGCGCTGAAGAGAAAGGAGAGAAGCTGAGACCCGTCTGCCTTAATTGAAATCTGTTTCCTTCACTTTGGAAATTGCCTTCCACCCTTAGCCTCAAGCCACACGAAAGGAGAGCCTGCCTCATGATAATCATGTACACGGAATATGACGCGGTGACTGGCGTGCTTGCGAACTACGCACGGCGGCTCAATCAGGAACTCGGGGCGGCGGTTTCAAGACTGATTGCCCCGCCCGCCGCAGACGCACGGGAAGCGGAGGTGGAGCTAGCTAAGAACCCATCGCCATTCTTCTTCTTCGGTCACGGCGTTCGAGCAGGACTAATCGCCCAAAATCTTGTAACCATTGACTTTAACAAGACGCCCCATCTGCTCTCGGGGCGGGTTGTGTGTGCCACCTGCTGCCACTCCGCCGCCGCGCTCAAATCGGCCGTCGGCCACGGCGCGACGGTCGTCGGTTACGACGGCTTCGTGGCAGTGTTTCTCATCCCGCCCTATTCCGCGATGTTGGAGGATTGCCTGCTCGCGGGGCCGCGAGAGTTGGCGCGGGGTGGGTCGGCTGCCGATGCCGTCAGACGCACGCGCGGCGAGTTGAGGAGGGCGGCACGGAAGTTGATTGCTGGACCTATTGAGGATCAGGTCTACGCGCCTTTCCTTGAGATGAATGCAAACCTCGTGAAGGAACTTTGAAGTCCTACGACATTGATAACAGGAGAAGAGATTATGCTGATTGATGAAGAGGAACTGCGTGGTGCAATTCTGGGAAAATTGAAGGAGTGGGTCGGGGTCTTGCCCGACCCGGATAAGCCGTTGATAGGTGTGCTCGGCGTCGGCAGTGAGACGCTCTCGGCCAACGACATCGTCGAACAGGTGGAGCAACGCACTGCAATGGGTGATGAATTCGTCCAACACTGGATAAGCCTCGCGGTCAACCACATTATGACCTCGACTTTACTCAGAGAAGACCATGACGGATAAGAGATACAACTTCGAGCAGGACTTACAGGCTTTGGCACGGGCGGAGGTCGGCTTCGCGGCTGGGCAAGACGAAGAGCCGCACCGGCTACTCCGTGCGGCGCTGTCCCGTCTGGAGGCGAACCCTGCTCTTTTCAGCGGCGATGCCGACGGGGTCTTCACCTACGAAGACCCTGTTCTGGCCGCCGCCTCCTTGTGGCATCGTAAGGGAACAGAGGCGGCCGCCAATGTGGGCGTGGCCGCCGGGGAAGGAGTGAGCAAATGGTCAATCTTCAATTGGATGCTGACAGGCATCAGTGCTTGGCTCAACCGCCCCAAGGGCGATTACATATCTCTCGCGGGCAAGACGCCCCAAGCGAGCGTCCGGCTCGACAAGCCCCTTACACGAGTGGCTATCATCGGCGACGCAGGCTACAACGGGTCGGCTCAAGCAACGGTCTTCAGATATGTGCGCGAGCGCCACCGTGAGAACCCTTTCGACCTTGTCATACACCTCGGCGACACATACTTTGGGGGGGGCGAAGCGGAGATGCTGTCAAACCTGCTTGCCCCTCTCTCTACTCTCAGGGAGGGTAACGTCTTCACGTTGTGCGGCAACCACGATCTCTACTACGGTGCGAAGGGATACCTCGCCGCCCTGCACGTGTTGCATCAGCCGGGGCGCTACTTCGCCATCGAGACTCCGAGGTGGCGTATTGCCTGTCTCGACACGGCGCTGGGGGCCGAAGGCTTCCTGCGCGACGACGGGGCGCTCGACGAAGGGCAGCTCGAATGGCTCGACGGCTGCATCGCGGCCGACGACGGTCGTCGGCTCGTCCTGATGAGTCACCACTTCATACTGTCGGCGTGGGGCGGGCCTTCGCCGACGCTCAATGAGCAGTTGGCGGCACGACTGCGCGACGGTCGGCGCATCTTCTCATGGTACTGGGGACATGAGCACGGGTGCGCGACATACGGCCGCGAGCCGCACGGGTTCTACGGAGCTTGTGTGGGGAACGGGGCCTTCCTGCAAGAGTATGAGGAACCGGTCAGGCCGGAGACAACCGAGTGGTATGCGAAAGGGCGTTGCGGCTGCCCCGGCTCGGCCGCCTCAAAGTATTGGCCGCACGGCTATCTGGAGTTGGAGTTAGGTGAGGAAGGAGCCATCGAGACTTACCATCTGGAGAACGGCGAGACTTACGCCCGCACGCTGCGCGGGCCGGAGCCGGAGCAGCGTGCGGACGCTCAATTGGATGGCGCGCCCCGGTAGTAGCGAATCAGTAGCCTCTGTTTGTTGAGGAAGTACGTCATCATCCACCAGTACTGGTTCTTCCTGCCTTCGCCGTTAAGATAATAGTTATAAGCCTGCCTGTAGAACCGCCTCAACATCTTCTCGTGCTTGGGAGTAATATCCCCGTCGGAGATAATCCGCTCGGCCGTCCGGCTGACGATGGCTCGCAGCGTGTTCATATACTGATCGTTCGTGGAGACGAAACTCAGCTCGCCGCCGAAACCGAGGAAGGATGCGTCGGCCGTCGAGGAGAACTTGGGCCCCAGCTTGGTGGCCGAGTTGCAACAGAAGGCGAACAGCGCCTTCGGGTTCGGCTCGAAGGGCTCGGTGCTGTAGATGATCGAGTGGCGCTCGCCCGCGCGGTCAATGTCTCGCTCGTCGTTGAGCGGCGGGCCGAGCAGCGCATCCTCGATGCCGTGGCCGCAAAAGACCGTGATGTGTCTGCGCTGGCCCTCAGACTGCTCGCCGATAATCTCGCGGAGCGAGACGCGCGTTCCCTTCAGGCGGTGCTCCTGTGCGTCCTTCGGCACGGCAACCCCGTCGAGCCACCTGCCCGTGCGCTCGGTAAGCGGGGTGTAGGATGGGCTGCACAGGATGACTACGACTTGGGGCACGCCGCCGTCGCCCGTCTGCGTGTTGCTATTCATCTTCCAACCTCAGCATGTGCTTGAACTGATCAATGAGCATATCCATCTGGGCCAGTCCCAACTCGGTGCCCTCTTCAATGTTCAGAATCAACTCGTTAACCGAGGTGTGGTGATCTCCGGTGGAGATGACCTTCTCATCAGGGTCGGGCAGCGACCTGAGCCAGCGTGTGAGCATGCCCTCAAGCTTGACGTAGAGGTGCTCGAGCGCGGCACTCGGTCGTTGGCGAAAGGCTGGCTCGGGGGCGCGTGCCAGGGCGGCAGCCGTTGCGGCCCCACCGCCCCTCGTACTGGTGCTGACGCCGACATCATGCCCGATGTCGCTGAGCGCCGCACGAATGCGCTCGACCACCCCCTGCCGCTGCTCCTCGACCTTGTCGGCAGTGATGTTGTTGAGGTCTTCAAAGAGCGCCTCGCCTTTGTCTATCACGTCCACCCCGAGCCTTTTTAACTCGGGTCTGGTTTTGAAGGCGTAGTAGTTCTGGCCGGTGACGGCGACGACCTTCGCGTCGCCCATATGCTTTTTGTTGTCCTCGATGAACTGAGCGCCCTGAACCTGCTGCGGCGGGTCGAAGTTGAGATCGGCGATGATGATGTCGTAAGAGTCGTTCAGGAGACTGCGAGCCGCCTCCTCCGTCTCTGTCACGGCATGGACTTCACAGCCCACCTCTTCGAGATACTCTCGGGCCGTGTTGAGGAAGTGCGGGTCGTCGTCAACCAACAGGACTTTGATGTTGGCATGAAGGTCTATCTCCCGCTCGTCGCCAAGTTTTATCGTCGCTAAGGCCGCTGCTGCCACGTTTGAACCTCCGAATGGGGTGAATGTCGACCGGCCGTTCAGACCTGCGCCGGATTGAGGCTGACTTCTGCCACGGACTGCGGCGGCGGGGCGGCCGCCTCCGGCGTCTCCGCCCACTCCGGCAGGTTGAAGCTGACCGAAGTGCATGTGCCGAGGTTGCTTTCGATGTCAATGCGCCCATCGTGCATGCGGACGATCCGGTTGGCGATGAAGAGTCCGATGCCGCTGTTCGGCTTCAGGTGGCTCTTCGTCGTGTAGAGAGTGGTCAACTGCGGGATGTCATCCTCGGCGATGCCGCAGCCGTTATCCTTCACCGCGATGACGACCATCCGCCGCAGCGTCTTCGTCAATCCGATCTTGATCTCGATAAGTCCGGTCTTGCGCTGCGCCTGCCGCACGCCCTCGACCGAATTCTTCAGGACGTTGACGAGCGCCTGCTCGAGCATCGAGCGATGGCACCTGATGAACTGGTCGCGTCCCTCTACCTTGAAGAAGAACTTGGCGGGGTCGAGCTTCCAATCTCTCTTCATGTTCTTGACCGCCTTGTGAACGACCTCAAGCGCGCTGGTCTTCTCCATGTAGCGCTCGAAGAACTCCTTGTCACCCCGCAGGTAGGGGACGACCTGCGCGATGGCATGCACGCGGCGGCGCTCGTCTTCGAGTCGTTGGAGGAAGTCGAGAATGTCAGCGTTCGCTGGAAACTTCATGCGCATCCGCCCGATCTCAAGCGACATGATGCCGAGCGGTGTCTTGATGTCATGCTCGATGCTTGAGGCGATGCGGCCGATCTCCTCAAAGACGCTACGCTGTTCGAGTTGCCCCTTCGTCCGGATGAACTCTCGTCTGGTGACGGTCAGGATGCTGATGACGCAGATCATGTGCACCATCTTCAGCATGAAGGCGGCGAAGAAGGCCCCCACCACCACGTTACCCCAGGCGGGCACCAGGCTCCAGAAGTAGATGAACTGTAGGCTGGCGTACAGGTAGAAAGTCCAGGGCAGGATGGCCGCCCCGTGCCCGTAGACATCCGGGGTGAGTCGCTTGCTCAACTTGCGGCCGACCCTGAAGAGCAGCCACGCCGACAGCGCGATCCCCCCGGCGGCGAAGATCATGAACCGGTGCGCATCCGACAGCTCGTAGCGGTCGCCGAGCGGGCCGGCCAGAAGCGGCGAGGCCGCGAGCGGCACCGCCCAGCCGAGCGTGTAGCGGATGAGCCGCTTGTAGTTGAACGGCTCGCCGCGCCGGATGAAGAGGCCGCAGTAGAAGGGGATGTTCGTCAGCATCGAGAAGAGAAAAACTCTCTCGATGTAGGCCAGAGGCGTCCCGGGCGACTCCGGACGGAAGAACTCGAAGACCAGATAGAGCGCGTTGGCGAACCAGCCGAAAGAGAGGAAGAGGAAAAAGCGCTCCTCGTAAAACCTGTAAGCGTAGATGTAAACGCTGGCCAGGTTCATCAGTATGACCAGAGACATCACGCCGAGCGCCTGCATCAGTTGGTGCTCGCTGACGATCACTCCAAAGTAGGAGAGCGAGAAGGCGAACACCACGAGGAAAAAGACGTAACCGAAGGCCACGAACAACGGCACGCGGTCGCCTTCGGTAAACGGAGCCGGGAAGTCTGTTGGCGGTGCTGACATGGCGCTAGCTCCATTTCATGAGGTCTTGAGCTTCGAGAGATTAAGCCGCCTGCGTCAGAGGCATCGACGGCAAG
Source organism: Acidobacteriota bacterium (assembly GCA_032230645.1). Lineage (GTDB taxonomy): Bacteria > Acidobacteriota > Blastocatellia > Pyrinomonadales > Pyrinomonadaceae > QHXN01. The sequence continues at coordinate 2,828 of JAVXWN010000234.1, read as the reverse complement.
CCGGGGCGCGAGGAGAATTCAGTCGTAAACTGATCAAACCATAGTTGACTGTGAGCTTTCAAGCGGCGATGCGTATCGAGCTGCAGCGAGAAAACCGAACGAGAGTGGCGCAGAGCTTAAATTGGTTTCTCCGGTCTGTCAATGAATTTCTGGCGGCCCGACACGACTTTGAATCCGTCCGGCTGCGGCAGTAAGATGCGCAGCGTCGTTTCATTAAACCAACACGCGCGAGGAGCAGCCATTAAATGTCAGAGCAGACGCAGCAGCAACAACAACCTTCACCCGAACTCTTCTTCCAGACGGCCAATGCCTACCAGCGCAGCGCTGCGCTCAAGGCCGCGGTTGAGCTTGAAGTATTCACCGCCATCGCCGAGGGCAACCGCAACGCGCAGACCATCGCCGCGCGTTGCGAGGCTTCGGAGCGCGGCGTGCGCATACTCTGCGACTATCTCGTCATCACGGGGCTGCTGACGAAGGAGGGCGGCGACTACGGGTTGACTGAAGACTCGGCCGTCTTCCTCGACCAACGCTCGCCCGCCTACATGGGCGGCGCGCTTGAGTTCCTGCTCTCGCCGATGCTCACCGAAGGATTTGAAGACCTCGCGTCGGTCGTGCGCCGGGGCGGCACGATGATGGAGGCGGGCGGCACGGTCGCGCCCGAGAATCCCGTCTGGGTAAAGTTCGCGCGCGCGATGGCTCCAATGATGGCGATGCCCGCGCAGGCGATAGCGCAGATGGTCGGCGGCACGCAAGGTCATGCGTTGAAGGTGCTCGACATCGCCGCCGGACACGGCATCTTCGGGATAACCATCGCGCAGAAGAACGCGGCGGCCGAGGTGGTGGCGCTCGATTGGGCGGCCGTGCTTGAGGTGGCGCGCGAGAACGCCGAGAAGGCGGGCGTTGCCGACCGCTACACGGTCATCGAGGGCAGCGCCTTCGATGCCGACTACGGCACGGGCTACGACGTGGTTCTATTGACGAACTTCCTGCACCACTTCGACCCGACGACGTGCGAGACGCTGTTGCGCAAAGTCCGCGCGGCGCTCGCCGATGACGGCGTGGCCGTGGCGCTTGAGTTCGTGCCGAACGACGACAGGGTCTCGCCGCCGAGCGCCGCAGCCTTCAGCCTGACAATGCTCGGCGGGACACCCGCTGGCGACGCTTACACCTTCGCCGAACTCGAACGCATGTTCAAGAACGCGGGCTTCTCACACAGCGAGCTTCACGCCTTGCCACCTTCGCCCGAGCACGTTGTACTGGCGCGTAAGTAGGCGGGCCTTCTAAGGCCACTGAATAACCTTCCTCGATTTGGATGAGGCGGGTGGTGCGGAGACAGGGACGTTGCGCTCCACTACGACGGGTGCGGGCGCACGCCTCTCCGCGACCTGCGCGCGTCGGCTTGTGGTCGTCGCCGCTGCGTTGTCGCGCTGTGTGAGTCGAGTCGCGGGCGGAGTGTTCCTCTCTTCTGCGACAGCAGCGCGTGCGTTGCGTTCGGGACGCGGCTCAGCGTTGATGGTGCGGCGCACCGTCGGCTCGGCTTCAAGCGTGTGCGCGGCGTCTGAAGCTGTTCGCGGCGCGGCCTTCGGAGCACGCGTGGCCGCGTCCTCCGTCTCGGCCTTTGCGTTTGCTTCGTTATCCGCTACGTCGTGCGCGGCTGGCGCGGACGTTGCCGCGGTCTCGGCCGTGAGGCTCGGCGCGGCCGAGTCAGGCGCGGGTTGAGATGTTTGAGCATCAGTCGTTGCCGACTCCGACGCGGCAACTCCGGTCGCGACCTGTTCACCCGTCGCGTCGTTGACGACGGGACGACGCATCTCAACCACACGCTTCGAGCCGACGAGGTAAGCACCGGCTATCAATCCCGCGACGACCGACAGGACGACGGCGACTGTCGTGACGGGCCATGATTGCGTGAATCCCTTCGGACGTAAGGCATGCGCGGCACCCGCGTGCGCGATGCTTATACTCCCGTCGCTTGCTCGTGCGGCACTCAAGCCATGCGCGTGACCGGTGCGCGCGGGGACGAGTGTTGTTTCCTCATGCTCTTCCGGCTCACCCGCAGACTTTGACGAAGACGCTTGCGCCTCTAACGAAAACGCTTGCGCTTCTGACGAAGCAGCCTGCGTCTCGCCTACCTGCGAGAGTGGAACGACGGGGCTGAATCGTCCTTCCGAAGGGAAGAACGGAGCGGCATCCGTCTGCTCGCCTGGCTTGCGCCCCTGCGTCTCGGGTGCGTTCGTCATAGAGACCTCCGTAGAAGAGACACTAGCGCAGAACCTCCACGCGGTCGCCCGGTAGCAAGATGGGGTCGGGAACCTTCCCCGCTTTGATGTCCACGAGGCCATGTCTCGCGGTCGAGAGGCGGCCGTCATCTTCCTGCCGAGTGATTGAAACTACGCCCGCGCCCGGCGTCTGCGTGCCGCCCGCCGCGAGGAGCGCCTGCGTGAGCGTCATGCCTGAGTGAAACTCCTTCTGGCCGGGCTGCCTGACCGCGCCCGCGACGTAGACAAACTGTTTGGGTAGAGCGCGCACCGTCACCACATCGCCCGGTCGCACGAGCGTCTTCAGTGCCGCCGAGTCAGAGAGGTCAACTTCGGTCGTCCGGCCCGTCGCGCGGCTGACGACGACGGCTTGACCCGCGCCGGGCGTCGGCTGCGCGTAGGCGATGACGACGTAGAGCGGCACGCCTTCACGTTGCAGGATTTTGGTTCCACCCTCCTTGACCATGCCGCCGACGATGACGGCGTGGCTCACGTACTCGCGCACGCCGACCGCGATCTCGGGCGCGGGCCCCGCCGCGCGAAGCTTCAATGCCGCTCCGATGCGCGCCG
>JAVXWN010000204.1:0-7913 GCA_032230645.1 Acidobacteriota bacterium | reverse complement strand
TCGCCGTCAGGATGGGAGGCACTTCCAACTGCGCCGTCGGGAGCTTTCCGGCCGAAGGGGGCGTCTGTTCCTGTCGGCCTCCGCCTCCGCCTCCGCCCGGCTTCTCCTGCTTCGGTTTCGACCCGCCCCCCTTTCCTTCGTTCGTGCCTGCGGGGCCTTTATCGGGTGTCGGCTGCTCCTTCGGGATGTTGTTGTCAACGTAGCCGACGATCTCTAGATTCTCGTAAGGGTTCGCACCCGCAAGATGTCCTGCGCGCAGTCGCTCAAGCGCGAAGACCGACCCGAGGAGCAGCGAGACGAAGATGAACGCGCTCATGGTCGCCAGCGCGACGTTGCGCTGCGAGAAGAAAGTCCACGCGGCGCGGCCATACGCCTCGAACGAGCGGCGCGTGAAGCCTGCGGGGTTGCGCTTGAACTCGGGCCACGTCAACCCGGCGTCGTGCGCGACCGAGCGCAACTCGCGCGCGAGCCGACGTGTGAGCCCGTCGTCTTCGACGAACGTCAAACGATATTCACCTCGCGCGAAAGGCAGCACCGCCGCGGGCCGCCCCCAGAAGTCCGTTCCAATCTCTTGTGCCATACGCCTCCTCAACCTCTCTTCATAGCCAGCCCAGAAACTTTCCGCCGGGAGAGACGCATCGGCGGCCTCGTCAAAGACGCGCAACGTTTCAGCCATCGAGCGATACCGGCCCGCGCAACTCCGGCAACGCACAACCTCTTCGAGCAGAGTCTCCTTCGACCCGCCCTCGGCCTCGCCGAACAGTAGGTCAACCAGTTTCTCTTCCGTCGCCTGACAATCGTGTCTCATCACAAACGCCGTTCTAACTTTTCTTCAACTCTTCCCGCCCGTGCCGAGCGGCACGCGCTCGCTTTCATTTGCGCCGAGGCCCAGAGCCGCGCGCAGCTTTTCGATTGAGCGAAACAGTGACTTCTTCACCGTGCCCGCCGTGCAGCCCAGAGTGTCCGCAATCTCCTGACAGGTCATTCCCTCGCGGTGCTTGAGCAGGAAGATGAGCCGCTGCTGCTCACTCAACTCGCCGAGCGCGTGCATGACGCGGTCGGTCATAATCCTGCGCTGAAAGCCGTCCTCCGCGTTCTCGCTCGTCAGCCCGCGCGCAAGCGTCTGCTCGTCTAAAAGCTCTTCGAGACTGTCGAGCCGGATGGTCGTCTTCACCTCTTCATGCGTCATCGTCAGCGCGCGCTTGTGATTGAGAAATGCGTTGACCATGATTCGACGCAGCCAAGTGTAGAAGCTCGACTCGAAGCGAAAGCCAGCGAGCGAGCGGAAGGCGCGCAGCCAGACCTCTTGCGAGAGGTCTTCGGCATCCTCCGCGTGGCGGCAGTGTTGGAGCGCGAGGGCGTAGACGCGCCGCTCATACTCTCGCGCAAGCAGGCAGAAGGCTTCGAGGTCGCCGCCTTGCGCCCGCCGGATCAGTTCGTTCTCGCTGGTCAACTCTCGAAGTCCCTAGGGCAAGCTCACAATAAGAGACACGGCGGCGCGAATTCGGATGGCACGCGCGCCCGAGAAATTTTGTGCTCTGATGTTGATTCAATCCGTGAGGGTTGGATTGGCGCTCGGCCCGAACACGGAAAGGCCGGCGGAGGCTCGCAACCCCGCGCCGGTCTTTCGTTGATAAATCTATTTGACGAAGCGTGCTCGCTGCTACTCCGCGCCGCCGTCCTTCTTCTCATTCCCGAGCTTTGAAGTGATGGCCGTCAACAGGCGCGGGAAGGTGCCGAGCGGCGTGCGGCTCTCGACGTAGAAGCCGTCGGGCAACGTCATCCCGAACGCGAAGCTCGGCCGCAAAGATGCGCGCTGACCCTCGGTCTTGAACTCCTGCTCGCCTCCCTGAAGCGTGCGCCCGAGCCGATTCAGATAGTCCGTGTTCGAGTTGTAATAGACGAACTGCGCTGGCCCTGAAAGCTGCGCGGCCGCCGCTTGGTAGGCCGCGCCCGACTTGAGCGAGCGCCCACCCTGCGCGGTGTCGATGACGCGCTCGACCGCCGCACCCTTACCGCTCGCGACGAAGTTGCCGCCGATAAAAGCGTACTCAAGCCCGTGCTTCTCTTCGTCCTCGATGCGACGGATGGTCGTGCCCTTGTACTCGCGCTCGGTCGTCGTGCGCCCCTTGCGCTCGGCGAACTTCGCGAGCGCGTGCGTGAACGCCGACTCGTCCTTGAGGTTGAGCAGAAGCACACCGCTCGGCCCGTCGTTCGCGGTGCCCGCCGTCAACTGCGCGGCGCAGAACTCCGTGCCGATTGCGCCGACGATCTCGCCGCGAAAGTCAACGCCGGTCTTCTCTGTGAACTCGGCGAGCACGTCCGCCGGGCCCTTCTTGCCCGACTGCTCCGTGAGTTGCGATGCGAGCGCGACTAACTGGTCGAAGGTCTGCGGCGCGTTGGCGACCGAAGCGTCGAACGCCTGCACCGCATCCTCTGGCACGAGCGCGAGCAACCCGCCTTGCGTCGGCGGGTTCGAGGCGACCGTGGCGAGCACACCTTCACGATTCGGCGCAACCACGCTGAAGCGTTCGACGACGCGCCCGTCCTCGAACGCGCTCGTGAACGCAACCGATTGGACACTGCCCGCACCTACGCCGTGGAAGAGTTGTTGGAAAGCCTTGACCTTCTCGTTCGCGCCCGCAGGCGCGTTGTCTATGATGCGTGTCAGCGCCGCGCCGTCGAGGAAGCCGAACATGCCGTCCACGGCCTTCGAGTTCGCCCGCGCCTTCGCGAACGTCTGGTTCGTTTCGAGCGAGGGGAGCTTGCCCGCGCGCACGTCGAGCACGCGCTTGACGGCGTCGGCCGTGTTCGAGACGACGAGTAGCTCGCTGGCATACGCGTAGGCGAAGCCGCGCCGGCCCTCCTTCGTCACGGTGTTGAGCTTCACGCCGCCGTACTCCTCGGTCTTCGTCTCGACCCCCTTCTGCTGCCCCTCGGTCACGAAGCGCAGCACGCGGTTCTCGAAGGTGCGCCGCGCCTCCCAGCCGTCGAACTGCGCGACGACGACGAACTGCGGCTCGGGCTTGCCGTCTTCAGTATTCTCCACGCCGAGCAGCGCGACGGCGTAGCTGGCGTCGAGCGCGCCAGCATGGTTCGCGCCAATCATGAAGAGCGAGCTGGCGGTCGAGTTCTCCTTCGTGAACTCGCGCCACGCCTCGGACTCGATGACCTTGAGCGCCTGCGCTCTGAGGTCATTCACCTCGACGAAGCCGACCGCGTTCGTGGGCACGAACCGCTCCAGCCGCGGGTTCTGGGCCTTCGTCGGCCGCGCGAACTGCACGGCGACGAACCCGACGACGAGCAGCGCCACCGCCGTCGCGATGATAAAAGATTTGCGTTTCAGTCTTTCCACAAAGCACCTCCGTTCAAAGAAGCCGAACGATAAACGTTAACTATCGAAGCCCGCGTGTCTCACTTCATCTCTTTCCACGCGAAGACGTACTGCGACGCGAAATAGAGTCCGGCCGAGACCAGCAGCATGACGAGGATGGGCACGGGGTCGAGGCGGCCGTAAAGATCGAGGTTCACGTCGCCGCTTTTGTTGCGCGTCGCGGCGCTGATGATCCAGTCGAAGAGGTTCCCGCCGAAGTAGTAGAACATCCCGACGAGCGAGACGGCCCCGGCGATGACCGCGATCCACCACTTCTCGAACCAGACCGAGAAGAGGAACGTCGCCGAATAGACCATCAGCGCGATGACCATCGTCCACACCGTCCCGCGCACGCCGTTCGAGATGATCAGCACGAATGAGCCCCAAGAGCCCGCCAGCGTCACGTTCGTCGCCGCCGCCGCCATCAAGAGATAGGTCGCGGCGAGCGTCGTTAAGATTGAGAGCCCAACGCACGTCGTCGTCTGCACCGCGCCGACCCCATACTTGAAGAGCAGAACCTGCCAGCGACGCACGGGACGCTCGAAGAGAAAGAACATGCTCCGGTTGTCGAGTTCGGAGCCGATTGAGCCGACCGCGAAGAAGGCGAGCAGAAACAGTCCCGCCGTGATGAGAAAGACCGACTGCGCGACGAGCGCGACTTCCAAAACCTGCGCCGCCACCGAATCACTGAGCGCGTAGAGGTCGAACCGCGCGCTCGCGCGCAAGGCCACTGTTAGCCCCGCGATGAAGAGCGGGATGTGAAACGCCAGCGCGAACGCTAACCACTTCCAGCGCGTCTCGCGCCACTCCTTCCACAGCATCGCCTTCACAATCTCTTTCGTCACAAGCTCGCCCTCCGCTCGCGCTCGGCGCGCACCGCGCTTACGAAAATGTCTTCCAGAGAGATGGGCAGCACCTCCGGATTCTTGACCCCGCGCTCGCCGAGTTGACGCATCGTCTCGTCGCCGAAGCCCTGTACGGTCAAGACCTGCTCGTGCCTTCCGTTCTCGACCATCATCACGCCGACGACGCCTGTAACTTCGGGACGCGTGCCGTTCGTCGCGTAGCGCACGCGCTTGTATGACGACTTGATCTCGTCAATCGTCGAGACCAGAAGCAGTTCGCCCTCGTCCATGATGCCGACGTAATCGGCCACGCGCTCGACCTCTTCGACGATGTGCGACGAGAAGAGAACGGTCTTCCCTTCTTCGGCAATCTCCGAGACGATGTTCTCGATGAAGTCGCGCCGAACGATGGGGTCGAGCCCCGATGTCGGCTCGTCGAGGACGATGAGTTCGGGGTTGAAAGAGAGCGCAAGCAGCAGGCACAGACGCGCGCGGTTGCCGCGAGAGAGTTGGCGGACTTTCTTCTCGGGCGGCAGGCTGAATCGCTTCAGGAGGTCTGCGGCCTTTCGGTCGTCCCATGTCGCGTGGAAGGCGCGCGTGAACGTGATGCTCTCGGCGACTGTCATCCACTCGTAGAGATACCGGTTCTCAGAGACGTATGCGACCCGCTTGCGAATCTCGACGAGGTCTACGCCGAGCGCGCGGCCGAGGATGCGAACCTCACCCGAAGTCGGGCGCAGGTGCCCCATAATCATCTTGATGATGGTGGACTTGCCCGCCCCGTTGACGCCGAGCAGGCCAAAGACCGTGCCTTTCGGAACCGTCAGGTCAACGCCCTTGACGGCCTCGAACTTCCCGAACTTGCGCCCGAGGTTTCGCGTCTCGATGGCGTACTCCTCAGGCATGTATTCGACGTTTGAACTCATGGTTCACTCTCGTCCGCGTCTGCGGCGCTCTAACTCTTCTACCGGGCGGCTCACCTGCCGACGGTCTCCGGCGTTCGCGCCTGCATCATCTTTTCGAGCACGCGCTCGAAAGTCTCGCGCAGTTCCTTCTCTTCCATCCCGAGGTTCAAGCCCTCGACCAAAGCTTTCTCTAACAACTCGCGCAAGACCCTGCGCCGCTCGTTCTTCGACATCTCGACGCCACGGCCCGAGACGAAGGTGCCCGCGCCCTGCCGCTTGTAGATGACCCCTTCGATTTCAAGGTCGAGGTAGGCGCGCGCCACCGTGTTCGGGTTGACCGCAAGCTCGACCGCCAACTGTCGCACCGAGGGCAAAGGGTCTTCCGGCTCCAGCCGCCCCATCGCCACGGCAGTCTTTATCTGCTGAACGATCTGCCGGAATATCGGCACATCGTTCGACGGGTCAACCTTAATGAACACTCATCCCCCGGCAACCAACTGTATTAGTCAACTAATACAGTGCCTCAGAATACGGACGATGTCAACGCCGGGTTTCAAAAAAGTTTCGGCCACCCCGCAAAGAGTGGCCGAAACTCTCGTCAAGCCTTTTTACAGGCTCATTTCACCGTCTTCGTGCCGTTGCCGGTGGGCGCGGCTTCGAGCCCGAGCCGGTCTTTGAAGAGGCTAAGCAGGAGAAGCGTGCCGATGCCGCTGCCGCCGTCGCCCGAGCCGTTACCGCCGGAGGCGAGAATGTCGGGAGTGATGCGGACGTTCTTATCGCCGATGACCTTGAGCGTCTCGACGAGCACGACACCCTGCGCGCCGAGCGCGTTGACCTGCTCGTGATAGGCGACGCCCTGTGCCTCGCCCATCAGGCGCACCTTCTCGGCCTCGGCCTTGCCCGTCGCGAGGATGTAGTGAGCCTCGCCCTCACCCTCTGCCTTGCGCTGTTCGGCGCGTCGGCTGGAGATTTCGACGCCGACGGTGGCGGACATCAGGTCGCGCTGGTTGTCGGCGTTCGCCTTTGTCTTCTCCAACTGAATGCGCTTCTCCTCGGCCTCGCGTTGCGCGTTGAACATGTTCTGGCGCTGCTCGGCGAGAATCTTCTCGGTCTGCGTCTTCATCAACTCCTCTGGGAGATGGATGTGGCAGATGAGGACGTTGACCACGTCCACATGGTACTTCAAGAGGTGCGCGCGGACGCGAGCCTCGGCTCTCTCCTGCTCCTCGTGGCGGTTCTGCAAGTAGGCCATCGCCGAAGACTCGGACGCCTGATTGCGGAAGATCGAGTCGATGAGCGGGTGCATCACGTTCTGGATGAGACGGTCGATGCCGCCGATCTTGGCGACCATAAAGGGCGCGTCTTCGGGCTTGACGCGGAAGACGACGCGGACTTCGAGTTGCATCGTGAAGCCGTCTTTGGAGATGACCTCGAAGGGGTCGAAGGTGTTCGACGTGTCGCCCGTCGTCCACTCGACCGTCTGGTTCGTCGTCGGGATGATGATCGGCGAGACGGCGAGCGTGTTGACGTAGTAGCGGCCGGGCCCGACCACCGACTCCTGTATGCCGCGGAACCCTTCGGGCACGACGTAAGCTTCGTGCGCGCCTTCGTCGAGACGGCGGTCGGCCGGGTCGGTCATCATCAGGTCTGCTTCGATCTCGGCCTTCGTGCGGTCTTCGTCGGCGAGCTTGTCGAGGCGCGCGGCGGCCTCCGTGACGTGCTGCTTCTCTTCGCGCTCCATCCGCTCGCGCACCTTGTTCGCCATCTGGCGGCGAACCTCCTCGGTCGGGTCTTTGCCGACGTTCGAGACGATGACGGCGACCTCGCCCGGCTTGACCTCGCTTGCCTTTTCGAGGATGACTTTGAAGACGAGCGGGTTGATGTAGTAGGTGCCCGGAAGGAGTATGTCCTTCTGCGGCCCGCGCTGTCCGCCGCGGCGGATGAACTCGTTACTGTCGGTGAAGTTGTCGTGACCTTCGACCTGTGTGGCGACGTAGTCGCGCGGGTCTAATGGCGCGCCGTCCAAAGCTTCGACGAGGCCGACCTGATTCTCGTTAATCACCGTCGCGTCGAAGAGGCGGACGAAGAAGAGTCCGGGCTTGGGGTCGCCGCCCGCAAGCGGGACGGACTGGGTCAGGATGCGGTATGTGCCGGGCGTTAGCGTCTCGACCTGCGGGCCTTTCTGGCCTCCGCTGGCGACGAACTGCTCGGCGTCCTGAAAGTTGCGGTGACCGTCGATGGCCTTGCCGTTAAGACGCCCGGCGTCGAGCGGGTCGCCGTCCGAGGCCGTGATTACGCCGACCTTGCCGGGCGGGATCATCGTCGTCTTCGAGATCGAAACGCGAAAGAGGTACGGGTGAATCGGCCACAGCCCCGGCGGGAGCGTGCGCAACTGGATACCCTTGACGCCGCCGCGCTTGATGAAGGCGATGGGGTCTTGAAAGTTGTTGTGGGCGTTCTGCGCGCGGTCGGGCGCGAAGTTTCTTCCCGGCGGCATCGGCTCGCCGTCAATCGCCTGGACGACGCCTAACTCGTCGGCGCCGATCTCGATCAGAGGGACTTTATGCACAACGCGCTCGAAGGGCCACTTGACGAAGTGGAGGCCGGGCTTGAGCACGTCGGCCTGGATGCCGACTTCGCCTTCGGTGGCGACGACGCGACCGGGGGGCATCTTCGCGCCGAAGTAGCGGCGCTCTTTGATGGCGATCTCGCGCGCGCCGACGTTGACGAACCAGCGCCGCAGCAGGATGACGGCGACGATGAACAGGACGAAGCCAATCACAAGGATGG
>JAVXWN010000185.1:0-33114 GCA_032230645.1 Acidobacteriota bacterium | reverse complement strand
TAACTTTGATCGTCCAAGTGTTGAAGTGTCTGCGTCCCGTCGAGGGATCGAAGGTTGACTCGTCGGGACGATAGCCGATGAGATAGTAGCCGCGTATGTCGTCGAGCGCGCGACGGATGCCCTTGTTGAGATCGTTCTGGTTGAAGAGCGCGACGCCGCCGGTCTCGCGCGAGAGATAGTTCAGACCGTTCTGTCCCTCGAACAACTCGCCGCTGCGCGCGCCGAGCACCTGCTGTCCCACTTGGTCTGTGCGGATGCCTGCGACACCGTTGAGCGGGCCGCTCGGCCCCGCGCCATCGGGGCCGAAGGGGCTGCCCGCCGAGGTTTCGCCCGCCGTCAATCCCGTTGGCTGTAGGCCGCGCGTGTCCACCGAGTAGATGACGACCGAAGCACGGTTGGCCTGATCTACGAGTTGCCGCATGGCGGCCAGCACGCGCTCGTGCCGGTCTTGTCCATCGGAGTTCAAGTTGAAGATTTCGATGCCGTCGGAGAAGAGCACGACGGCCTTGCGGCCGGGCAACTCCTTCAGTCCGCGCACGACGAAGTTGAGCGCGCCGAGCGTGCCCACGGTAAAGAGCGTATCGCGGAACTCGTTCAAGCTCTGCGAGCTATGTTTGTCGGGCTCACCCCCTTTGCCCGAGCCCGAAGGCGAAGGCTGGTCGCTGGACAAAGTCATCGTCGGCTCGACCGTCTGCGTTTCAAGTCGCTCAAGCACGCCCACCGAAGTGAAAGCGCCAAGTCGCGACGAGCGCGCGAGGACTTTGACGCGCTCGATGGCGGCATAGAGTTGCTGCCGGTCTGAGGTGAACTGTTGGAGCGCGCCGATGCCCGCGCTCGTGCGGATGATGGCGACGAGGTCTCCGGGCTGCACCTGCTCATCTACATACTTGCGAAGCGCCTGCTGCGTCGCATGCATGCCTTCGGCCGACATGCGCAGGTCGTCTACGACGAGCGCGATGGCGCGTCGCACCTGTTCGGGGCGCAGGCGCGCGGTCGGGATGGGCGGCGCAACCCCCGCGCGGTCGCGTGTGGGCGTGGGCGAAGGCGCGGCCGTTGAATTCATCGCTGTCGTTGAATTCGTCGCGGGGCCGGTCGTGATGTAGGAGAAGTTTGTGATGACCTGCGGTCGGCCGTTCTCCATAATCTCGAAGTCGTCGGCCGTGAGGTCTGTCACCTGCTTGCCGTCCTTGTCGGTGACGACCACGTCCGTCTGCACGAGCGACGAGGTGATGCGCACGACCTCTTCGTCTTCAGGATGCGACGGCTGCTGTTGTGATTGCCGTGCGGGCGCTGTGGTCTGCGCGGCCACGGCTCCGTAGAGCAGGCACGTAGATAAAAAGAGGGCCAGCGCTTTTCTCATCGAAGTAAGTTTCCAGTTTTGAAAGTCAGTCTGTTTGGGGGGCGCGAAGGCGTCCGGGAAGCGCGGCGCGGATTATAGAACGGATAAGACCCACGGCGGAAGCCTCGCGGCCCCGGTGCCACGGATTCTACGATTTTTTGAATAGTCTATTCAGAAAGTCGGAGATTTTAACGCGGGGTCGAACTCCGGCGAATAATCTCTGCCAAAATAAAGGCAGGATTGATAAAGACTTACGGTCGTCGGCGAGCCTCTCAGCGTTAACGGTATGTTACTTGCCCATGAGTTAGAACAATGGAGAGCAATTCAGTTGTGACTAGCGATGACTCTTAATGGAGATGGGGGAAACGTCTTCTTTTGGCCCCTCCTCATCAGTGTCTCTCCCCAGCCATTTAGTCGCACGGAATTCAGTAAGTTTGGTTCTTCCTATGAATCAAGGAGATGATCCAATGAGAAAAATGCTTCAACTCGTCGTCGTCCTGTGCCTGTGTGTGGCTTCGGCCTACGCGCAGGATCGTTCGACCACGGGTTCAATCAACGGCACCGTGACCGACGTTAACGGCGCGGCCGTGCAGAACGCCGCCGTGACGGTCACCGGCCCGACGCTGCCGACGGCGCGCACCGCGACGACCAACGATCAGGGCTACTTCAACTTCGACAATCTGATTCCCGGCGTCTACACAGTGAAGGTCGAGCTGACCGGCTTCAAGGCCGCGTCGGTGGCTGATGTGGCGGCCAACGTCGGCAAGTCTTCGAGCCTCTCGGTGAAGCTTGAGCCGGGACAGGTCTCCGAAGTGGTGACGGTCACGGGCGCAGCGGCGACCGATCTGTCGAGCACCGCTGTCGGCTCGAACCTGAGCGACACGCTCTTCCAAAACATTCCCGTCCAGCGCAGCGTGACGAGCCTCTTCTACTTAGCTCCCGGCGTCGCTGACAGCGGCAAGGGCGGCAGCGCGAACCCGTCCATCTCGGGCGGCTCGGCGCTCGACAATCTCTACATCGCCGACGGCGTCAACATCACTGACTCGGCCTTCGGCGGCTTGGGCACCTTCACGCGCAACTTCGGCACGCTCGGCACCGGCATCAACACCTCCTTCATCAAGGAAGTGCAGGTCAAGACGGGCGGCTTCGAGGCGCAGTACGGCCAGTCGCAGGGCGGCATCGTCAACATCATCACGCAGTCGGGCGGCAACGAGTTCCACGGCGCGCTCTATGGCTTCGCGCGGCCCCAGTCCTTCGAGGCCACGCGCAAGCAGCCCGACGACACACGCGTCAACAAGTTCGGCAAGATGCTTCACGAAGAGAACTACGATGCGGGCGTTGACCTCGGCGGTTACGTCCCCGGCGCTCGTGACAACCTCTTCTTCTTCGGTTCGTTCAACCCGACGGTTCGACGCGAGATCGTTCGCGGCGCGGAAGGGTCGGGGCTGCGCACCATCCTCGGCGACAAGTTCGCGCGCCGCTATCGCACCTACAACTACGCCTTCAAGCTCGACTACAACATCAACCCGAGCCACACCCTCGCCTTCTCTATCTTCGGCGACCCGACCGAGACCAACGTCGCGCCGTTCGCGACGCTCAACATCGACAACGCGACCGCGCTCAACAAGCTGGAGTACGGCACGCGCAGCATCGCGCTGCGTTACAACGGCGCGCTCAGCAAGACTTGGACGTTGAGCGCCTCGTTCGGTCAGGGCAAGAACAACTTCAACGAGACGGGCTTCTCCGACTTCAACCAGATCACCGACCGCACGCAGCCCGCGCGCGGCAACTTCACCTCCATCGGCTACGGCTTCTTCGAGCCGACGCAGGGCAAGACTTATCGCACCTCGGTTGACACCTCGAAGATCGCGAACTTCTGGGGCACGCACACCTTCGGGCTCGGCTACCAGTTCCAGCGCGGCTTCTACTCGGGCACGCGCGACCGCAGCGGCCCGAAGTTCACCGTGCCCGCGACCAATGTCAGCGGCATCCCGGTCACTGACCCGCGCATCGGCAGCGCCGCCGCCGGTGCCGCCATCGGCCAGCCGGTCAACGCCACGTGGACGCTCTTCCGCGCCACGGGCGCACGCGCCGGTTGCACGCTCTGCCCGCTGCTCACACTTCCCGACGGTTCGCGCGTGCCCGTCGTGCTGCGCCACGAGAGAGGCGAGTACGGCAACACGAGCTTCGACACTTCGTCGGACTACCATGCGTTCTACATGCAGGACACGTGGCGCTTCAACCGCTACGTGACGGCGCTGCTCGGCCTGCGTAACGAGCAGGAGAAGATCGTCGGCAACCCCGGCTCGACCGGCGAGCGCATCCACTACAGCTTCACCGGCAACTGGGCACCGCGCATCGGCGTCACGGTTGACCCGTTCGGCCGTGGCAAGACCAAGGCGTACTACAACTACGGCAGGTTCTACGAGTTCATCCCGCTCGACTTGGCCGAGCGTTCGCTCTCGGCCGAGACGGACTTCCGACGCGGCTTCTACATTCCGGACTTCACCGTCAACGGGGCGGGCGAGCGCATCGCGCGTCTCAACTCGTTCGGCACGGTGATTCCGATTCTCGACGCCTCGCACCTCGTCACGGGCGCGCCCGGCGGCATTGACCGCAACGCCAACGGCGGTCTCTCGGTCTCGCTGCAAGACCCGTCGAACCCGATTTTGCCCGGCACTAAGCTCGGCTTTACGAAGGAGAACATCTTCGGCTTCGAGCAGCAACTGCCGCACAACTTCACGCTGTCAGTGCGTTATCTCGACCGTAGGCTTGGACGCATCGTCGAAGACGCGGCGGTGGTCGCTCCCGAGTCGGCTGACTTCTTCGGTCAGACCTACTTCATCGGCAACGTCAACTCGACGCTCGACGCGGCGGTCAATCCCGTCTCGTTCAAGTTCACGCCCGGCGGAACACCGCCCGCGCAGTGCAGCCCTGACTTCGTTAACAGCGACCTCGGCATCTGCTACGCGGCCAACGGTGCCAACGGCAAGCCCGCCGGTTCGTCCGGCGCGGACGGCGTACCCGATGGATTCCCGAATGCAGTGCGCAACTACAAGGCGGTGGAGATCGAGCTTAACAAGCGCTTCTCCGACAACTGGCAGTTGCTCTCGAACTGGCGCATCGCCAGCCTGCGCGGCAACTACGAAGGACACTTCCGCAACGACAACGGCCAGACCGACCCGGCCATCAGCTCGCTCTTCGATTTCACGGCGGGCGAGTTCAACCTGCTCGGCGACCAGTTCGCGGTCGGCCCGCTCAACACCGACCGTCGTCACATCTTTAACCTGTACGGCAACTACTCGTTCGGCCAGTCCGGCGTCAGCCACATGCTCAAGGGTCTGAACCTTGGCGGCGGTCTCCACGGCGAATCGGGCGTGCCCATCAGCGAGTACCTTGCACACCCCGTCTATCTCAACGCCGGTGAAATTCCTGTCGGCGGTCGCGGTAAGCTGGGGCGGACGAACTTCTACACGAGGCTCGACCTGCACGCGGACTATAAGTGGGCGATGACCGAGAAGACCCGCATGGTCTTTATCGCCGACCTCTTCAACGTCTTCAACAGACAGACGCTGCGTCTGCCCGACCAGTTCCGCGAGAGCACCGCGGGGCAGGACAATCCGGACTTCCTGAAGCCCGGTATCGCGGCGACCGACTTGCAGCGCGGCTTCTATCTGCCGTTCAGCATGCGGCTCGGAGCGCGCTTCGAGTTTTAGCCTGAGTCCATTTGTGGGCTGGCTTTCCAGAGGGAGGGGATTCGCTCCCCTCCCTCTTGTTTTTTTGAACCGGATGAATGAACATAACGGCTCCTCTTCCTCGCTCGAATTAAGGTTTCAACGGAGGTCATCGGTCATGTCTCGCGCGGCACTTCGCCTGTTCGTCACACTGCTTCCAACTCTTCTAACCATAGCCTCGGCCGAACCTGTGGTGGCGCAACGCGGCGCACCGCTGCCGATGTCGAGAACCATCAGCGGGCAGGTGCGCTTTGTCGGCGGGGGCACGCCCGCCGAGAACATCATCGTGCGCCTCGACGGTTTCAGCGGCGGCTACATCGGCGAGGAGAGGACTGACCGGCTCGGGAAGTTTCGCTTCTCGGGGCTGGCGGCGGCGCAGTATGTCGTCACCGTCCACATGCCCGGCTATCAGGACATCCAGCGACAGGTTGACCTTGAGACCAACCCCACCGAGTACCTCCAACTCCAACTCGCGCCCGACAAAGTGACTGCCCACGCGCCGAGCAGCGCGGCTACCGGCAGAACCGCCGACGCGGGCGCGCCGCCCGACGCGCAGGCCGAGCTTGAGAAGGGGCGCATGGCGCTGCTCGATGACAAAGACATAGACAAAGGCATCGCTCATCTGGAGAAGGCCGTCGGCGTCTACCCAAAATTCTATGAAGCGCAGCTTCTACTTGGTACCGCTTATATGGATGCGGGCAAGTGGGAACAGTCCGAGGCGGCGCTCCGGCGCGCGCATGAGATCAACACGAAGAGCGGCGCGTCGCTCGTCGCGCTCGGCGAAGTTTACCGACACCAGAGGAAGTATGCGGAAGCCGAGAAGGTGCTGAATGAAGGACTGGCGCTTGAAGACAAGTCGGCGTCTGGTCACTTCACGCTCGGGCGCGTCTACTGGGACAGGGGCGATTTCGTCAAAGCCGGGCCGCAGGTCGGGCGTGCGCTTCAACTCAAACCCGATTACGCCGAGGCACACCTGCTCGCGGGAAATATCCTCTTGCGCGCGCGGCAGGCCGAGAACGCACTCGTCGAGTTTCAGGAGTACCTGCGTCTCGACCCGAAGGGCGAGTTCGCCGTCGAGACCCGGCAGCTAGTCGAGAAGATCAAGAAGGCGCTCGCTGAGAAGAAGTGAAGAGAGGCCCGGCAACGCTCGCCTTCAAACAACTGCAACTGGCCCCGCTCGGCGCGGGCGACCTCATTGACCGCACGGTGCGGCTCTATCGTCATCACTTCGGCGCGCTCGTGCGCGCAAGCGCGCCGCCCGTCGTCGTCTCGGCGGTGGGGACGGTTCTCTGGTCTGTGAGCATCCGTTCTATCTCGGCGACGGCGAGCGAAGGGTGGTTGGCCGTCTACTTCATCGCGGCGCTGTTGGGCATGGGCGTCTACGTCCTCGGGCTGCTGGCGCAGTTGATTGTGATGGGCGGAGCATCGCGCAACCTCGTGATGCACCTGCTGTGGGGCGAGCCCGTCACGGCGCGGCTCATCTATCGCAGCGTGCGCTCGCGTTTTCGAGGCTTGCTCGGGGCGGCAGTGGTCGTCTTCTTCTGGCTGCTGCTCTCGGGCGCGGCGGCGCTCGGGGCAGCGTTGGTGGTGTTGATACCGTCGGGCTTCCTCATCGCCTTTGCCATCATGTTAACGGCGAAAGCGGGCGCGGATTGGATCGCGCTGCCGTTGTTCGTGCTGTTGTGGGGCGCGACCGTGCTGCTGATGCTCTACGTCTTCTTTCTCGTCGCGGGGCGGGTCGCATACGTGCCGCAGGTGTTGATGGTCGAGGGGCGCGGCGTGCTCGACGCGATAGGGCGTAGCGCCGCGCTCGCGCGCGGCAACGTGCGCAGGCTGGCGGGGATGTTTCTGTTCACGAGTTTCGCGGGCTACTCGGCGGTGATGCTACTGCTCGTGCCGTTGGGCTGGTTCGCGTACTTAAACGGGGTGAACCCGTTCGAGATGGATGCGACGCGCGTGCCCGCGTGGTACACAATCAGTTCCGAGGTGATAGGACAGTTGGCGGCCATACTGCTCGCGCCGGTCTGGATGATGGGACTCTCGCTGCTCTACGTTGACGAACGTGTGCGGCACGAAGGCTACGACATCGAGTTGCTGGCGGCGCAGGTCTTCGGCGAGATGCCCGCGGTGCCCGAAGGCTTGCGCGCGCCGCTCGCCCCGGCCATCGCCGCGCCGCAGTCCAATCTCTCGCGCGCCGCCCGGGATGAGAAGCCGCCCGGCTCCATCCTCGGACTGTAAACGCTGATGAGAGTCGCGCACGCACACGGACGGTTGATGAAGGCGACGCTGCTCGCGTCGCTCTTCGCGCTCGCCCTCGCTTCGGCCACCCTTGCCGCGCCGCACGAAAGCCTTCAAGCGCATCCGGCTCAAACTTCTAACGCACAGTCATCGTCGGGTCACGCGCACACCGCGACGCCGCGCGCTTCAACGCTCGCGGAGTATCGCGCGCGCATACACGAAGCGGTCACGCCGCTCGAAGAGCTTGCGTCGTTGTATGAGCTTGTGAAGAAGAGCGAGATGCCGGAGGTCTGGTCGAAGGAGGGCTTCAACTCCGACTTCGTGATGGAGCTACCGAAGCGAGAGGCAACCACGCTCGACAAAGTGCGCGGCCTGCTGCCGCCGAAGGAACAGGTGGAGTGGGGCGGCTCGTTCGTGGAGGTTGACAACACCTGGCTCCACGCGGCGCTCAACGAGTCGGTGCGCGGCGGTGATTACGACAAACGCGCGCTTGCGCTGCGCGGCGTGGCCGGGCGTCTGCGCGCGCTCGAAGCACAACTCGCCGAGGCCGAAGGCACGCGCGCATCCGACGACAAGGACGCCGAGCGAGGTCGTCTCAACGCGATACTGCGCGACCCCGCATTCAACCGCGAGACGCGACCGCAGGGTGGCGCGCTCGCCCGTCTCGTCGAACGATTCTTCGAGTGGGTGCGCAGCCTCTTTCCTAATAGCGGCCCTTCCATCACGCCGGGCGCGAGCCCGCGCATCTCGCGCCTCGCGCAGTTCGTCGTACTCTGCCTCTGCCTCGTCGTCATCGCCTACGTCGCGCGCCGTCTCTGGTTGCGGCGCTCGCGCGGGCCGCGGACTCTTAAACCGAGGCGCGGGGCCCGGATCATCCTCGGCGAACGGCTTGAAGCCGAGCAGACCGCGGCCGACCTGCTCGACGATGCGGAGCAACTGGCGCGCGCGGGCGACCTGCGCGGCGCGATACGCAAAGCCTACGTCGCGCTGCTCTGCGAGTTGGGCGACCGGGGCGTCGTCCGACTCGCGCAGCACAAGACGAACCGCGACTATCTCAACGCCGTCCGTCGCGCCGCGCCCACGCGCCTCTACACCGAGATGCTCCCGCTCACCTTCGACTTCGAGTTGCACTGGTACGGTCTTCAAGATGCATCCGATTCCGACTGGCAAAGTTTCAAGACGCGCTGCCGACAGGCGTTGAGAGTAATTTAAGAGTTGCTTGAAACATGAAGAGCCGCCTTCTCATCCTGCTCTCCATCGTTCTCATGATCGTCGTGCTCGTGGCGCTCAACGCGGCGTCGTATGTGCGCGTCGAAGAGGAGGCGGAGACCGAGTTCGCGCCCGACCGCTCGACCGAGAACTCGGGCGGGACGGGCACTCGCGCACTCTTCGAGTACCTGCGCGCGCGCGGCACGGACGCCGTGCGCTGGAAGCAATCGATGGCTTCGCTCGCAGGCGAGGGCACGCCCGCGAGCCTCGTTCTCGTCGGCCCCTTGCGGCACGGGGTGGAGAAGCGCGAGGCCGACGCAGTTCTGCGCTGGGTCTCGGCGGGCGGTCGCCTCGTGCTCATAGACCGGAGCCCTGATGCGAAGCTGCTCCCGACCTCGGGGCACTGGCGAGTCTTCTCGGAGACGGTCGAGTCGCCCGCTCCCGGCGTGTTGCCGGACGACGCCGAGAACATGACGCGCGGCGTGCCTCTCATCCATCCCGCGCAGCCCACCACGCTCACGCGCGACGTGTCGCAGGTGACGCGCTCGCGCTTCGCCTCGCGCCTGCACGTCTCTCAATCGGACGCGACCGCGATGGTCGCCCACGGCGTCGGCCCGCGCGCGCGCGGCGGCATAACGCCAACGCCCACACCGACGCCCGACGAGGATGAAGACCTTTGGGGCGGCGAGAGTGAACAGACTGTCCCGCCTCCGGCACCGAAGCCTTCGCCCGCGGCCCCGGATGAAGTAGCCGACGCGCGCGCGCCGGTCGTACATCTTGAAGACGGGCGCAAAGGGCCAGGTGCGCTGCTCGTTGATTACGCATACGGGCGCGGACGCATAGTCGTCCTCTCCGACCCTTACGTCGTCTCGAACGCGGGTGTCAACCGCGCCGACAATCTCTTCCTCGCCGCCAACGTCTTGACGGGAGGGCGGCCGGGCCGCGTCGCCTTCGACGAGTTTCATCAGGGCTACGGCGAGACGCGGAACCAGATACTCGCGTACTTCAGCGGCACGCCCATCCTCTGGATGTTCGCGCAAGTCTTGCTCGTCGCGCTCGCGCTCGGGTGGACGCGCGGCCGACGCTTCGCACGGCCCCTGCCAGCGCCACACCCCGACCGCCGCTCAAAGCTTGAGTTCGTAGCTTCGATGGCCGAGCTGCAACAGCGTGCGCGCGCCTACGACCTTGCTATCGAAAACATCTACCAGCGCACGCGACGCGCGCTCGCGCGCTACGCGGGCCTGCCCGCGACCGCGCCGCTCGAACAGATCGCCGAGCGCGCCGCCGCGCGTTCGGGCCGCGACCGCGTCAAACTCGAAGTGCTGCTGCGCGAGTGCGAAGACTCCATAGCGGGCGCTCCGCTCGCGGCGCGGCGCGCGCTCTCGCTTGCGCGCGGGTTGCGCGAGCTTGAACGCGACCTCGGTGTGCTCATGCGCTCGCGCGAAATTCGGCAGGCCGCCGTGCGTTAGAGATGTTTTCGATTTTCGATTTGCGAGTTTCTATGCTTTCATACTGCCGCTCGGCGCTCGAAATCTAAAATCGCAAATCAAAAATCGAAAATGCTGCAACACGTTCCCGCAACGGTCGAGCACATCAAGTCGGAGTTGAGTAAGGTCGTCGTCGGGCAGGAAGAGGTGGTCGAGCAGGTTCTGGTCGCGCTCCTCGCCGAAGGGCACGCGCTCATCGAGGGCGTGCCGGGGACGGCCAAGACGCTTTTGGTGAAGACGCTGGCGCGCATCGTCGGCGCGGACTTCAGCCGCATACAGTTCACGCCCGACCTGATGCCGTCGGACATCACGGGCACGAACGTCTTCAACATGGCGACCGCCTCTTTCTCGCTGCGACGCGGCCCCGTCTTCACCGACGTGCTGCTTGCCGACGAGATCAACCGCACACCGCCGAAGACACAGGCCGCGCTTCTCGAAGCGATGGAGGAGCGACAGGTGACGATAGACGGCGAGCTGCATCGTCTGTCACCGCTCTTCACCGTCTTCGCCACCGAGAACCCCATCGAGTACGAGGGCACATATCCGCTGCCCGAGGCACAGCTCGACCGCTTCCTTCTCAAGATTCTCATTGACTATCCGACCGCTGAGGAGGAGGCGCAGGTCGTCTCAAACTGGGATGCGGGCTTCAGCGCGCGCCGCCTCGAACAGATAGACGTGCGGCCTCTGGCCGAAGCGGACGCCATCGTGCGTTGCCGCGCGGAAGTACGCGCCGCGCGCATGGAGCCGGGCGTGCGCGCATACCTCGTTGACATCGTTCGCCGCACGCGCGAGCACCCTTTGGTCGCATACGGCGCGAGCCCGCGCGCCTCGGTCGCGCTGCTCCTTTGTGCGAAGGCGCTCGCCGCGATGCGCGGGCGCGACTTTGCCACGCCCGACGACGTGCGCGATGTCGCGCGCCCCGCGCTCCGCCACCGCATCTTGCTGCGCGCCGATGAACGCGAAGGCGCGACCCCCGATACCGTCATCAACGACATACTCAACACCGCCGAAGTGCCGCGCTGAACGCGAGCGAAGCTTTTTCGATGAAGACCGAGCGGCAATCACAGGTCGGCGCACACGTGCCGACGGGCGCGCACAAGTCCCACGCGCAAGAGGCCAACGTGCAAGAGGCGCACGCGCAAGAGTCGGACATGCGCGAGCCACATGCGCATGAGTCGCACGCTCACGCGCGAGGTGTGCTGCGGCGCGCATGGGATAAGCTGCGGGTCGAGAACGCGACGGACGAAGTGCGTCTGTTAAGGGTCGTGCTTGCGCTCGCGCTCGTAGGCGGGTTCGCGTTGTCGCGCAAGCTCTGGGTGTCGTCGGGGCGCTCGTTCCCCGTCGCGCCGGTCTTCGACTTCCTGCCCGGTGTCCCGTCGCCCTTCGACTACGTCTGGTTGGGCGCGCTCGTCGTGCTGCTCCTATTGGTCGCCGCGTCCGCGCGCCCACGCGGTTACGCCTTCGCGTTCCTCGCGCTCGCCGTGGGGCTGGCGCTTCTCGACGAGACGCGCTGGCAGCCGTGGTTCTATCAGTATCTCTTTATGCTGTTCGCGCTCGCGGTCTGCTCGAAGGGCGTTGAAGGCGAAGAGAAGGTGCTGCGTGCGTGCGCGTTGATAGTGGCAAGCCTCTACTTCTGGGGCGGAGTGCAGAAGCTGAACCCGCAGTTCTTCAGCGAGGTCGTGCCGTCACTCGACGGCGAGTTACTGCCGCGACTGCCCGCGTCATTCGCACGGCTCACGACACCGCTTGGCGCGCTCATACCGCTCACGGAGATTTGCGCGGGACTGCTTCTGTTGACGCGTAGATGGAGGCGTGTGGGCATGTTGCTTGCGCTTGTCATACACGTCTCGGTGTTGATGCTGTTCTTCCCTTCGCGACGCAACAAGGTCGTGTGGCCGTGGAACGCGGCGATGATTGTCTTCGTGCTGATACTCTTTCGTCGCGGCTCCGTCGCGGGGCTCAAAGACTTTCTGCCGCGTAGGGCGCTCTCGCTTCAGGCGTTGGTGGCAGTCGTGTTCGGCTTGATGCCGCTCTTGAGTTTTTTCGGGTTGTGGGGACGTTACCTTTCGGGCGCGCTCTATTCGGGAAACACCGGCCGCGCCGAGGTGCGCTTGAGCTATGCGGTCGCGCAGCATCTACCGCCGAAGGTGCAGCAGAAGTTGACGCCGACCGTTGACGGCGTATCGCTCGACATCAACCATTGGTCTTACGTCGAACTGAAGGTGCCCGCGTACCCTTCGGAGAGAGTTTACCGGCGCGCGGCCGCGCAGCTCTGCGAATTCGCGGAACGCCCGACGGACGTGTGGCTGCTGATGAGAGAGGGGCCACGTCTCTTTGGCGGCGAGCCCGCCGTAACTTCACTCGACTGTGACGTGTTAACACGACCGACCCGCTAAAAAAAATATGACGAACTTCACACCACAGGACACGGACTTCGAGCCGCGCGTGCGCGCGAGCTTTGCGCGACAGCGCGTGATGGAGACGTTCGGCGCGCGTCTCCTCGGCGTCGCGCCGGGCGAGGTCGAGATTGGGCTGGCCTTCAGCGAATCGCTGACGCAGCAGCACGGCTACTTGCACGCGGGCGTCGTCGCGGCGGTCGTTGACTCGGCCTGCGGCTACGCGGCGATGTCTCTCGCGCCCGCGGGCGCGGAAGTGCTCTCGATTGAGTTCAAGCTCAACCTGCTCTCACCCGCGACGGGCGAGAGCTTCGCGGCGCGTGCGCGCGTCGTGCGTGCGGGGCGCAAGGTCACGGTCTGCACGGGCGACCTCTTCGCGCTCAAGGGCGACGGCGAGAAACTGGTTGCGACCATGCTCGCCACGATGATGACAATCGACCACGCGCGTTGACGGAGGTCGTCGGATGTTTGATGAAGAGCGTCGAATGTTTGATGAAGGCAAACGGCTATTGATGAAGGTCGTCGGGTGAGAGGCGTTTGATGCGTTTCATCTTCACAAAACTCTTCTACGCGCTGATGGCCTTCGGGTTCGTGCCGCTCTCTTTGTCGTGGGGGCGGCCGGGGTTGCGTTGGCTGGCGCTCGTCTTCGACGCGGGACTGCTTGCGGCGGCGCTGCTTGACGCGCGCGCGAGCCGACTGCCCGAAGGGCTCGAAATCTTTCGCGAGTTCGGCGGGCGCTTCTACATTGGCGCGGAGACCGAAGTGCGCGTCCGCGTCAACAACCACACGCCGCGTGCCTTCTCACTCAAGCTCAAGGACGAGTACCCGCCGGAGATGATGCTCGTCGCGCCGCGCGAGGTTGAACTGAACGTTGCGCCGCACGAGTCGCAGACCTTCACCTACGTCCTGAAGCCCGTCGGGCGCGGGCGGTTCGAGTTCGGGCGCGTGGCCGTGCGCGTGCGCTCGCGGCTCGGGCTCGTCTGGCGCGAGGAGCGCGTGGGCGAGACGGTTGCGGTGAAGGTCTATCCGAACGTGCGGCGTGCGCGCGAGGCGGAGTTGAAGGCTCTGGGCGCGCGCTCGCTCGTCGCGGCGCAGCGGCGCGCGGCGTGGCGCGGAGAGGGGCGCGACTTCGAGTCGTTGCGCGAC
Organism: Acidobacteriota bacterium; assembly: GCA_032230645.1. GTDB lineage: Bacteria > Acidobacteriota > Blastocatellia > Pyrinomonadales > Pyrinomonadaceae > QHXN01. The sequence goes on along the minus strand of JAVXWN010000185.1, from coordinate 19,565 downwards.
TACGTGTACGGCGATGAGCTACGCCACGTCTCTTGGAGCGCGACGGCGCGGCGCGGTCGTTTGACGACGCGGCAGTACCAGATCGAGCGTGACCAGACGGTCATCATCGCGCTTGACGCGGGACGTTTAATGACGGCGCGCATCGAACGCGAGACGAAGTTCGACACGGCTGTTCACGCCGCGCTCGCCTTGATGAGCGCGGCGCAGCGAGTGGGCGACCACGCTGGTCTAGTCGTCTTTGGCCGTCGCGTCAGGGTATACGTGCCGCCCGCGAAGGGGCGCGAGCAGTTGGACGCCGTGCTCGAAGCCCTTCACGCCATCGAGCCCGAGTTGATCGAGCCCTCATACACGCGCGCCTTCGAGTTCATCGCCGCCAACTGCAAGCGCCGCTCCTTCGTCGTCCTCCTCACAGACCTCGTTGACGAAGAGGGCTCGCGCGAGCTTCTCAAATCACTGCGCATACTCCGGCCCCGCCACCTCCCGCTCGTCACCACCATCGCCGACCGCGATTTGCGCGCGTCGGTGCGCGACGCGCCCGCTACGCTTCCCGACCTCTTCACGCAATCGGTCGCCGAAGAGATCATGCTCCAACGCGAGTCTGCGCTCCGCCTCGTCGAAGCGCAGGGCGGCCTCGCCCTCGACGTAACCACGGGCGCGCTCGTCCCATCACTACTTGAGACTTACATTAGAGTGAAAGAGAGAGGCTTGCTCTGAGCTTCAGGCTGGGCCCGCGTCATCATCGCCCCTGCCCGCGAGTAGCAGATAGGAGTAGAGCGCGAGGCCGGTGACGGCGGCGATGGTGAGCTTCATGGCGGCGGGGATGGCGGCGGGTGAGATGAAGCCTTCTATCGTCCCGGCGACGGCGAGCAGCGGGACGCAACCCGTAATGAGTTGCGCCGCCTCGCGTCCACGGAGGCGCAGGTTGTCGAAGCGCGGGCGGTCGCCGGGAAACAGCAGCGCCGTGCCGAAGAGCATACCCGCGCCGCCCGCGATGAAGACGCAGGTTAGCTCGATGACGCCATGCCCGGCCATGAAGGTCAGAAGCTCCGAGGCGTAACCGGCGCGGAAGGTGAGCGCAAGCACGGTGCCGATGCTCGCGCCGTTGAAGGCCATGTAGAAGAGCGTGCCGACGCCGAAGAGCGCGCCGTAGGCGAAGGCGTTGAAGGTGACACGGATGTTGTGCGTGGCGATGCCTGTGGCCGCTATCTGATTCGCCTGATTAATCTCTTTCCACCAGCGCGGCTTGCGCTCGAGAATCCTTTCGCGCGCTTCGGGCGGCACGCCCGCAAGCTCGGAGAACTCCGGGTCGCGCCACGTCCCCAGAAAGCTCAACGTCGCGAACAGCATGAAGACCGAGAAGGCGAGCGCCGTGTAGCGCCAAGTGCTTCGGAAGGTGCGGGGGAAGTCGCGCGCGAAGAAGTCGCGGACGCGGTGGCGGCCCTCGGCCGGGTCGGCGCGGTAGATGCGTCCGTGCGCGCGGATGACGAGGCTGTTGAGATAGTTGACGAGCCTCGGGTCTCGGCTCTCGGCGCGTGCGATGGCGAGGTCTGAAGAGGTGCGCCGGTAGATGCGACCAAGCTCGCGCACCTCCTCGCGGTGCAGTCGCCGGAGCGACGAGCGGTCGAGCAGCTTCAGCAAGTCTTCAAGGCGTTGCCACGCGCCCTTGCGCTCGTCTATGAAACGGTTGGAAGAAGGCATGCTTCGGTTAGAACGAAAGTCGCGCGCCGAGTTGTACTTCGCGTCCCGGTGTCGCTGCCTCCGTAATAGTACCGAACTGCGGCGTGTTCACGAAGCGATTCGGTGTGCCGAGGTTCGTGTGGTTGAGTGCGTTGAATAACTCGGCGCGAACCTGAAAGTGCATCTTCTCCGTCACGGCAAACTCGCGATGCATCGCCACGTCGAGCGTCTGCATGCCGGGGCCGTAGACGGTGTTTCGTCCGACGTTCCCGAAGGTGAATGCGGCAGGTGTGGAGAAGGCCGCCGGGTTGAACCAACTGCTGGCCGTGCGCGTGCCGGGGCCGAAGACGGGCTGGCCCGTGTAGTTGGCGCGGATTGGATTCTCGCCGAGCAGTGTTCCGGAGTTGGCTGTGTCTCCGAAGACGGAGATGGTGAGAGGGAATCCGCTCTGCGCCTGAAAGACGGTGGCGAGTTGCCAGCCGTGCGTGAGCGCGTGCATAAGTCCCGACTTGCCGACACCGGGCAGGTCATAGACCGTGCTCAAAGAGAAGCGGTGTCGTATGTCGCAGGCGGGCCCTTTTTCGAGCGAGAGATCGAGGTTGTTCTGCGGGATGGCGGACTCGAACATCGTGGAGCGGAAGTCTGGCGCATCGCTCAGGCTCTTGGCGAAGGTGTAGTTGGCGAGGAAAGTCCAGCCGCGCGAAAAGCGGCGGCGAACGTTGGCGTAGCCCGCGTCGTACCAGCTTCGCGCGGAGTTCTCAAGAAGGTTGATGCCGCTGACGGGGAACGTCATGTTCACGACGTTGACGCCAGCGGGCAAGGTGACGCCCGGCAGGAAGCTCAGGGTCGTGAAGGGGCGGCGCGGGCCGATGGCTCCGGGGCCGGGCACGGCGTTGTTGATGAGATGCGAGCGTTGAAGATGTATGCCGCGCGAGCCGAGGTAGCCTATCTCAAGCGTGGTTTCGCGGCCGAGGCTCTTCTCGATTGAAAGGCTCCACTGCTCGATGTACTGCGCGGGCGCGTGCGGGTCGAAGGCCGCGAAGCTCACGGTCGTCTGGCCGAGCACGGGCTGGCCGAAGTTGAAGTGCGAGGCGACGATGCCTGCGGCGGGAGTGAAGTTGTCGCTCTGCTGCGTCTCGGGAAAGACGTATGGAACGTTGTGACGCTGGTTGCACCAGGTGTTCATGTCAACCGGCGTGTAGAAGATGCCGAAGGCTCCGTGCAGCACGACGCCGAGGCGCGGGACGTTCTGCGAGATGCCGAAGCGCGGGGCGAAGTTGAGCTTGTTCGAGTACATCAGGCCGGTGGGAAACCCTTGCTGCCCGCCGACGAAGACGAAGGGCTTGCCATTCTCGAAAATCAGGTTCGTGTTGGGGAAGCGGATGTCCGTGAGCGGGCTCATGTACTCGTAGCGCAAGCCCAGTTGAATCGTCGTGTTGCGTGTGAGTTGATAACTGTCCTGCACGAAGGCGTCGGCGTACCACTGTCGCAACTGCATCTGCGGGATGCCTGCCTGTCGCTGCTTCACCGCCGGTAGTCCCAAGAGAAAGCTTGCGAGCGCCGAGCCCGTGCCGTCGTTTGTGGCGGTCTGCGTGGTGAAGCCGTTGGTGAACTGGTAGTAGCCCCGGTTCTGAAAGAAGCCCCACATCGGCCAGATGAAGTGGCGGTAACTGCCGCCGAGCTTGAGACTGTGGCGGCCGACCTGCCAACTCAAAGTGTCGCGCGCTTCGAGAATCGTGTCCCACGCGTGCATGGGCGTGGCGATGTATGAGTCGCCTAAGGGTGAGTAGCCTTGCACGTTGAAGTACGGCGCACCGAACGCACCCTGACCACCAAAGCCGACGCCTTGAATACCAAGCTCGGAGACGATGTCGTTGCTCTCGCTGTTCTCGGACGAGCGATGCATCGAGAGCCGCGAGATGGTGATGGCGGCCATGTTGACGACGTTCGGGTTGACGACGCGCGTCCAGCCGACGCTGCCATGCTGTGAAAGGTTGTCGTGGATGGCACCGAAGCCGGGAAGGTTCTGCGGCGTGAAGCCGCGCTCGCTGCTGAGAGAGTAGCGCGCAAACAGATTGTCACCACGACCGAAATTCTGGTCGAAGCGAAAGGTGGCTTGATCGGTCGTGTGGTGCTCGTCGCGCACGTCGAGGTAGTTGTTACAGTCAGTCCCCGCGCCCGTGACCGTCGGCGTCCCCATCATCGTCATGCCGCACCCGTTCATCCCCATGTCGAGGTTAGGACGGGGCGCGTACTTCTGTAGGAACAGTTGCGCCACGGGGCTAATCATTCCCTGCGGGATACGGTTGCCGGGGAAGGGGTCGCGGATAATCTGCGGGTTGGCGGGGCCGACGGGTTTCTTCGGGTCGAAGTTCGGGTTCGGGTGCGCGCTGAAAGGGTTATAGATGGTCGTGCCGCTCATACTAAAGTCGCCGCCAATCTCGTCGGCCGTGGGCACGGTGTCGGTCATCGTCATGGCCTGCGTGAGTCGCAAGCCTTCGTAGTTGACGAAGAAGAAGCTCTTGTTGCGAAAGACGGGGCCGCCAAGCGAGCCGCCGAAGTTGTTCCGGTTGAGATGCTTCGACGCCGAGTCAATCTGGTTGAAAGTGCGCGCGTCGAGCGCGTCGTTGCGCAGGAACTCGTAGAGCGTTCCGTGAAAGTCGTTCGTGCCCGTTCGCGTGACGATGTTGATTTGCCCGCCGCCCGCGCCGCCCATCTCGGCAGAGTAGCTGCCGGTCTGAACTCTGAACTCCTGCACCGCGTCGGGCGACGGACTCAGGTTGAGCGTGTTGAAGGTGGGGTCGGTGTTGGTCGCGCCGTCGAGTAGAAAGTAGTTCGCGTTCGGGCGGTTGCCGCCGATGCTCACGGCCGAGCGTTGGCCGGGTCGCCAGTAGAGCGGGCTCATGTCGCCCGACTGCGCACCATGACTCTCGTGCGCTCCGGGTACAGTGAGCACGAGGTCTATCAACATGCGCCCGTTGAGCGGCAGGCTGCGGATTGACTTCGGCTCGACGACTTCGCCCACGCTCGCGTCCGTGGTACGCAGCACGGCCGCCTCGCCTTTGACTTCAACGCTGGTGCTGACGGAGGAAATCTTAAGCTCGATCTCAAGCGTCGTCTGCTGGCCGACTTCGAGGTTGACGGTCTGCGTCAACGGCGCGAACCCTTGCGCCTCGACGGCGAGCGTGTACTCGCCCGGCAGAAGGCCCGTGATTTGAAACGCTCCCTGCTCGCCCGTGTTCGCCTGACGCACGGCCTGCGTGCTTGCCGACGTGACCTCGACGGTCGCGCCCGCAACCATCTGTCGCTGCGGGTCAAAGACCGTCCCGCCCACGGTCGCGTAATTGCTCTGACCCGAGACGGGCGATGCGGCGCAGGAGAGCACAAGAACGAAGAAGGAGAGGAGAGCGAGTCTGGACATAGGCTTTACCTTTGAAGATGCGACAGGGAGTCGACGGCGACCGCGAACATTTTCGGAGTGTTGCTGCTGGCGCAGGCAGTGTCTCTTAAACAGCGGATTATGTCATCGAACCGGGGTAGGGCTTCGGACTCAACCTTTAGTTGTAGACAGACGGATTCGCTTCTTGAATCTCGTGAGCGCGAACGTCGGCCGAAGCCTTCTCTAATGGCCGATGACTTCGAGCCGCACGGTCTTGAGTTCGACGGAGTTGCCGCCGACCATCAGTTGAAACGTGCCGGGCTCGACGACGCGCCGCATGCTTCTGTCATAGAACCAAAGCTTGTCGGGCGTCACGCGAAAGCTCACGCGCCGCGTCTCGCCCGGCGCGAGCGTGACGCGCGCGAAATCTTTCAACTCCTTGACGGGGCGCGTCACCGAACTCACTTCGTCGCGTATGTAGAGTTGTATGACCTCGTCGCCGCGCCGACTCCCCGTGTTGGTGACGTTGACGCTCAAGACCGTCTCGCCGTCCGCACGGATGCGCGCGGGCGAGAGGCTCGGGTCGGAGTATGCGAACGTCGTGTAGCTCAACCCGTATCCGAACGGGTAGAGCGGAGCGGTCGTCGTGAAGAGGTAGCCGCGCTTCGCGGAGGGCTTGCGATTGTAGTAGGCGGGGAGTTGTCCGACCGAGCGCGGGAAGGTGACGGGAAGCTTGCCCGCCGGGTTCGTATCACCGAAGAGCACATCGGCCGCAGCCGTGCCCGTCTCTTCGCCGAGGTAGAAGCCTTCGAGGATGGCGGGCGCGTTCTCGGCAACATAGTTGATTGAAAGCGGGCCGCCGCCGATGAGAAAAACAGCGGTCGGCTTGCCCGCATCGAGCACCGCTTTGACCAACTCGTTCTGGCGGCCGACGAGTTCGAGCGAGTCGCGGTCGCCGAGATGACTCTCCGCCCAAGCTTCGCGGTTCGTGTCTTCGTTCCCACCGATGACGATGACGACCGCATCGGAAGTGCGCGCGACTTGGGCGGCCTCGGCGATTAAGCGCCGGTCGTCCGGTTCGTCGTTCTGCGTCGCGGTGTCGCCGAACCAGTTGCCGCCCTCCTTCGTGATCTTGCAACCCTCGGCGTAGTTGACGCGGACATCGCCGCCGACTTTCGCGCGCACGCCTTCGAGTATGCTCACGCCCTTCGGAGGATTCGGGTCAGTGTAGCCGCCCATGTGCGCGCGCGCCGCGTTCGGGCCGATGACGGCGATTGACTTCAGGCGCGAGCGGTCGAAGGGCAGCACATCGCCTTCGTTCTTCAGCAGAACTATCGAGCGGCGCGCGGCCTCGGCGGCGAGCGAGCGATGCTCCGCGCTGTCCGTCAACTCTGCCGCGCGTTGCGGGTCAACATAAGGATGCTCGAAGAGTCCGAGCAGGAACTTCGCGCGCAGCACACGCGCCACGGCACGGTCGAGCGTTGAGCGCGAGATTGCACCCGACTTTACCTGCTCCACGATGGTCGTGTAGGCGTCCGGGTCTGGCAACTCAACGTCAACGCCTGCTTCGAGTGCCTGTCGCGCGGCATCACGTTTATCCGCTGCGACGTGATGCCGCGACTCTAGTTGAGCGATGCCGTCGTAGTCCGAGACGACCATTCCGTCAAAGCCCCACTCGCCGCGCAAGACCTGTTCGAGCATAAAGCGGTTGGCATGGACGGGCACGCCGTCTATCTCGTGGTAGGCGGGCATGATGGATTGCAGGTGCGCCTCCTTCACCGCTGCCTCGAAGGTCTGGAAGTGCGTCTCGCGCAGCAGCCGTTCGGAGAGGTTGACGGGCGCGATGTTCGTGCCGCCCTCGGGCTGGCCGTGACCGGCGAAGTGCTTGCCCGTGGCGATGACGTGTTGGTCGTCAATCGCGGGCCGCTCGCGCGTCGCGCCGCCCTGCAACGCGCGCACGACCGCGACGCCCATGCGCGCGGCAAGATATGGGTCTTCGCCGTAAGTCTCTTCGGTGCGACCCCATCGCGGCTCGCGCGCAAGGTCGAGGTTGGGGCCGAGGACTTGATGACTGCCGCGCGCGCGCGCTTCGAGCGCGGCGGCCGTGAAGACACGCGAGACCAACGCGGTATCCCAACTTGCGGCGAGCGCGAGCGGAACGGGAAAGACCGTCGAGCCGCGAGCCATGTGACCATGCAGCGCCTCGTCGTGCAGGATAGCGGGGATGCCGACCCGCGTGTTCTCCATGAGCCAGCGTTGCACGGCGTTGGCGTACTCGGCCGAAGAGCGCGCGTCCTTGCCTTCGCGCTGGCGCGCAATCTCTCCGATGCCATGCGGCATCACGCGGCGCGCCTTCTCCGCCGAGAAGCCTCCGCGATCCGGGAACGAATAGTTGCCCGGCTCGTCACGCTCCTGCGGCTTTCGCACCCACAGGCACGTCAACTGCGCGACCTTCTCTTCAATCGTCATCCGCCCGAGCAGATCGCGGACGCGCATCTCCACGGGCAGTCGCGCATCGCGGTAAGACGGCCGAGCGCCTTGCCGAGCACGCGCACCCGTGAGCAGAACCGACGAGAGGCATGAGAGCAATGCGAGCCCCACCGCGAGCAGAATTTTCGACGATGACTTGCATGAAGGCCCGTGTAGAGTTTTTCTTCTGTCAGTGTTCATATGGTTGTGCTTCGAGCCGCATTGAAACTCTGGTCGCAATGTCGAGCTCAGACTCTTCGTCGTCGCCGAATGAAGCCCGGCAGCAACGCGTATATTGCCGCTTCGGTGTCGCGCGGGCAAACGGAAGGCGTTCTTATCAACGCCCGCACGTGCTTCGCGTTTGCTGTTGACTCACGCGGCCGGTTGGCATACAAATGCCGTAAATTAACTTTCGCCGTGCGCCGCATGACCTCGCGCCGAGTCGTGCGGCGCTCGGCTTATCAAAAGCGTGTGCGGGTGTTGAGATGGAACGCGTCGTCGAGTGTGTGCCGAACTTCAGCGAGGGTCGCGATACGAGTGTGGTCGCGCGGCTGGCCGAAGCGGTCGAGTCGGTTGAGGGCGCGCTCGTCCTCGGCACGCACGTTGACCCCGACCACAACCGCTCGGTCATCACCTTCGTCGCGCCACCTGATATTGTGGTCGAGGCCGCAGTGCGCGTCGTCGCGCGCGCCGCCGAGTTGATTGACCTGAGCCTGCACGCGGGGCAGCACCCGCGCATGGGCGCGTGCGACGTTCTGCCGTTCGTTCCCGTCCGCGGCGTCACGGTTGCAGAGTGCGTTGCGCTTGCCCGTCGTGCGGGCGAGAGAATCTGGAACGAGCTTGGCATCCCCGTCTATTTCTACGAGAGCGCGGCGCTCCGGGAAGAGCGGCGCAACCTCGCGGACGTGCGGCGCGGCGGCTTCGAGTTGCTGCGCGAGCAGATTGCGACCGACCCCCGGCGCGCGCCCGACGTAGGAGAGCCGCGCATACACGCAACGGCGGGCGCGTGCATCGTCGGCGTGCGCCCGCTGCTCATCGCATACAACATCACGCTCGACACGCGCGACCTCTCTATCGCCAAGCTCATCGCGCGGCGCGTGCGCGAGCGCGACGGTGGACTAATGCATTTGAAGGCGCTCGGGTTCGAGCTTGAGAGTCGTGGTGTCGTGCAGGTCTCGATGAACCTGACGAGTTATGAACAGACGAATCTTCATCAAGCCTTCGAGGCCGTCAGGCGCGAGGCCGAAAGCTTAGGCGTCGAAGTCATCGCCAGCGAAATCGTCGGCCTCGTCCCGCAGGCCGCGCTCAATGCGGCGGCCCGATACTTTCTCAAAATAGAGAACTACTCACCCGAGCTCGTGTTGGAGAATCGCATCGCCGCCGCGCTTGAAAGAAAGAGGGGCGAGATGGGCGGCGAGCCTTGACGCATCAACTGAGACTTATCGTGGGCGCGTGGCTGCTCGATGGCGCGCGTTGGGCGCGCGCGAATCTGTATGCGCTCGTCGTGCTCACACCGCTCGTGCTGGGGATGACCTACTTCGGCGTCGGGCGCATGGTGCGCGAGGCGGAGTGGAGTCCCACAGAGGCGCAGACCTTTGCGGCCGCGGTCGTGGCCGCGGCGTGCCTCTTGGCGTTGAGCCTGTCGCGCGCCAGCGTAGAGATTTATCACGTGCGCAGTCCCGAGTGGGTGCTCGACGCGCTGCCGGTTTCGGCTGCATCGCAGTTGGCGGCGGCGCTCTTGCAGCGCGCGGCGCGCACGTTGGCGGTGGGCGTGGCGGCGTTGGCGCTGCGCTGGCTCGCGGGTGGCGCGGCCGATGCGCGAAGCTTGGCGTCCGTGCTGCTGCTCGTGTGCGTGCTTGCGGCGGGCGAGGTGTTGTCGGCGCTCGAATGGATTCACAGGGCGCACATGCGAACGCGAAGGCACGTGGGCGTCGAGGCGCAAGGTGTGTTCGCGGTTATGACGCAAGGCCTGTTGGCGTTGTTGTCGTTCGCGGCATCGTCGTTCGCGGGCGGGTTGTTGCTGGCCGATGTCTTGAGACCGGGTGGTCTAGCGTTGTTGAGCCGGACGGCGTTGCTCGCATGCGGAGTCTTCACGGCGGCATTGCTCGCGGGACTCTCCGGTGTACTGCACGAGCGTTGGCGCGCGGGGGATGCGGAGTTCGCGAAGCGGCTCGGCGCGCGTGAGATGCGTGGAGATTTTGTCGAGGCGTTGGCGAGGCGCGTGTGCGGGGGGCGGGGCGCGTTGTCGTCGCAGCTTGCGCGCGATTTGCGCATAACGCTCAGAGGGTTCTCGTCGGCGGTGTATGCGGCGGCGGGTGTGTGCGTGTTGGTCGTCGTGCTGCTGGTCGCGCTGCTCGCGGGCGGGGTTGTGCCGGAGGGCGAGGCGGCGGGTTGGGCTTCGGCGACTTGGATGCCACGCGTGCTGGCGGTGAAGTTCGCGTGCGTGCTGGCGACGGCTTCGCTTGTCTCGGTGCTGCCTGTGCTGATCGCGCACCAGCGGCCGCACCTGTGGCTCGAACGCTCGACGGGTCTGGAAGGCGAGGACGCGTGGCGCGCAAAGCTCTACCTCGCACGTGTCATGACGCTGCCCGCGCCCGTGGCGGCGTGGGGCGCGGGCGTCCTGTGCGGCGCGGTGCCGGGCTCTTACGTCGTGCCGTTGCTCGCGGAGTGCGTGTGGTTGTGGTGGCTTGTAAGCACGGTCGCGGGCGGGCTCGCCTTCGAGATGCCGGACGAGCCCGGGCTGGCCTTGATACTCGTGCTGTGCGCGGCGCTCGCGGCGGGCGGGCTGACGGCCTTCGTGTGGCCCGCGGGGCTCGCCATCTACGCGATGGGCGTGCAGCCGCTCTGCATGCGCGGCGTCATGCGCGCGAGTCAAAGGATGAGGGATGAAGGTTAAGCAGTCTTAACCTTCATCCCTCATCCTTCTATTAAGGAGGTCGTTTGAGCGCGGAGAGTCTTCTTGTCGTCGAGTCGTTGACGAAGCGTTACGGTGAGACGTTGGCCGTGGACGGCGTCTCTCTGCGCGTGGGGGCGGGCGAGGTGTATGCGCTGGTGGGCGCGAACGGGGCGGGGAAGTCAACGTTGATAAGGATGATGACGGGGCTCGCGGAGCCCGACAAAGGGAGCGTGACGGTGTGCGGCGAGGAGATGGGTCGGCACCCGCTCGCGGCAAAGCGGCACGTCGGCTATCTGCCCGAGGAGCTTTACTTTTATCAACGCCTGACGGGTCGCGAGTATCTGCGTCTGGTCGCGGGGCTCAAGGGCGCGGACGAAGCACAGGTCGCGGACGAAGCCGGGTTCTTCGAGTTGAAGGCGGTCGCGGAAAAGTGGGTCGGCGGCTACTCGCTCGGGATGAGGAAGAAGTTGGGACTGGCGGCGGCCTTCATCGGCGGCCCGCGCGTGCTCGTACTTGACGAGCCTTTGAACGGATTGGACGTAGAGATGATGCGAAAGCTCCGCCTGAGAATCGAGCGTGAGCGCAACGCGGGCCGCGCCTTCGTCGTCTCGTCGCACGTGATGAGCTTTGTCGAGCGCGTGGCCGACCGCGCGGGCGTGATGAGCGCGGGGCGCATCGTGGCCGAGGGGATGCCTTCGGAGTTGCGCCGCGTGGCGGGAATGCCCGAGGCTGACTTCGAGGATGTCTTCTTCCGTCTAGCTACACGGGGCGACGCAGGCCCCGGCGAAAGGGGCACGGGCGGTTGATGAAGTGGTCGCGCGCGGTTGATAATGCGTGCGCTCGATTCTCGTAGAATGTGCGCCCGCGGACACTCAACGCGGCGCGTGTGAAAGTGAGAGGCCGTCAAGCCCTCGCCGCGCCGGACGTTCTCCTGTCTATAGAATTTCGATGACCCCCATGGACGACCACAACGGGAGTCGTGACCAGATCACGGCGGCACTCGCCGACGACGCGCCCCGGCTTGACGAAGAACGCCTGCGCCTCATCCTCGACGCAGTGCCCGCTCCCGTCTCATACCTCGACGCGGGGCAGCGTTATCGCTTCAACAACAAGGCGTATGACCTCTGGCTCGGGCGACCGCGCGCCGAGCTGTACGGTCGCCACCTGCGCGAAGTCTTCGGCGAAGAGCAGTACGAGGCGATGCGTCCCTTTGTCGAGCGCGCGCTCGCGGGCGAAGAGGTCGTCTTCGAGAGCGAACTCATCTACCCGGACAACTCGCGCCGCGCCATCAACGTCACGCTCGTTCCCGAGCCGGACGGTGAAGGGGGCGTGCGCGGCTTCGTCGCGGTCATCAAAGACCTGACGAGGGCGAGGCGTGCCGACACGTCGTTGCGCTTTCAGGCGCAGTTGCTCGACACCGTGGAGCAGGCCGTGATCGCGACCGACCTCGAAGGAAAGATCACCTACTGGAATCGTCACGCCGAGCGCGTCTACGGCTGGAAGGCCGAAGAGACCATCGGGCGCAGCATTCTTGAGGTCACGCCCGCCGAAACTTCGACCGAGCAGGCGGCCGAGATCATGTTGCGCCTGATGGAGGGCGAGACTTGGTCGGGCGAGTTCAACGTGCGTCGGCGCAACGGCCGGACATTCCCCGCGCTCGTAACCGACACGCCTATTCACGATGAGGGCGGCCGTCTCATTGGCGTCGTCGGCGTCTCGGCCGACATCACCGAGCGCAAGCGCGCCGAGGCTGCGCTGCATCAGGCGGAGCGTAGGGCGCTCAGCGAGTATGAGACGCTGCTCCATCGCCTGTCGCATCTCGCGGAGACTCTGGGGACGGCGCGCGACCACCTGACTATCTTCCGCGACCTGCGCGACTTCGCGGTCGTCAGCGTTCCCTGCGTCGGCATCTTCATCTCGCTCTACGACGAAGCGCGCGGCCTGCGTGTCGCCAAGTACGGTTGGGGCGACGGCGAGGAGGTTGATGTCTCACAGCTTCCGCCCATGCCCGTCTCGTCCGAAGGGCCCAACAGCAAGGCGATGCGCACGCGACAAGTCGTCATCACGAACGACTACTGGGCGATGAAGCAGAAGGGGAGCGGGCAGCTTGGCGTTCTGGTCGGGCCCGACAACGGCTTGCGCCCGCAGTCGTCTCTGGTCGTCCCGATGGCGACGATGGGGCGCATCGTCGGCACCGTCGAGGTGCAATCCTACGAGAATCACGCCTATCGCGAAGAGCACGTCACGGCGATAAGGATGGCCGCCAACCTCGCGGCCGTCGCCATCGAGAACATGCGGCTCCTCCAGTTCGAGACGCAGGCGCGCGAAGCGGCCGAGCAGGCTTCGCGTCTCAAAGATGAATTCCTCGCCACGCTCTCGCACGAGTTGCGCACGCCCTTGACCGCTATCCTCGGCTGGTCTTCGATGCTGCGCGACAGTCGTCTCGACGAGAAGACCTTTAAGACAGCAATTGAGATCATCGAGCGCAACGCGCGCACGCAGCAGCAGATAGTTGACGACATCCTCGACGTGTCGCGCATCATCAGGGGCGAGTTGCGCTTCGACGCCGAGCCCGCCGATTTGCGACAGGTAGTCGAAGAGGCTCTTGACACCGTTCGTCACGCCGCCGCCGCCAAGAGCATCAACCTGCGCGCGGAGTTCGACCCCGATGTTGGCCCCGTCATGGGCGACCCGCGACGCCTTCAGCAAGTGGTCTGGAACCTTCTCTTGAACGCCGTCAAGTTCACGCCCATCGGCGGCGAGGTGCGCGTGAGACTTGAGCGCGCGGGCGCACATGCGCGTGTCGCCATCTCGGACAACGGCGCGGGCATTCGCCCCGACTTCCTGCCCTACGCCTTCGACCGCTTTCGACAGGGCGACCAATCGACGACGCGCATCCACGGCGGCCTCGGCCTCGGCCTCTCAATCGTGCGTCACCTCGTCGAGTTGCACGGCGGGACGGTGCGTGCCGAGAGTGGGGGCGAAGGGCTCGGCTCCGCCTTCACGGTCGAGCTTCCGCTCATCGAAACGCGGGACGATGAACGCGCGGCGTTGAACGAAGAGAGGGCGGGCGGTGAATCCGAATCGGGCAGTCAACAAATCCTTCGCGGCTTGAGCGTGCTCGTCGTGGACGACGAGCCCGACGCGCTCGGGCTGATTAAAACTATTCTGGAGATGAAGGGCGCGCGTGTGAAGGCCGTCGCGTCGGCGGACGAGGCGTGGAGCGCACTCGAAGCCGAGTGGCCCGACCTGCTGCTATGTGACATCGGCATGCCGGGCGAGGACGGCTATCAACTCATCCGGCGCGTCCAGGCGCTTGAAGCGGAGCGGGGTCGCGCGCTGCCGTCAATCGCGCTCACGGCCTACGCGGGCGAGACAGATCGTGTGCTTGCGCTCGAAGCGGGCTTCCGGCTCCACATCGCCAAGCCGGTCGAACCCGCCGTGCTCGTCTCGGTCATCGCCGACCTGACGGGAAGACAAAAGTAAAAAGGCAAAAGTAAGAAGAGAAGAGACAGCGCGTTTGTCATCCGTTGATGACGAAAGCAACGCTGCTCTTCAGTCTTCACTGTTGCCTTTTTACTTTTGTCTTCTTAGAAGTCGCCCTTGCAGGTGTCGTGCCCGCAGTCGCAGTCAATCTGTATGTTGTGCTCGGTGCTCTGGCAGTGAACGCTGCAAAACTTTTCGCCCTTCTCGACGGGGCAGGTGCAGGGTGCGTTCTTGCATGTGTTGCCGCTCTTCACTTCGGCGTCTCTCACGGTCTCGTCGGCCATCTTGGGTTCTCCTCCGGGTTATGCTGGTAATCAAAAGATGATTCGGTTCTATGCCAAATCACGTGGCGAGTCAAGAAGCTGTCTACAAGTTCTTTCTGAGAAAGTTGACTATCTTCCAGCCGTCGAGATAGACCCACGGGCGCTCGCCGCTGGTGTAGTGACCGCAGGGGAGCCATGAGACGTTGACGGGGACGCCCGTGGCCTTGATGGCCGCGATCACGTCGCGCGAGAGGTCTGCGGGGAAGGTCAGGTCGTGACGCGCGGCGATGAAGCGCATGGGGCGACGGCGTAAGCGCATGAGCCGATGAGCGAATGACATCGGGCTGATGGGGAGCCAGAGCGCGCGCAACTCTTCGAGCGTGAGCGTGCCTTCAATTCCTGCGCGCACGTGTTGCGTCGAGATGCCGCGCCAGACCACGTCGGCGACGTAGCCCGAGACGTGGTTGAAGACGCCCACGTCTATCCGCTCGTCGTGGACGAAGGCGAGGAAGGCCGTGCATGAACCGATGCTCGTGCCGGTCGCGCCGACGCGCTCGTAGCCTTGCGAGATAAGCCATGAGACCGCAGAGCGCGTGTCAACGACCGCCTGCCGCATGGACTGTAGCGTGCGCCCGACGTTCGGGCTGACGAGGAAGTCCGCGCGCTCGGTCTCGGCGGGGCGTCTCGTCTCGTGATAGGGGAGCGTCAGGCGCAGCGCAGCGATTCCAAGACGACTCAAGAGACGACAGAGCGCGACATGACTCTCCTCGTCCGCGTTCCATTGCGGGAGGACGACGACGGCGCGGCGCGGCGACTCAACCTTTTCGGAAGCGCGCTTCGGCGTCTGCGTGGGGAAGAAGCGCGCGCTGGCGATGTTGTTCTCGGGCGATGATGTGCGGATGCCGCTCGTCCACGTCAGACGGTCGCCGCGCAGCTCGAAGTCTTCTATCAAGGGAAGCGCATAGAACTCTTCGCTGCGTGCAACGGCCTCGCGCGCCGCCGCCGCGACGACCGAGCGCGGGTCATCTCCGTTCAGGTGTTCGGCGACGAACTCCGCGCCCCACTCAAAGGGGCGCACGACGCGGTTCTTGTCGCGCGAGGCGTGGCGTCGCTCCTGCGCCCTGATGATCTGACCGAGCAAGTTTTAAGTCCGACCCTTCGATGATTTCAGAAATGTTTTAGACTTGAATCCTAAAGGTCGGCGGCGTGTGAAGGCAAGCGGGGCAGGACGTTGCGGATTCTAGAAGCAGTCTCATAAATACCCGCAGGTGTGTTCCGGCACTTTGCCTGCTGAACTCGTCTTGCTCTCCGCTGACCTGCGCGGGCGGCCGGGTTGATCTAAGTGAGTGTTACATCAACGGCACGTGCATCGTGGCAAAAAGATAGTGCCGTGGGGCGAACAGGCAAAGGAGAGCTGCCGACAGGAAGCTTGGCTCCTTTCCAGATCGGCCAGCGCGTCAGGGTGATGAGGGTGCCGCCTTGCCGGAACGCCGCTTTCCCCTTATGCGCTCTAATTTCTCCGCTCTATCCTTCGATGGCGGTAGCCCCGGCAGCCAGATAACTTTCCAGCGGTCTGAAGGCTCAGGCCCGCGAACGAATCCCATCTTCTCCTCAAATGCTTGCGGGTCAGGCGAACCAGCCGTGATCCGCCCGTCCTCTTCGCTGGCGACATAGTTGGTCATCGTGCCGCGAATCGTCGCATGAAAGAACCAGTTGATGGAGTGCGAGCCGCCGCTCATTTTCTGATTGTCGATATTCTCGTCGTGGATAACGATCTCCTTCACCTGAATATCTTCCCGCGTGTTGACCTCGTGCCGCGCGATCAGCCCGTCGCATTCATACTTGAGGTCGCCGTAAAGATATTCGCTGATGAAATCCTTAGCGATCTCCGGGTCTCTCTTCATACGGGCTTGCCGCAATGCCATGAAAGCCCCTTCGGCCAGCTTCCTGTTCACGTTCCGGCCCCAAACCGGGTCATCGCCCTCGACAGGCAACGGAGGGGGTGGCGGGGGTGGCTCGTACTTGTACCACGCCCAAGCCTTGCGCAGTCCCAGCCAGATGAGGATGAACGGCGAGGCGACGATCATGAACGCCAGTCCAAACAAGACGGCCTCGATAGAATCGTCCAAGTTAAAGTAGCTTCTGCCGCCGGTAGTTTTGGACACCGCGAACATACTCAGCAACAAGAGTAAGACCACAGCGACGATTCCCAAGACGGCTTCGGACATTAAAAGTCTCCTCCATGAGCGAATATCCCTCTTCGTTTACTTCAACAGAACTATACCTGAAGAGGTATTTATGAGACTGCTGGTAGTTAATCTTGAGTCAGCGTTTTGCCCCGCGACCGCGTCGCTCGCGGTAGCGGCGAAGCATCTGCGGCGAGATGAGGAGGGTTTGCAGGATCGAGCCCGTGGCGAAGCGGCGCGCCAGCGAGCGGAAGAGCGAGGCCGCGTCCGTCGTGTAGCCGAACCACCAAACATCTTGCAGGAGCGCGAGCCGGTTCACGTGGATGTGGTGCGGCGCGACCATCTCAAGCAGCCCGAGGCGTCCGTGCGTGCGCCCGAGCCCGCTCTGCTTCACGCCGCCCCACGGCGTCTGCGCGATGCCGTGCGTGTAGAGCACCTCGTTGACCATCACGGTTCCGGCCTCGATGCGCGAGGCGAGTCGCCTTCCGCGCGCGATGTCTCGCGTCCACACGCTCGCCGTCAACCCGAACGGGCTGTCATTGGCGAGGCCGATGGCCTCGTCCTCGGTTTTGAAAGTCATGATGGGAAGCACGGGCCCGAACGTCTCCTCACGCATGACGACCATCGAGTGGTCAACACCCGTGAGCACGGTCGGCTCGTGGAACCAGCCGCGCGCGCCCGCGTTCTTCGCGCGCCCGCCGCCCGCGAGCAGGCGCGCGCCGCGCTCGACGGCCTCGCCCACATGCTCTTCGACCGTGAGTAGCTGGCGCTCGCTCGACATCGCGCCGAGGTCGGACTCGCCGCCCGTTGCCTGCCTGAGCGCCTTCGTCTTTGTGACGATGCGGCGCGTGAACTCTTCGGCGACGCGCTCTGCGACGTAGCATCGCTCGACCGAGGCGCACGCCTGTCCCGAGTTGGCGAACGCGCCCCAGACCGCCGCTTCCGAAGCCGCGTCGAGGTCTGCGTCCTCGCAGACTATCATCGGGTCTTTGCCGCCGAGTTCGAGGACGACGGGAATCAGCTTCCGCGCTGCCGCTTCGGCCACGCGGCGGCCCGTGGCGACGCTCCCCGTGAACATGATCTTGTCAACGCCTGCTTCGACGAGCGCGGCACCGGTCGAGCCGTCGCCCGTGACTATTTCCAGCACGCCTTCGGGAAGCCCCGCGCGCGCGAACACATCGTCTATCTTCAAGGCGACGAGCGGAGTCAACTCGCTCGGCTTGAGCACGACCGCGTTTCCGGCCATGAGCGCCATCACGACCTCGCCGAGCGGAATCGCCCAAGGGAAGTTCCACGGCGAGATGATGCCGACGACGCCGAGCGGGCGATACTCGACGACGGACGTGCGCCCGAGGAAGCGATAGAGGCCGATGTCTATCTTCTCCGTGCGCAGCAAACGTTGGCTACGGCGCGCGAAGAACTGCATGAGGTCGAGTGTGGGCACGACCTCCATCGCGATGGCCTCGGCCGCGGGCTTGCCCGACTCGCGCGAGACGAGCACGGCTATCTCGTCCATCGCTTCGAGCACGAGCGCCCGCGCACGCATCATCACCCGCGCACGCTCGCGGAATGAGAGCGCGCCCCAACTCTTCTGCGCCGCGCGCGCACGCTTGACCGCATCCTCCACATCATCAATCGAGCCGAGCGGCACGCGCCCCACCTCTTCACCCGTCGCAGGGTCGTAAGAGATTATCTCGCGCGTCGCTTGCGCGTGCGTCGCGGCTGTTTGAGATTGTGTGATTTGAGTCGCCATCGGTTTTGCCTCGCGCGGATTATCGCGCCGAAGGGTTGAAGGTTGAAAGTCCCGGCGGGGCTTTCGGTTTTTGGCGGCGGCAGCGGGTCTCGGTTAGAATTGCGACAGCAACAGTTCGCAACCGACAAACGGGGAGACTAGAGATGCCAAGACCGCAGCTCGCCGAGTTCATGCAGCGCATGGAGCCGAACTCCGTCGCCATCCTTCCGGCGGCGCGCGAGGTGACGCGCTCGAACGACACCGAATACCGCTTCCGGCAGGACTCGGACTTCTACTACCTGACCGGCTTTGACGAGCCCGACGCCATCGCCGTCATCGCGCCTTCGCGCGCCGAAGCATACACGCTCTTCGTCCGACCGCGCGACCGTGAGAAGGAGACGTGGACGGGAAGACGCGCGGGTGTCGAGGGCGCGAAGGATTTGCACGGCGCGGACGCGGCCTTCCCCGTCGAAGAGTTTCGAGAGAAGCTGACAGAGCTTTTAGACGGCGCGCACAGTCTCTACTACCGGCTCGGCGGCAACACGGAACTCGACCAGACCATCGTCCAGCAGCTCACGCGCATGCGCGCGTTGGGATGGCGCAAGGCGCGTCCGCCGCAAACGATCACAGACCCCGGCGCGCTCTTGCACGAGATGCGTCTCGTCAAGACCGAAGAGGAGGTCGCGCTCATGCAGCGCGCAGCCGACATCGCCTCCGAGGCGCACCGCGAGGCGATGCGCGCGGCGCGAGCGGGCGCGAAGGAGTACGAGATCGAGGCGCTCATCGAGTACATCTTTCGTCGCAGCGGCGCAAGGGGGCCCGCCTACAACTCAATCGTCGGCTCGGGCGTGAACGCGACCATCCTGCACTACATCAACAACGACGCCGAACTGAAGGAAGGCGACCTCCTGCTCGTAGACGCGGGAGCCGAGTACGAAGGCTTCGCCTCAGACATCACGCGCACCTTCCCCGTCTCGGGGCGCTTCACCGCGCCGCAGCGTGACATCTACAACCTTGTGCTCGACTGTCAGGAGCAGTGCATCCGCATGGTCGCGCCCGGTGTGACTCTGGACGAGATGCACACACGCTCGGTCGAGATTCTGACTGAGGGAATGGTCAGGCTCGAACTCTTAAAAGGTGAAGTCAACAAACTCATCGAAGAGGAGCAGTACAAGAAGTTCTACATGCACCGCCTCAGCCACTACCTCGGCATGGACGTGCACGACGTAGGCGCATATCACCGTGAAGGCCAACCGCGTCCCGTCGAGCCGGGCATGGTCTTGACGGTCGAGCCCGGCCTCTACATCAGCGAGGACGCCGAAGACATCCCCGACAAATACCGCGGCCTCGGCGTCCGCATCGAAGACGACATACTCGTCACCCCCGAAGGCTTCCGCGTCTTCACTGACAAAGCACCCAAACAAGTCGAAGAGATCGAGTCGCTGATGGCAAGCAGATAAGGCAAAGACAAAAAGTC
>JAVXWN010000184.1:0-20462 GCA_032230645.1 Acidobacteriota bacterium | reverse complement strand
CGTTCACAGGCATCTTCCCCGTGAAGACGTTGCGCGACACTTCCCACACGGGGAAGTCGAAGACCGCCGGGAGTTGCGTGTCCACGCCATCCCACCCCGCGCGCCCGCCCATGAAGAAGCTCGTGTGAACCGGGTCTGTGTCGAAGACTTCGCCCACCATCCACGCGCGCGGGTACTCGCGCCTGAGAGCGGCGTTGAGGTCGCGTATGAAGAAGCGCGGCATCCACTGGATGGTGTCCTGTCGTATGCCGTCAATGCCCGTCATGCCGACCCACCAGAGCGAGTTCTGTATCTCGTAACGCTCGACCTCGGGCTGCTCCTGATTCATGTCCGGCATGTCGTCGGCGAACCAACCGTCGAGCGCGGAAGCGCGCGCCGCCGTAGTCGCGTGCGGCGAGAGCAGAAAGTCGCCGCGAAAGTTTGTCTTGAAGTGGCTCTGCGGCGTGCCGTGAAACCAATCGTCGAGGGGCGCGCCCGCGTACCACGGATGGTGCGAGCCGATGTGGTTCGCTACCTGATCTTGTATGACCTTGAGCCCGAGCGCATGCGCGCGCTCAACGAGTTCGCGCAGCGTCTCCATCGTGCCGAAGCGGTCTTCGACCCCGTAGTAATCAATCGCGTGATAGCCGTGATAGTAGGTGCTCGGGCACCACGGCTTGTCACAGCGGTTGACGCCGTTCCAGTTGTCGTACCAAGGCGTGAGCCAGAGCGCGGTGACTCCGAGTTCCTTGAGGTAAGGCAGATGCTCGATGACGCCGCGCAGGTCGCCGCCGTGCCACGCGCGCGCGTTGCGGCGGTCGTTCGCCTCGGGCGGCGAGTCGGTGGGCGCGTCGTTGCGCGCGTCGCCGTCGGCGAAGCGGTCGGTCATGATGAGGTAGATAACGTCGTCGGTCGTGATGCCTTGAAAGTGCGTTGCGGGGTCGAGCGGCGGGTTGATGCGGAAGGGGACACAACTGACGCCGAGGCCCCTCGTAAAGCACAGGTCGTAGTTGCCGGGTCGTGCCGTCGCGCTGATGCGCAGGTCTAAGAACATGTACGTGCCCGCAACGTTAACGGTCTGATTCAAGACCTCGAAGGGCGCGTTGCCCCCTGCGCGCGCGGTGACGTGGTGCAGGTCATTGCCGCGCACGAGCAGTCGCACGGGATTGATAGTGTGCCCCGCCCACCATGAAGGCGGCTCGACCTTACCGATTTGAGGCGCGGGGTCTGCCTGTGCGTAAGCACACGCCGAGGCGACGAGCAGCAGCAGACACGCCGCCAGCGCCTCGCGCACGAGTTTCATTTCACGTAGCTTCATACTGATGGGCGGATGTTCGGCGGCGCTGGCATGCCGTAGGCGCGGGCGCGGACTAGCGCCTGAGCGTGCGCACGTAGGCGACTGCGGCGGCGATGTCCTGCTTCAAGAGCCTCTTGCTAAAGGCAGGCATCTGCCCGCGCCCGTTCGTGACCGAAGCTATCATGCGCGCGTTGCTGCGCTGGCGCTGCCACGCGGCGTCGGACAGATCGGGTGGCTCGACCGTCTCGGCCATGCGCGTGTGCCCCTGTCCGTCCGCGCCGTGGCAACGCCCGCAGCTCGTCGCATAGACGGCGCGACCGCGCTCGACCTGCGCCGCAGCTCTTCCCTTCTTCTTATCGACTGCCGTCGAAACGCCCGCAGCCGCGACCGAAGCTAAAAAGATAATGACTCCTGCACAGAACACGAATGCTTTCATTCTCAACATGCGAAGACTCTGACCCCTTGATTGATTTATATGAAATCTCACCTGTCTTCGGAACCCGCTGCTTCGCCCGCACCCCGCGTGAGGTCATGGATGTGGAAGGGCACGCTCTCGACCTTCATCTCGGGGTGGCGTCGCAGGAACTCGCTCGCCACGGGGAGCGCGCCGGGATCGTCCTTGAGGTCTTGAAATATCTTCGCCTCAGCGCGCGCCTGCTCGTTCATCCCGAGCTTGCGATAGATGAGCATCAGGTTGTAGTGCGAGCCCGCGTCCTCCGGATCAATCTGGAGGATGCGCTCGAAGCAGTCGCGCGCGCTCTGGAAGTCGCGCTTGATCTTTGAGAGTTCGCCAAGCTGCTGCAAGCTCAGGCGGTCGCGCGGGTAGGCTTCGAGCACGCGACGGATGTCCGCCTCTGCATCTGCAAGTTGGCCGCGCTTCGTTCGTATGCGCGCGCGTTGGAAGAGCGCGCGATGCAGGTTCGGATTGAGTTCGAGCGCGGCGTCCACAAGCGTTGATGCGTCGTCCCAACGGTCAATCTCGATGAGTGCGAGCGCGCGATTCGTCAAGGCCATCGGGCGGTACGTCGCGTCGAGTTCCGCCACGTGCGCGAAGACATCGGCCGCGAGCGCGAACTGCCGGTTGTCGAAGAGCGCGATGCCGTAGTTATTCCAGCGCCGCCAATCGGGCATCGCTCCCTTCACGGGAGCCTGCGCGCTGTTCTCCCCGACCTTCAACGTGTACTCGGACGTAGCCATCGTCACGATGGGGAAGTCCAAAGCCTTGCCGAGCGCATAGTCGGCAAAGACCTTTGTGAAGCGGCGGTAGCGCAGCCGCGCCGTGACCTTCACTGCATCGCCCACGTCTGCGGGAAGCTGGAAGCGATAGCGCGCGATGTCGGAGCGTCCCGACCCGACCTGATTGTTCTGCGCGATGACGCGCGTCTTCCAGATGTGGTGCCGGTCGTTGAAAGTGCCATCGGCCATCACGAGATAGGTCTTGTAGTTGTGCGCCGATTCGTCGAGGAAGCCGTCCGGCTTGATGAAGCCCGAGCGGAAAAGCACGCGGCCCGTCGCGGCGTCCGCGACGGTGAACTCGACGTGCGCCTCGTAAAAGTCGCGTAGCTCGGGCGGGAACGAGTGGCCGAGATTCTTGTTCGTGATGACGACATCCGCGGTCAGCGTGTCGCCGCGTTCAATCTTAAAGTTGCTCCTGTTGAGCGGCGCGATCAGTTCTTCACTGTTACCCGCTTTCGGCTGGCGATGGACGGCGAAGATGTCTATGCCCATCACGTCGCCTTCGAGAAATTTGGTGACGGCGTCAAGCTGCTCAGTGAACTTGTAGAAGAACGGAACGGCGGTGTTGGCTGCCGCCCAACGGTGCGACTTGACCTTGCCCTCTTTGGCCGATACGTCGAAGAGCGGGGCCGACTCGGGCTTCATGTGACAGGTGTTGCACGTCTCCTTGTCGCGCACGTAGAAGGGGTGCGGCGACTCCTTCGAGAACGAAGACATCTGCAACTCGTCGGCGACCATGAAGGCGCGCAGGAACTTGTAGTCGTTAAGCTCCTTCGGCACTTGAGATTTATGACACGAGCCGCAGAACTCGGGCGACTTCAACACGGGTCGCATCATTGCGCGACGATGCGAGGACACGTCGTCGAGAATCTGCTGGTCGGTTACATCTTCCAAGAGGCGCGTGCCGTCCTCTTTGACTAAGAGCGCGGGCTCGCCCATCACGTAGCCGCCGATGCCGCGACGGTTCACGTCCTGAATCGAGTGGCAGACGATGCACGAGACGCCGTCCTCGTCAAAGGGACGCTTCTTGAAGGAGGGCTTGTCGGTGAGCGCGCCCGAGAAGAGCGCCGCCGGGTTGTGGCAGGACTCGCAGTGGCGCGTGTGCGCGATGTTCTTTTGCGAGATGATGTCCTTGACGTTCTTTTGATAGAAGGGCTCGCGAAAGGCGTTGCCGTGAGCGGACTGACGCCACTGCGCGTGAACGTCGCCGTGGCAGTTGGCGCAGCGCGCCGCCGGGATGAACTTCGAGCCGGGAATGAAAGTGCCGGTGGTCGAAGTGGCGTTCGACGGCGCGAACGGATTCTGCCCGAAGCGATAGTCGTAAGTCCTCGCCACGAGTTGCGTGTAGTCGGCCTGCGGCACTTTCTCCTTGTCGTCGCCATCGCCGCCCGAGGCGTACACGCGACCGAACGAGCAGAGGGCGGCCACGGCTCCGAGCGCGAGGAGCGCCATCTTTAAAGCCGCGAGACGGCCGACCGCCGGGTACGCCTTTCTCATCAAAAACCTCACACTATTTTCTTCGGCTGTTGCGGGCAGGGCGAGAATACCTGCCACGGGGCATGATTCCCCGCAAGGCCGGGCAAATCTATCACACGAAAACCTATGGGCGTAACCAACTTTTGGTTGATACGCGCGGCAAAATTTGGCTCGCGGCGGGCCGGGGCCGTAGCAAATTAGAAATCAACGTCGCTGCCCACGACCAACTTCGTCACGTCCACGCGAAAATTTGCCACCGAGTTGACCTCCATGTCGCTCAGGTTGAAGAGCAACTCTTTGCTTCCCGGCGTGAAAAGGGGCGCGCCCTTGTCATCGAGACGCGGGAAGAAGAAGGTCGCCTCTTCGCCGGGCGTCTTCGGCGGCACGAAGTAGACGAGCGTGCGACGCTCGCCGCGGTCGTTGGCGATGTAGACGTAGCGTTGAAGGTCGGCGAGGCGCGCGCCCTTGAAGGACTGGTAGACGGGGTCGGAGCCCGGCGACTCGGTTGACTTCGAGCTAAGCGTCAACACGTAGTTGCCGGCGCAGGCGGGGCAATCCAAAAGCCCTTTGACCTTCGGCTGCGCGTCGAACTCGGCGCGCTTTGCCGCGCTCATCTTGTCGTAGCCCGCCTCGATCTGCTTGAGCCGTGCGAGCGCCTCGCGCACGTGGCGCGACGAGCGCAGATGCAGCGTGAAGGTGAAGTCAACGGGCGCTTCCGCGCCTCCGAGGTCGGCGCTTGCGATGGCCGGACTCCCGCTGTCGTCGGTCGTAAGCGGCGCGCCCGCGACGCGGCGCGAGCGAGAGCCGACCCTGAGCTTGACGGTCTGCGGCCGCGCCCACGGCGACTCCTTCAGCACGGCCTCGGCCTCAGCCTTCGACCAAGTAGTAAAAGGCTTCTTCGACAGGTCGTCCTGCGGCGCGCGCCCGGCCACGGGCACGAAGAGCAGAGCGGCTGCGCACAAACTTAAAAGCAACTTCTTCATTTCTCTGATTCACCCTTTGTCCACGCCGCGCGGCCCGCTTTCGCGGGTCGTTGATGCGACGCTCAGTGCTATTGAGGCTGCTGGCCGAGCATGCGCTGCGTGCGCAGCTTGTCGTCGAGGATGCGCTCCTGCGTCGTCTGCTTCTCAAGAACTTCGAGGCGTTTGAACTCGGCGAGCGCGGCCTGTGACTTCTCCGTCTGCTTGAGACGCCCGTAGGCGAGGAAGAGTTGGTAATGAGCCTGCGTGTAGGCCGGATAGGCGGTGACGACTCGCTCAAGACGAGCAACGGCCTCGGGGTAGTCGCGGCGCTTGACGGCCACGCGCGCGTAGTCGTAGAGCGCGGGCAGGTTCTTCGGGTCGAGTTGAAGCGCGCGGCGCAGAGGTGCTTCGGCGTCGTCGAGACGCCCCTGCTCGGCGGCGATGAAGCCGAGGCTGGCGAGCGCGTCCACGTGGTCGGGATGCGACACGACGAAGCGTTCGAGCAGCGTGCGCGCCACGTCGAAGTCGCCCGCGACGCGGTGCGTGTAGCCGCGCCAGTAGTCAATGTTCTCGATTGAAGGGTCAAGCTCCGAGGCGCGGTCGAAGTCGGCCGCAGCCGAGGCGGCCTCGTCCTTTCGATAGTTGGCGTCGGCGCGCGCCAGATAGTACGCGGCCTTTTGCGGCGCGGCCTCGATGGCATGCGTGTAGGCAGAGATAGCGCCGTCCCAGTAGCCGACGCGGAAATACTCGCGGCCGAGCAGGTAGTGATAGTTTGCGTTCTTCGGGTCGCGCTCGATAGCGTGCTTGAACTCTTCGACCGCGTTGGCGTGGTCGCTCTGGCTGCTGGCGATGAGGCCGAGACGGAAGTGCGTCTCGGCGGGCGCGGGGTTGAGGTCGGCGGCCTCGGCCAGATAGCGCGCGGCTTCGTCCGTGCGGTCGAGATTGTAGAGCGCAACGCCCAAGTCGTAGAGCACTTCGTATGTGCGAGGCTGAAGCACGTTGACGCGCGCGAAGAGCCGTGCGGCGCGCTCGTAGCGCGAGTTCTGCGCAAGCGCGGCGGCGAGCGTAAACAGAGCGCGCGGGTCGTCGGCCGATGCGCGCTCATCGAGGTCGGCGGCCGCGTCGGCCTCCGCGTCGCGCTTGGCGCGATAGGCGACGTTGTGGAAGGCGAGCGCAAGCTGTGGGTCGTCGGGCGCGGCGGCGCGTGCGCGCGCGAAGTGCTCGGCGGATTTTGTGAAGTCGCCCGCGTCGCCGTAGAGCGCGCCGAGGTTGTAGTGCGTTTGGACGTGGCCGGGCTCAATCTGCAAGACGCGCTCGAACTCGGCGATGGCCTCGGCGGTCTTGCCGCGCTCGGCCAACAGACGCCCGAGGTTGTTGCGCGCGCCGACGAAGTTGGGGTCGAGCTTGATAGCCGCGCCGAACTCGGCGAACGCCTCTTCGGCGCGTCCTTCGCGGTCGAGGACAACGCCGAGCAGGTTGCGTGGAACGGGCGAGCGCGGAGCCGCTGTGACGGCCGCGCGTGCTGCCCGCTCGGCATCGGCTAAGGCTCCCTTCTCCAAGCCCGCGACCGCTGCGTCGAGCGACGCACGCGCCGATGCGCTCAAGCCCGCAAGTGGCGCGCCGCTGCCCGCGCTCTGCGACTGCTGCGGTGCGGGCACGGTTGCTGCTGCACGCCGCGTCGCGGGCCTGCGCTGTTGCTGCGCCCGCACAGGAAGAGAGTAAGCAGTGAGCAACGAGCAGTGAGCAGTGAGCAGTAGGAGGCAAGCGACATTTGGTCGCCACGCGCGGAGCGACTGCGATGATGAAATGAAATGTGCCCGGAGCTTAATCACTTCTGCTTACTACCTACTGCCTACTGTCAATGCTTACTGCCTCGTGGTCGCGCCGGTGCGGAACTCTGTGTTGAGACGGTTGACGGTGTCGAACTCGCGCTTGGCCTCTTCTTCGCGGCCGAGTCGCCTGAGCGCGAGGCCGAGTTGATAGTGCGCGTCGGAGCGATAGGGAGCGAGCGCGGCAGCGGCCTTGAGCGACTCGACCGCTTCCTCGTAGCGACCCGCGAGCGCGTGTGCGCGGCCGAGCGCGAGGCGTGCCTCGAAGTTCTTCGGGTCGAGAGTGGTCGCGCTCTTGAGCGCGGCGACCGCCTCTTCGATCTTGCCCTGCTTGACGAGCAGCGCGCCCTGCCCCACGAGCCCGAAGGCCGAACGCGGGTCGAGCTTAACGAGTTCGGCGTACTCGACCATCGCTGCGTCGGAGTCACCTACAGCTTCGAGCGCCGTGCCGAGGAAGAAGCGAGTCTCGGCGTGTCGCGGGTCGATGACGGAGGCCGCGCGTAGTTCTCTGACCGCGCCCGTCGTGTCCTTCAAGGCATAGAGCACGCGCCCGAGATAGAAGTGCGCGTCGAAGCTCTCGGGCCGGAGCGCGGCGGCCTGCGCGAGCGACTCGGCGGCCTCGGCGTTTGAAGTGCCGCGCGAAGCGAGGATGACGCCGAGGAGCGTGTGCGCTTCGGCCGCGCCCGCGTTGATGCGAAGCGCGCGTCGCGCCTCGCGCTCCGAGTCTTCGGCGCGTCCCGCGTTGAAGAGCGCGAGCGCGTGAAGATAGGCGGCGTCAACCGAGTCGGGGCGCAAACGCGCAAGCTCGGCAAAGGTCTCGACGGCATCATTCCAACGTTTGAGCTTCACGTAGGCGACGCCCAAATCCTGCCACGCACCGGAGAGAGTCGGGTCGCGGCGCAGCGCCTCTTTGAAGTCGCGCACGGCCGCTTCAACGTCGTCGCGGTCTGTGGCAAGCAGTGCGCTCGTGTAGAAGACGCGCGGGTCGGAGGGGCGCGCGTCCGAGAGAAAGTCCAACTGGTTCGACGCCTGCGCGCGGTCGCCCAATGCGCGATAGGCTGCAATCAACTCGAAGCGCACGTCGTACTGGCGCGGGTCTATCTCGGCGGCGCGGCGAAGATGCGTGGCAGCTTCAGTCACACGCTCCTTATCACCCAGACGCATGAGGAACCGGCCGAGTTGATAGTGCGCGGAGAAGTTCTTCTCGTCGAGCTTGACGGCGGCGCGCTCGGCCGCGACCGCCTGCTCCACACGTCCCACTTTCCAGAGCGCGGAGCCGAGGTTGGACTGATAGTCGGCGCTCTCGGGCCGGAGCGCGACGGCACGCGCGAGGTCTTCGGCGGCCTCCTTGTAACGACCGAGGAAGAGTCGAGCGACGCCGCGCGAGTTAAGCGATGCCGCATCGCGTGGGTCGGCCGCAATCTTGCTTCCGGCCTCGGCCTCGACGCGCTCGGCTCGCTCTTCGACGGTGCTGAAGCGCTCGACGTGCGAGCGCACGGGCGCGGGCGTCTGCGCGGCGACGGCGACGGCGCACAGAGTCAAGGTTGCGATCAGGAGTGTTGGACGAAAAAACATAGAACGGCGCGGGAACTTCCGTAGCGAGCGCACGCGATTGTAGCAAAAGCCCCGGGGGCGTGCGAGCGTGCGCCCGGCCCTGTGAATCATGAGGCCATACAAAATTCGGAGCGGCGGCCCCCGCATGCGAGCCGCCGCCCCGGCACTTCAGTTAAAGACCGACGCCGACAGAGGCGTCCGGTCTATCAAGTCCGCGTTAGAAGATGACCTTCGCGCGGTATTGGATGACGCGTCCGGGGTACGCGCCGTCGAAGCGGCCGAACGCCCCGAGGTCGCCGAGGTTGTTGTTCGGCACCGTCAGGTTCGTGTGGTTCCACGCGTTGAAAAGCTCGATGCCGATCTGGAACTTGAGGCCCTCGGTAATCATCGTGTTCTTGAAGAACGAGAAGTCCGTGTTCCAGATCGAAGGCCCGCGGAA
This sequence comes from Acidobacteriota bacterium, assembly GCA_032230645.1. GTDB lineage: Bacteria > Acidobacteriota > Blastocatellia > Pyrinomonadales > Pyrinomonadaceae > QHXN01. The sequence continues at coordinate 11,690 of JAVXWN010000184.1, read as the reverse complement.
CGTGTTGCGCCCGAGATTGCCGAACCCTATCACCTGCCCGGCCGAGTTGGTGACGGTCGTGATGCCCGTCGTCGTCGAGAAGGCGGCGGGGTTCAGGAAGCGGTCGGTCGCAAGGTTCGCGAACGGGTCGCCGACGAGTGACGGGCGGATGAGCCCGCACTGGCAGACGACGCTGAAGGGGAAGCCCGAGCGCGCCGACTGGATGACGTTCATCTGCCAGCCGCCAAAGAGCCTGTCGGTCGCGCCGCCCGAGTTGAAGTAACGCCGACCCTTGCCGAAGGGCAGGTCAATGATCGCGTTCGCCGAGAGCAGGTGGCGAATGTCGAGCACCGAGTTGCCACGGTCGAAGTTGAGATCGAACGGGTTGACCGGCCCCTGTCGCCCCTGATTCTTGCTGTCGCCGAGGCCGTTGAAAACGCCCGTCGCGTTGTCAATCGTGTGACCCCACGTGTAGGAAATCTGTCCCTGTACGTTGTGCGACAGACGCTTCAAGAGTTGCACTTGAAGGCTGTCGTAGGACGACGAGGCGGCGTTCGAGTAGAGCAGGACGCTGTTGAGCAGGTTGTTGCTGCCGTCGCGCGCGATGCCCTGTCCACCTGAACCCTCCTGGAAGGTTGCGAGCAGGTTGCGCGAGCGGTTGCCGACGTAGCCAACGTCGAGCGAGAAGTCGCGCGCGAGCTGCTTCTGCACGCTCAACTGGAACTGATGCACCATCCCGTTCTTCTGCTGCTGGTCAACCGTGAACAGGTTGGGATTGCCTGCGAGCGTGTTGGGGTCAATGCCGTTCGTGATGGCGGGCGGCCCCGACGCGAGCGTCCAGAGCGCGCCGGTCTGATTGGTGAAGGGCGGGTTGCGCACCGCAGGCGGATAGTCAACGCCGTCGAGCGTGTAGTTGATGCCGTAGCCGCCGCGTATCACCAGTGTCTTCTCGCGGTTGGCCGCGTAAGCGAAGCCGATGCGCGGCCCGAAGTTGTTCTTGTCGAGTTGGACGAGGCGGTCGCTCGCGCCGCTCGCCACTAAGACCTTCTTCTGGTCGGGGAAGTAGTAGCTGATGCGGCCCGACTTCTCGGTCGGCGCGGTCGGCCCGGGCAGCAGGTCGTAACGCAGGCCGAGGTTGAGCGTTAGCCGGTCGTTAACCTTCCAGTCGTCCTGAACGAAGAAGCCGTACTCCTGCATCCGCAAATCGAAAGGGCCGCCGATGGTGCGGCTACGCGTTGAGAAGCCGGGCAGGTCGAGCAGCGCGTCGGCCTGTGCGTTGCCGGTGTTGCCGTCGCCGAATCCGGTCTGCCCCTTCTCTGCTCCGGCGCAGCCGCCGCAGATGGTGTTGAGGAATCGCAAGCGCGACTCGCCTCCTGCCTTCATCACGTGATTGCCGTGGATGACCGTCACCGAGTCGGCGAAGTACGGGTTCTTGCTCTTGGCGCGGAACAGTCCGCCATCGCCGAGGAACTCGACAAAGCCGTTGCCGGTGAAGCCGAGGCCGGGGCCGCCCGTCGTCTCGGGCCCGCCGAGGTTGACGTTCGGGATGCCGACATCCGAAGCCCAAGTCGCGCTGACGCCGCATGCGCCGAGCACGCCGCAGTTGTTGATGCCGATGTTGATTTCCGTGAGCCCGAAGCGGAACTCGTTAAGCACGGTCGGGCTGAAGGTGTGCGTGTCGGTGACGACGAGTTGGCGGGTGTTGCCGTTCTCCTCGCCCGCGCCGAATCCGGCTGTGGGCAGTCCGGGCGGGCCCGTCACGCTCGTCGGGAAGTAGTTGTCGCGCAGGTTGACGAGGTTCTGCAAGTTATAGCGACCCGTCAGCGAGTTCTTCGAGCTCACGCGGTGGTCAATCTTGATGCCGTAGTCGTTAATCTTCTCCTGCACGTTGCGCTGCGTGAAGTAGTTGTTGACGCCCTGACTCGGGCAGGTGACGTTGGCGGTCGGCAACGGGTAGAGCGACAGAATCTTTCGCGCGATGGCGCTCTGGCGCGCGGTCGGGATGACGTTGCCCGTGAAGGGCAGCCCCGTCGTCGGGTCGCGTAGGACCTGACCGCAGGCAAGGAACTCCGAGAAGTCGCCCACGCGCGACTTCGCCGTCGGCACCGAGGTCGAGATGGGGTACGGGATATGATTGCGCTGCCCGAGGTAGTCGAAGAAGAAGAAGGTCTTGTCGCGGAAGATGCGTCCACCGATTGTGCCGCCGTACTCGTGAATCTGCTGCACGGCCTTGACGGGAATGTTTATGTCGCCGCGCGAGATGGCGAGCGCGCGGTCACGCTTGAGCATCGGGTGATAGGCGTTCAAGGCCGAGTTCTGCCCGTAGTAGTAGAGCGACCCGTGAAAGTCGTTCGTGCCCGACTTGGTCGTGGTGTTGATGACGGCTCCGGCCGCACGCCCGACCTCGGCGGGCGGGATGCTCGTCGAGACGCGGAACTCGGCGATGGCGTCCGGGTTCGGGAAGATGCCGATTGAGCCGAACTGCGGCTCGTTGTTATCAACGCCGTCGAGAGAGAAGTTGTTGTTCGTCGGGCGCTGGCCGTTGACGGTGAGCGAGCCGCCACCCGAGCGCGCGAAGCGAGAGGTCGGCGTGTCGCCGCGCGCGTCCGTGCCGCCGGGGCCGCCGTTGCCCGCGCGCGGGTCGCCGTTATTGAACTGGCGCGCATCGGGGCCCGCGCCGCCGACGCCCGCGTTGGCCGCACGCGCCACGCCCGGCGTGAGCGTCGCAAGCTCGGTGAAGTTGCGACCCGAGAGCGGAAGCTCCGTCACCTCGCGACCCGAGACGACGCTGCTGCGCTCGCTCGTCTCGGTCTGCACGAGCGGAGCCTCGGCCGTCACCGTCACCACGTCCGAGACCTGACCGGCTTGGAGCACTACATCAACGCCGAGCTTGTCGCCGACGTTGAGCTTGACGTTCTCGCGGCGCTCGGTCTTGAAGCCCGTGGCCGAGACTTCAACGGTGTAGATTCCGATGTCGAGCGAGGGCGCGCTGTAGTTGCCTTCGTCGCTTGTCTTCACCTCGCGCGAAGCGCCCGTGGACGGGCTGGTGATCTTGACGGTCGCGTCCTTGATCGCGGCTCCGTTCGCATCGGTGACGGTGCCCGTGATCTCCGCCCTGTTGGATTGCGCGAACGCGGTCAACGCGAAAGCGGCTATCAGTAAGATGGAGCAACCGACGCGCGGGAAGAGTTGAAAGCCTTTGCGGAGTGTAGTCATCACAAACCTCGATTGCGGACGGGCCCCCACCGGGCCCATCGCACCTTGAACCGATAGCCGCAGACTCACACCAAAACTGACAGGTGTGTGACAGTCAGTTGGCACTGACCGTCTACGTTTTGAGAGCTTGTACGAGAAAAGAAAATTGCTGTCCGACCGTTTGTTGCCTGTCCGAACGAAGTGTTTTTAATACAGAATTGCCCGCCTGTCAACGATTTTCTCCCCAAAGGCCGATTCCCCGTTACTTCGACCCGTTCAGAGAAGACGGCGCGGCGGGGCCGAGTCTCATTCGGCATCCGTCGCGTCGAGAGTCCTTTTAGCCTCGTCTATGAGTTCATTGTTTCGCTCGTATGAGTGCGCGACGTTGGCCGCGTCGCCCATGCGCGGCGGGTATGTGTGGCGGCGATAGACCGGGTAGGCTTCGGTGCGCAGGTGCGCGAGCATGTGATGACCGCGACGCTGTGCGCGCTCGTGGCGGAGTGCGGAGATGTCTACGGGTGCGACGACGATACGCTCGCCGGGGCCCGGGCTTGCTTCGGCGAGCACGCGCCCTTCAAAGTCTACGACCATGCTTCCGCCGGGCCACGAGTAGGGCGGGTAGTGCTTGAGGCTCGCGCCCTGATTGGCGGCGACGACGTAGGCCGTGTTCTCCATCGCGCGGCAGCGGTTGACGACCGTCCACCAATCCATCGGCGGAGTCGCGCCCCACGGATCCATGTAGGCTGAGACTCTGATGAGCACCTCCGCGCCGTTGGCCGCAAGCTGGCGTATGGCTTCGGGGAAGAGCCAGTCGTAGCAGATGGCGCAACCGATGCGTCCGATCTCGGTGTCCGCGACGGGGAACAAAGGCTCCGTATAGCCTTCGATGTCGTGCGGGCTCGCATGCACCTCGTAAGGAATCCACGTGTTTACCTTCCGGTACTTGTAAAGGACGCCGGAGGGGCCGATGAGACAAGTAGTGTTGAAGACAAGGCCCGCGTAGCGCGGGTCGCGCTCAAGCATCGAGCCCGACTGAATGTAGATGTTGTGCTCGCGCGCTTTCATCTCAAGCGCTTCGGTGTGCTCGTTCGGAATCTCGACGGCGAGCTTGTCGAGCAGTTCGCTGACGGTCGCGAAGACCGGCGCGGCGTGCGCGAACTCTGGAAAGACGACGAGACGGACGGGCAGGAACGGAGCCGCTCCCGCCACCGCCGAGTCTATCAACGAGAGCATGCGCTCGGTGTTGCGTCGCATCTCGCGACGCTCCACGGGATTGGGCAAGTCCGTCTGGCAGGCCGCGACCGAGTACCGGATGTGATTCATAAATGCCTCGAAGAGAAATCTTGTGTCTGACGAAGGGAGACGCTCGGATTCTAAACAGCATGACCTTCATCTGTCATCTTGAGAAGAGAGAGCGTGAAACTCTCGCGTGCCGCTTTGAAACCTTCGCGCCGCGCGCTGCGTTTGACCAACGAAGCGGGTGCGGGTAGCATCGCCTCTCTCGCTCTCCCGTTCGTCTCGAAGCAATTGGATTTCATCCGAAAATCTGTAGCCGTCAAGCTTCACAAGCCCGACGCGCGCCGTGTGCGCGCGCGGTCGCTCCGCTTTTCAACAGGAGTCTTATATGAAACGCAAACGCCTCGCGGCTCTACTGCTGCTGCTGCTCTCGCTCTCTATTCTGATGGGAGGGATGCCGCGCGTGACTTTGGCGCAAACGCATAACGCCGTCTCGTTCGACTCGCTCGACGAAGGCAAGGTCGTCAACGGCTTTCGCGCCGAGGCCGTTTATCTGAACGACTCGGACAAGCCCTTCGGCGCTCGGCTGCGACACGTGCGGACTGGCTTCACGCTCGACTTCCTCGAAATACAGTCCGTGCCGCAGGTCTTCGCGTGGGTCAACTCGTTCCCCACCTCCGAGCACGGCGAGCCGCACACGCAGGAGCACTTGCTCTTGGGCAAGGGCAACGTCGGGCGCACGCACGCGGGACTTGAGAGCATGTCGCTCGCGGGCTCTTCGGCCTTCACGCAGCAGTGGCGCACCTGCTATCACTTCCACACGGCAGCCGGCCCAGAGGTCTTCTACAAACTCTTCGAGAGCCAGATGGACGCGCTCCTGCATCCCGACTACACCGACGAGGAGATACGACGCGAGGTGAGCCACTGGGGCTTGAGCGAGAACCCGGCGGACAAGACCTTGAGCCTTGAAGAGAAGGGCACGGTCTATCAGGAGATGCGCACGACCTACGACCGCCCCATCAGCCTGCTCTTCCGCGCCGAGAACCAGATGCTCTACGGGGCGAATCATCCGCTGGCGATGTCGTCGGGCGGCTGGCCCACCTCGATTCGAGAGATGAAGGCGGAGGACATACGCAAGTTTCACGGCGACAACTATCATCTTGCCAACATGGGCATGGTCGCGTCGTTCCCGAAAGAGATGCCTCCGGGCGACGTGCTCACACGTCTCGACGCCGTACTCAACCGGCTTGAGCCGAAGCAGGAGCAGCGCCGCTTCATAACAGAGGCGGACGTGCCCGCACCGAAGCCCGCGCCCGCAGGCATCATCAAACTGGTCGAGTACCCTGATAAGAACGAGCAGCAGCCCGGATGGGTCATGTTCGCCTACCCGGCGCAGCTCAAGCTCGATACGAAAGAGAAGACTCTGCTCAATCTCTTCCTCTCGAACGTCGCGGGCGATGCGACGACCAACCTCTACAAGATGTTCGTGGATACGAAAACGAAAGTGATGGAGACGGGCGCGAAGGGCGTCTTCGCCTTCCTCGACGACGAGATGATTGAGGGCAACCCCGTCTACGTCGGGCTGACCGACGTTGCGCCCGCGAACATGACCGAAGAGAAGATCGCTTCCATCCGTCAGAAGATTATGGACGAGATGAAGCGTGTCGCTTCGTTCGCGGACGGCTCGCCGGAGCTTCGTGAGTTCAACGAGCGTTTGAAGAGTCGCGTGATACAGAACCGGCGCGCGCTCTCGAAGTTCGTCAACTCGCCGCCGGGCTTCGGCTTCCGCAACACCGACTCGGGATGGATGACGCACCTCATCGACCTCAACCGCACGGCGGGCTTTCGCAAGTCGGTCACGCTCAAGCCCGAGCTTGCTTCGGTCGAACAGCTTCTCTCATCCGACAAGAACGCCTGGCGCGACCTCGTTGCGCGTTGGAAGCTCGCCGACTCCGTGCCTTACGCCGTCGCCGCGAAGCCTTCGCCGCAGGCGCTCACGCAGGGCGAGCAGGAACTGGCTGCGCGTGAGAAGGCGGAGGCCGAGCGGCTTGAGAAGAAGTACGGCGTGACGGATGAGCAGGAGGCACTGCGCCGCTTCAAGGTCGAGTACGACGCGACGACCGCTGAGCTTGAGAGACAATCGAAGCAGGCGGCCTCGCTCAAGTTTCTCGAACACCCGCCGCTCACGCTCGACGACCAACTTGATTACAAGGTGACAAGCTTGCAGGGCAACGTGCCGCTCGTCGCCTCAAACTTCGAGAACATGACGAGCGCGACGACGGGGCTTGCGCTCCGTCTCGACGGCGTGCCGCAGGAACAGCTTTTCTATCTCTCGGCGATGCCTGCGTTGCTGACACAGGTTGGCGTTATCAAAGACGGCAAGGCCATCTCTTACGAGCAGATGAGCGAGATGCTGCGCAAAGAGATTCTTGCTCTCAACGCTTACTTCAGCACGAACTTCCGCAACGGGCGCGCGGAACTCGTCGTGCGCGGCGCGGGCAACGACGCGGCCGAGTCGGCACGCGCTCTACAGTGGATGAAGCTCGTGCTGACAAGCCCCGACTGGCGCACGGAGAATCTTCCGCGCATACGCGACCTCGTTGACCAGACGTTGAGCGGCATGCGCAACCGCACGCAGTCGTCGGAGGAGAACTGGGTCAACGACCCCGCGAACGCATACTGGCGGCAGGACAGCCCGCTGCTGCTCTCGACCTCTTCGTTCTTAACACAGGCGCACAACGTCCACCGCTTGCGCTGGCTGCTCAAGGACGCGGGCGAGAACAGCGATGCGGTCGCGGGCTTTCTCTCGAAGCTCGCGCGCGCGGGTCAGGGGCGCAACCGCATCGAGCTCAAGGCGCTGCTTGCGTTGATGCAGGGTAAAGATGGAAGCGCCGCTGCTCCCGCGACCGTCGCATCCGAGGCTGCCGCGTTCGCCGCGCTGCCTGCGAGCGCGAAGCCCTTCGCCGCCGACGCCGCTAAAGACCTCGACCAGCTTCTCTCGGACATCCCCGACGAGACGCTTGCGACGGACTGGGCATATCTCTGCGAGGAGATGCGGCGCGACCTGATGGTACCGCCCGCGCAGGCGCTCGCGGAGTTGAACGCGGTGCGCCAGAGCTTGTTGAAGACGGGCGGCGCGCGCATGTTTATGATTGGCTCGTCGGCAACGCAGGCGAAGCTCGCGCCGGGTGTGAGCGAACTCGTGGCGAGTCTTCAGAGCGCGCAGGTCACGCCCGCGAAGTACACCGCGTCAAGGCTCGTCGAGTCGCGTGTGCGCGAGCGTGCGGCCGAGCGCGACGGTGCGCCGGTCTTCGTCGGGCTCGTCAACCCGAACACGCAGGGGGGCGTCTTTCTCAACTCCGCGCCTTCGGCCACCTATGCCGACGCGGACAATCGTGATGCGCTGCTCGACTATCTCGCTTCGCGGCTCTACGGCGGCGGCGGCGCGCATGGCATCTTCATCAAGACGTGGGGAGCGGGGCTTGCTTACTCGAACGGGCTTGGCGGGTCGCCCGCGACGGGGCGCATCAGCTATTACGCCGAGCGCACGCCGGAGTTGCCGCAGACCTTGCGCTTTGTGATTGACGAGTTGAAGAAGGCAAAGCCCGACCCCGGCCTTGTCGAGTACGCCATCGCCGTCGCCTTCTCTCAGTTCCGTTCGGCATCGCCTTACGAGACGCGCGGCGAGGCAATGGCCGCCGACATCGCCGACGGCACGCCGCCCGAAGTGGTGCGCAAGTTCCGTCAGGGTCTTCTGGATTTGCGACGGATGCCAAACCTCTCGGACGAGTTGTTCAAGCGCATGAACACCGTCTACGCGCGCATCCTTCCGGGCTTCGGCACGAAGGCGAGCGACGTGAAGGGCGGCGTCTTCTACGTCATCGGGCCCGAGAAGCAGCTTACGGCCTATGAGCAGTATCTCAAGACGGTCGAAGGGCCGGATGTGCGCCTCTACCGGGTCTATCCGCGCGACTACTGGATCACGTTGAAGGAGGCGGAAGGCTCGAACCACGCGGGCGGGCATTAATTTCCACGCAACCCGAGCCTTATCGCGTGACGTTGAAGCCTCGTGACGTGAAAGTAAGGCTCACTTGCCGGTAATTGGAGTTCAATTTCAAGGAATTGGACTTCAATGCCACGGAATTGAACCTTCATTGCGCGCAAATAAAGCTTACTTCCACGCAAATAAGCTTTATTTCCGTAGAATTAAAGCTTATTTGCGTGGAAGTAAAGTTTATTGCCACGGAAATAAAGCTTATTTTCATGGCAATAAAGCTTATTTCCGCGAAACAAAGCTTTATTTGAGTGGAAGTAAAGCCTATTTCCGTAGAATTAAAGCTGTATGCAATAGCATGAAGCCGGGAGCGCGGACATTCCTGCCCGCCTTGAGCGCGATAGCGCGAAGAATGTACGCGCCAGTGGCGCGTTGGCGGGCAAAGATGCTCGCGCTCCCGGCCAGATGCTTTCGCGGGGCTGCTATAAAGCCCGAGTTTCGCAACACTCAAAAGATGAAGGCCGCCCAAGAGCTTGAGCGGCCTTCAACTCTTTTCATGTGCGCGGTTCAACCGAAGATGTCGCGCACCTTGTCCATCAATCCCTTGTCGCTGAGGTCTGTCTCTTCAATCTGCGCGAGCTGTTCGAGGAGCTTGCGCTGCTCGCGCGTCAAGGTCGTCGGCGTGACAACCGTGACCGAGACGAAGAGGTCGCCGCGACCACGCCCGCCGAGCACGGGCATCCCGTGACCCTTCATGCGAAAGATTGTGCCGGTCTGCGTACCCGCCGGAACTTTCAAAGTCTCTTGACCGTCGAGCGTCGCCACCGATGTCTCCGAGCCGAGCGCGGCCTGCGCGAAGGTGACGGGCACGGACGCATAAAGGTTGTTGCCCTGTCGCTCGAAGACTTCGTGCTCCTTGACGTGGATGACGACGTAGAGGTCTCCGGCGGGGCCGCTCTGCGCACCCGCTTCGCCTTCGCCCGCGAGCCGAAGGCGCGAGCCCGTCTCGACACCCGCCGGTATCTTGACTTCAATCTGCTTCTCGCGCTCGACGCGACCCGCGCCCTTGCAAGCCTCGCACGGCGTGCGTATGACGCGCCCCGCGCCGCGACACTGCCCGCACGTGCGCGCGACCGAGAAGAAGCCTTGTTGATACCTGATTTGACCCGTACCGGCACAGGCCGAACAAGTCTCGGGCTGCGTGCCCGCCGCCGCTCCCGAGCCTTTACACTCTTCACAGGCTTCGAGTCGCGGGATGCGAAGCTGCGCCGTCATCCCGGCCGCGGCCTCTTCCAGAGTCATCTCAAGGTCGTAGCGAAGGTCTGCGCCGCGCTGTGCCGCGCTGCGTCCTCCACTGCCCGAGCGCCCACCGCCGAACACGTCGCCAAAGCCGAACAGGTCGCCGAGGATGTCCTCGATGCCGCCGAAGCCTTGCGCGCCCCAAGCGCCTTGCGCCGCCCCGGCCGCGCCCGACGAAACGCCCGCGTGCCCGAAACGGTCATAGCGCATGCGCTGGTCTGCGTCGGAGAGCACGGAGTAGGCTTCGGCCGCCTCCTTAAACTTCTCTTCGGCCTCGTGGTCGCCCGGATTCTTGTCCGGGTGATAGCGGATTGCGAGCTTGCGGTACGCGCTCTTAATCTCCGCCTCGTTCGCGCCCCGGCTCACACCGAGGACTTCGTAATAGTCGAGTTTAGCCATCTGTAAAAAAAGTGACGAGTGACAAGTAACGTGTGTTGAGTTGAAAACAAATTCTAACCCGTCACACGCCGCTTGTCACTCGTCACTGCCTGCTTCGGTCTCTTCGGTTTCAGCGCCCGTTGTGCCCGGCCACGGGGTTGAACATCGCGAGCGTGAGTTGCTGCGAGATGCGTTCGAGTCGTACCGCGCCCTCCGAAATCGCCTCGACGTTCTCGGACTTGAGCAACTCTTCGCACTCGGCGAAGGCGTCCTGCGTCATCACGCGCTCGCCCGACGAGAGGCTGCTGCCGAACTCGGCAAAGGAGCGTTGCGCGTTGCGCAGAAGCCCTTCGAGCTTTGCGCGCTGCACGACCAGTTCCTTTGCGCGGCGGTCGGCTTCGGCCGATGTCTGCGCTTCGGCAATCATGCGGTCTATCTCGTCCGTGGAGAGACCCGACGTGGGCGTGACCTTCATCTGCTGCTTGTGTCCGCTCGACTTGTCGGCGGCCGAGACGCTGAGGATGCCGTTGGCGTCCACCTCGAACGTCACCTCGATCTGCGGGCCGCCGCGCGTTGCGGCGGGTATGCCCACCAACTCGAACTTTCCCAAAGAGCGGTTGTGCTGCGCAATCTCGCGCTCGCCCTGAAGGACGTGAATCTCGACCGACGCCTGATTGTCAACGACCGTGGTGAAGGTCTGGCTGTTGTGGAGCGGGATGGTCGAGTTGCGCTCGATGATCTTGTGAAAGAGCCCGCCGCGCGTCTCAAGTCCCAAAGAGAGCGGGAGCACGTCGAGCAGCACGATGTCTTTCACGTCGCCCGTCAGCACGCCGCCCTGTATGGCCGCGCCCATCGCGACCACTTCGTCGGGATTGATCTCGGCCGAAGGGTCTTTGCCGAAGATTTCGCGGACGGTGCGCGCAATGACGGGCGAGCGCGTCTGACCGCCGACGAGCAAGACCTTGTCAATGTCTTTCGGCTGAAGCTTCGCGTCCCACAGAGCCTTCTGGCACGGCTCGACCGTGCGCTCGACGAGGTCGGAGATAAGTCCCTCGAAGACTTCGCGCGTCAAGGTCTTGCTGAAGTGCTTCGGCCCCGATGCGTCGGCCGCGATGAAGGGCAGGTTGATGTTCGTCTCGGAGAGCGACGAGAGGTCGCACTTGGCGCGCTCGGCCGCCTCCTTCAAACGCTGAAGCGCGAGACGGTCGCCGCGCAGGTCGATGCCCGTCTCCTCTGTGAACTGCGAGACCATCCAGTTGATGATGCGCTCGTCGAAGTCTTCGCCGCCGAGGAAGGTGTTGCCCGAGGTGGCAAGCACTTCGTAGACGCCGTCGGTGATTTCGAGAATCGAGATGTCGAAGGTGCCACCGCCGAGGTCGTAGACGGCGATGCGCTCCGACCCGCTGCGGCCGAGCCCGTAGGCGAGCGCGGCGGCCGTCGGCTCGTTGATGATGCGCTCGACACGGAGGCCCGCGATTTTCCCTGCGTCCTTCGTCGCCTGACGCTGCGTGTCGTCGAAGTAGGCGGGGACGGTGATGATGGCCTCGGTGACGGGCTCGCCAAGAAAGTCTTCGGCCGCGGCCTTGAGACGCTGCAAGACGATGCCGGA
>JAVXWN010000232.1:0-6750 GCA_032230645.1 Acidobacteriota bacterium | reverse complement strand
AGCTTGTGGTCTGTGATGACCGCTCGCCGGACGAGACGACGCGCATCGTCGAGCAGTTCGCCGCCTCAGCGCCGTTCCCCGTTCACCTCCACGTCAACGAGCGCAACCTCGGCTCGACGAAAAACTTCGAGCGTGCCATCTCGCTCTGCACGGGCGACCTCATCGCGCTCTGCGATCAGGACGACGTGTGGCTGCGGGGGAAGCTCGCGCGGCTCGAAGAGGAGTTCCGCAACTCGCCCGGCGCGGGGCTCGTCTTCTCCGACGCGGAGGTGGCCGACGAGGATGCGCGCCCCACGGGCGAGCGGCTGTGGGAGAGCGTCGGGATTGACCGCGCCGAACTCGGGCGGCTCGGGGCGCGGCGTGGTTTGGGCGACCTGCTGCGAGGCGCGACCGTGACGGGCGCGACCGCCGCGATGCGCGCGCGCCTTCGTCCGCTCGTGCTTCCCATCCCCGAAGACCTCCACGTTATTCACGATGCATGGATCGCGCTGCTCGTCGCGTGCGTCGCGGATGTCTCGCCCATCACGGAGCCGCTCATGCTCTATCGCCGTCACACCGCGCAACAGGTCGGGCCGCTGCATCGAGCCGTGGAGGTTGGAGGTTTGGAGGCGCTGGCCGTGGGCGAAGCCGCCGACGCGTTGCGGCGCGCGAACCCTTACGATGATGCGCTCGCCCTCGCGCGCGCCGCACGTGCGAGGCTGCTTGAGAGGCGGAGCGAAGAGTTCGATGCAAGCCACGCGCTTGCCGAACTCGATGCGAGGATAGTGCACTGGGAGGCGCGAGAGGCGATGCCGCGCGTGGGGCTGCGGCGACGGGCGGGGCACGTGCTCAGAGAGTTGGCGACGCTGCGCTATCACCGCTACTCGAAGGGCGTGGCGAGCGCCGCGAAAGATTTGCTTGCGCGTTGAGTGAAAGTTCAGGGCGTGAGCATGAGCCGCAGGTTCTCCGCGAGTCTGCGCGCGTCAACGCGAAGGTCGGCGGTGTGCGGGTCTTCCGATGGGTCGTCCGAGGGGCAGGTCTGATAGAAGTATTCGAGGCCGAGCGCCGCCGCCATCGTGAAGTAGCAGTTGTTGACGCTGTCCGTCTGGTGACGAAGCTCAAGGACGCGGCCTCCGTCGCGCATGAAGAGCATGTTGGTGAGGCCCGCGCCGTGATTCGAGACGAGCAGGCGCGCGCGCGCGGCTATCTCCACCTGCTGCTCGAACGTGTGCTCCTCGGCATTGACGACGCGGAAGCCGAACTCGCGCACGACGCCGACCACCTCTTTCTCGTTCGCAATCCTTCTCTTCGTTGCGCGCGCGCGGCTGACGTAGACACGCGCGCCTTCGTCGCCGTCCGCCGTCGCTCCCGCGTATGCTTCGACGAGCAGGCGGCGCACGCCCCCGAGTATCTCTTCGTCGTAGTGGCCCGAAGGCGCTGTGTGCATCGGGACGACGAGACGTTCGCAACAGAGCGTTTCGTCGGGCTCGATGAACTGCACGTCGCGGACTTGGAAGGGAGCGAGCGAGGGCCGGACGAATCCGAACGATGCATACTGAGCGGGCAGCAGAAGCGTCATCGAGCGCGCCATCTCTCTTATCGTGTAGAGTCGCGTGAGGGCGTCGGCCAGCCAGTGAAAGTAGCCGCCGCTCCAATCGTCAACAATCCAGAGGGCGGGGCTCGCGACCTTGCGGCTGCGGCGCAGGAGATAGTTGCTGACGAAAAACTTGGCGACGCTTCTCGCCTTCCACTGCTCGAAGTTGGCGGGGAAGGCGAAGGACTCGGGAAGGACACGGCCGCCCCTGAACAAAAATCCGTCGGGGCTGATGCGCACGTCGCGCAGCTCAAGCAGCTCGGCCGGTGGTATCTCACGCTCAAGGTCGTGGCGGAAGAGCGACAGGTCGTTCTGTTGGAAGTTGGCGGGCAGTCTCCGCCTCGCGACCCTCTGTGGGCGCAGGAGCCCGAGCGCGCTCCGATGAGAGTTACGGTCGTTCATCCTCAAACTCGAATCGCGGCCAACGGAAGAAGTCTCAATCTCATAACGCACACGCACCGTTTCATGTGCCGCGCGCGTTGATAGTAACATGGCCCGACTTCATCACTGACGCGGCGGCCGAGCGCGCCGAACGGGAGTCGAGTGCGAGCGGACGTGAGCGCAGAGCTATCAATCATCATCGTTAACTGGAACGGGGGCGACCTGCTGCGGCGGTGCGTCGAGAGCTTCGTGGCCGCGCCGCCCTCGCTCAGCTTCGAGGTCGTCGTCATAGACAACGCTTCGGCTGACGACAGCCTCGCCAGGCTGCGTGCATCCGACGCCGCGCCAGCGTTAGGTGCAGGGCTGCGCGTCATCGCCAACGAAGACAATCGAGGCTTCGGTCGTGCGAACAATCAAGCCTTCGCGTTGACGAGCGCGCCGCTACTCTTCCTGCTCAACCCCGACACCGAGGTGACGCAAGGCAGCATTGACCGTCTCATCACAGCCGTGCGCTCAGGGAAGCGAGTGGGTGCGGCGGGGCCGAAGCTTTTGAACGCGGACGGCTCGACGCAGGTGAGCGTTTGGCGCGGCGAGCCTTCGGCGTGGGAGACGTTGTTGACGGGGCTCAGGCTGCACAAGCTTCTGCCGCGTGGCTTGCGCGGCGAGTTGTTGCTGGCCGAGCATTGGGACTACGCGCGCAGGCGCGAGGTAGGGCAGTTGAGCGGCGCGGCGATGCTCGTCAGGCGCGAAGTCGTGGACGAGGTGGGCGGCTTCGATGAACGCTTTCATATGTACGGAGAGGACAGCGAGTGGTGCCTGCGCATGACGCGCGCGAACTGGCGGCTTGTGTTCGAGCCCGCGTCGGTCATCATGCATCACGGCGCGGCAAGCTCTTTGAAGCGTTGGGACTCGCTCGAAAAACTGCGCGTGCAGTCGGAAGCCTTTCTCGACTTCCAACGCTTCTGCCTGTCGCGCCGACGGCGCATCACGAACCTCGCGGCGAGATGCATGCTGCTCTCGATGCAGAAGGCCGCGCGCCGCTTGAAGCGACGCGACGGCCGCGACGTTGACCAGACGCTCGAACTCTTCGCGGCCGACCTGCGCCGTGCGCTGCGCGGTGATTGAACCGGTCGCGGGGCGGCGCGTTTGACGCTCGGCGAGGCGCGGCTTTAAGCTTCAATGGTGAATGCGCGAAGTGTGCGAACCGAGATGGGACGCAGTGTCAGCGTCGTCATCCCCACCTACAACCTTGCGCCGCTCCTGTCCGGTGCGGTGGCGAGCGCGCGCGCGCAAGAGTGGCCTGAGCTTGAGATAATCGTTGTTGACGACGGCTCGACCGACGAGACGCCGGAGGTGATAGGACGGCTCGCGGCCGAAGGCGACTTGCGCTGGTTCAGGCAGGAGAATGCGGGCGCTGCGGTCGCACGCAACCGTGGCATCAGCGAAGCAAGAGGCGAGTGGGTCGCCTTTCTCGACGCCGACGACTTCTGGCTTCCCGGAAAGCTCGCAGCGCAGTTTGAAGAGTTGGAGCGGCGACCGTCGGCCGTCTTCAGCTACACGGACGTGACGCTGCGCAGCGCGAGCGGGTCGGAGAGCGATCTGGCGTGCGGGACGACCGAACGATCTTTGCTGCCGCAGATGCTCGCGGGCAACATGTTCGCAACGCCGACGGCGCTCGTGCGGCGCGCGTGCTTCGACGAAGTCGGGCTCTTCGACGCGCGACTGCGCACGGGCGAGGACTGGGATATGTGGCTGCGCCTCGCCGCGCACTTCGAGTGCGTGCGCGTGGCGCGTTCGCTCACGGTCGTGCGCGCAGCAGAGCATTCAAAGTTCCCGCTGCCTGTGCTTGAGAGTTGTACTCTGCTCGTGCTTGAGCGGCTCTTCTCATGTCCGCACATCGCGCGCGCGTGGCCCGAGGTGATGTCGAAGCGTGGCGCGGTCTACGCGTGGCACTACTCGGTGCTTGCCAAGTCTTACCTGCGGCGTGGGCGGCTCGCGGACTTCTTCCGGCTCGCGTACATGGCTGTGAGGTCGCACCCGTCGGGGCTGCGCTACGTGACGCGCGCGAGCCGTGGTGTTTTGGATAGGGTCTCTTTCGCATGATTCGCCGCAGCCTTCGCAGCCTACGTTCATGGTGGGACTTTCCGCGCCGCCACGGGATACCCGACGACTCAATCGTCGTTGACATCGGGTGCGGTCATATGCCCAACATGCGCGCCAACGTCCTCGCCGACAAGTTCCTCGCCGACGATGCGGAGCGCCAGCAGCCCATCGCGCTTGACGACCGACCCTTCGTCGTCTGCGATGCGCTCTATCTCCCCTTCACAGACCGAAGCGTTGACTATGTCATCTGCTCTCACCTGGCCGAGCACGTCGAAGAGCCCGAGGCGCTCTTCGCCGAGTTGAGCCGCGTTGCCGCCGCCGGGTACGTCGAATGTCCGGGTCGCGTCCGCGAGATGCTGCACGGTTGGGAGTTCCATCGCTGGTACGTCGAGGTGCGCGGCGACGAGATGGTGTTTGAGGAGAAGCCGCGCAAGCTCCACGACGCCGACTTGCACGAATGGTTCTCGCGCCGGTTCGAGTCCGACCGCGAGTTCGAGAGTTTCTTCGTTGACAACATGGAACGGCTCAACCTTGTGGCGGCCTACGATTGGGTGGGCCGAATCAAGTACACCGTGCGTCGTCTGCCGCATAGCGCGTGGCAACGAACGGCCGCCGAGCTTGGGACGCACGGCCCCGTCGCGCGGGGCGATTTGTCCGCGCTGCTTGAGCGTCTGCCCGTGCGACACTTAACGAGGAACGAGCGCGTCAAGCAGAGGCTCGCGCGGCTTGCACGTCGTCGCTCGGACACGAAGGCGGCTGCGCGGCTGCGTTCGATGCTGTGCTGTCCGAAGTGCAAGGGCGAGTTGGAGGGCGGCCGTGATGAGTTGAAGTGCGCGCCATGCGGCGCGACGTTCCCCGTCGTCGGCAACGTCTACTATCTCGTCCCCGAACAGGTGCCCGGCTGGCGTCCGAGGCTGTTGACCGAGACGGTCGCGGCTCACTAGAGTGTTTACATGCAGTCATCTTTGACAAGCGTCGTCATCCCTGCTTACAACCGCGCGGGCTACCTGCCCGCGACGGTCGAGTCCGCGCTCAGACAGGAGGGCGCGGAGGTCGAGGTCATCGTTGTCGATGACGGCTCGACGGATGACACGGCGGCTGTCGTCGAGCGTCAACGCGCCGCTTGGGGCGAGCGCTTCCGCTACGTCCGGCAGGAGAACGCGGAGCGTTGCGTGGCGCGCAACCACGGGCTGCGGCTTGCGCGCGGTGAGTTCGTGGCCTTCCTCGACTCGGACGACCTCTGGCGACCCAATCATGTGCGCGCCTGTCTTGACGCGCTACAAAAGAACACGAGCGCGGCGGCCGTCTACGCCGACCACGGGCTGGTAGATGCGGAGGGGCGTGTCATACGTGAACACGTGACGAGCACGCCGCTCATGGGCGACCGCTTCAAGCGCGAGTTATGTCTCAAGCGGCTCATCCTCTTTCCGGCGGAGGTCGTCGTGCGTCGTTCTGCGCTCGACGCGGCCTACGGGTCGGCGGATGTCTTCGACCCGGAAGCGGTAATGCTTGAAGAGTGGCTGGTGTGGGTGACGCTGCTGCGGGGCGACTCGACGTTCGAGCGCGTGGGCGAGCCGACCGTGTGGCGGCGTCTGCACCCCGACAGCACTTGGGGCAACCCTGAAAAGTTCGCGCGCCAGAGCGTGCTCGCCACCGAGAAGGTCATCAACACGGGACTGCCTCACTCGCTCGGCATTCCCGCTCGCCGCATCCGTGCTATTAACTTCACACACTGCGCCTACGGCTTCTATCTCGCGGGCGAGTGGCCGCGCGCGCGCGGCTTTCTAGCCTCGGCGCTCAAAGAGTATCCGCTCGTTCTGCGCGAGCTACACTTCTGGCGCATCGCCGCGCGACTCTGTCTCGGCCGCAGGTTGACGCGCGCCGTGCGTGCCGCGCGCCACAAGGGCCGGGGCGAGTTCGTCGGCGCACAGGCGCGCACGCAGGCCGACCTGTGAAGACTCTCTATCTCTGTTACTTCGGATTGCGCGAGCCGCTTGTACAGACGCAGGTGCTCCCGTACTTGCGCTGTCTTGCGACGGCGGGCGTCGGCGTTCATCTACTGACCTTCGAGCCCGAGATGCGCCGCGCGTGGAACGATGAAGCGATAGAAGCCGAGCGTGCGCGGCTGTCGAGTGACGGCATTGAATGGTCGGCGCTTGCGTATCACAGTCGCCCTTCGGCGCTCGCCACCGCTTACGATGTGCTGGCCGGTGCGTTGACTGCGGCGCGACACGTGCGGCGGCAGGGCCTAGACGTGTTGCACGCGCGCGCGCACGTACCTCTTGCGATGGCGCTTGTGGCACGCATCTTCGCGCCGCGTTGCCGCATCGTCTTCGACGTGCGCGGGCTGATGGCCGAAGAGTACGCGGACGCGGGCATCTGGGCCGAAGGCTCTTTGCTGTTCCGCGCGGTGAAGTGGCTTGAGCGCGTGGGGCTCGGCCGCGCCGATCAGGTCATCGTGCTCACAGAGAAGATGCGCGAGTGGGTGGTCGGCAGTGGGCTGACGGATGCTGAGAAGGTGACGGTCATCCCTTGCTGCGTCGGGCTGTCGCGCTTCTCGGAACGTGCAGAAGGCACGGGCGAGTCGAAGAGATTCGAGGTTATCTACGCGGGGGCCGTCACGGGGCTCTACATGTTGGATGAGATGGCGCGCTTCTTCTCGGCACTGCGCGAGCTTCGAGCAGACGCCTTCT
>JAVXWN010000169.1:0-5494 GCA_032230645.1 Acidobacteriota bacterium | reverse complement strand
GGGCTAGTGTGCCCGCGCTCCCGGCGACAGGTTGCACTCAGGTGCAACCCGCTTAGTTGCGCTTCTTTGGCATCCGGTTGAAGACGCGGTGGATGCGCTTGACGCGCGACTTCTCCTCCTGCGCCTTGCGCTGATCCACAAGGGTTGCGGCGTGGCGCATCTCGGCCTGCATCTTGCGATAGTTGCCATAGCGCTCGGCGTCGAGTGTGCCCGCGTCGAGCGCCTCACGCACCGCGCAGCCCGGCTCGCCTTCGTGACCGCAATCGCTGAAGCGACACCCGGCGGCCGTCTCCTCTATCTCCTCGAAAGTCTCGCGCAATCCCTTCTCGCTCACCAGCAGTTGCAACTCGCGCATGCCCGGCGTGTCGAGGACGAGCCCGCCGCTCGCGACGATGAACAACTCGCGATGCGTCGTCGTGTGACGACCGCGCGTGTCCTGTAGCCGCACCTCCTGCGTGCGCTGCACCTCGGAGCCGAGCAGCCGGTTCGTGATGGTTGACTTCCCCGTACCCGACGAGCCCATCAGTGCGACGGTGCGCCCGCGACTGATGTAAGGCAGCAACTGCTCGACTCCCTCATCGCGCTTCGCGCTCAGCAGAAGCACGGGCACGCCGGGTGCGACAAGCTCTATCTCGCGCCTGCGCTCTTCGGCCTCTTCGATGAGGTCTGCCTTGTTGAGAATGACGACGGGCTCCGCTCCGCTCTCCCAAGCCATGATGAGGTAGCGCTCGACGCGGCGCGGGTTGAAGTCGTTGTCGAGCCCTGTGACGAGAAAGACCGTGTCCACGTTGGCCGCGACTATCTGCTCCTGCGTCTCGCTGCCCGCCGCACGGCGCGAGAACTTCGAGCGGCGCGGCAGTATGTCGTGAACCTTCGCCTTCGCCTCCTCGGGCGTGTGGCGGATGACAACCCAGTCGCCCACGGCCGGTAAGTCCTCTGCCCCGCGCGCATGATAGCGCAGACGCCCCGTAGTCTCGGCCAGCGTCTCGCCCGCCGCGGTGTAGAGCATCAGCGCGCGGTTGTGCTGTAGAAGGACGCGCCCCGGCTCGAACCCCTCTTCGGCGTAGGGCGCGAACTCCCGCGCGAAGAAGTCAGACCAGCCATAATCTTCAAGCGTCAGCACGTCTCAGTCGCGCCTCCGCTTCGGTGGGTTGAGCGTGCCGCGACACGAAGGCGCGCCGCACATGCAGAGCTTCGAGTCCGGGTGATAAGTCTCGCCGTAGTCGAGCGTCAACTCCTCGCCCGGTCGTATGTCGCGCAGCGCATAGATGATGATGTGGCCGTGTGTGACGCGCATGAAGCAGTTTGGCTCGCAGCAGTGGTTGACGTACTGCGTGCCGTTGCCGCCACGGCTGCTGTCAACGCCCCAGTAAGAGTCTATGGCGCAGATGTGCAGCCGCCGCTTGCCGCGCATACGCCTCGCCGCCTCGACGCGCGACACGCGCTCGCCCGTCAACTCGGCGACCTTGTGGCGTCTGCTGAAAGGAACGGTGGCGAAACAGCCCTTGCCGTCTATATGCGACGGCTTGACCTCAATCCCGTAAGCAGTCTCCGACTTCACTTCTGCTTTCTACCTTTGGAAGTTTGGTTGCTCACACCCGCGCCCGTCGCACTCTGCTCCACGGAGCCGCGTGCATCACCTTTCGGCCCCGCGTAGCGATAGTGCCCCGTGATCTTCCAGGCGAAGAGCACGTCCTCCATCTTGGGCCCCGCGCCGATGTTGTGAACTATCTGCAAGCGGCTCGCGTCCGCGTCCGACGGCACACCCACGACGACGCCGATGTGCGTCATCCCGCTGCCTAAGTCCCACGTCACCACGTCGCCCGGTTTGTAGTCGCGTGCCTCCTCGGTGACGGGCAGGGACGCGCCCCGTCGCGTGAAGAAGACCATCAGGTTGGGCACGCGTCGGTGGTCAATGTTCGTGTCCGTCTTCTTCAAGCCCCACGTGCGCGGGTAGGCCGAGAAGTCGCGCGCCATGTCTTCGTGTACTTCTCTCTGCAAGTCAACGCCGAGAGCGCGGTACGAGCGTATGACCTCGTCGGTGCAGACGCCGACCTCCGACGGCACGTCGCCGCCGGGGTAGTCAATCACAAAATAGGACGGGTCGTAGCGTACCTCATGGCTCGTCCGCTCGACTGCCGCCCCGGCGAGCTTGTCGAGAAAGGGCGAGCCGCTCGACGCGCGCGGCTTATCGGAACTCTGCGCGGCGTCGTGCGCGGCCGACGGCTGCGTCGCGCGCGTAGCCTGCTTCGCGGTCGAGGCCACGCCGCACGCCGCGCATGCCGCGAGCGCGAGCAGCAGCAAAAACTTGAGATGCTTCTCTGCCTTCAACTCTTCCATCTTTCAACGGCTCGCTTTGACGAGCAGCCCAACAGGCTCGGGACTGATTATCGTCCGCCGCACCGTGCGGCGTCCAACACTTTTCCCGAGCGGTAGTGGAGCGCGGTCTTCACCACGAAGGTCGCTTCAGGTAGAGCACGTCCTGCACGGCCGCCGGAGTCTCCTGCGGGTGCGTGATCACCGTGACCAGTTCCCAGCCGTCGCGTCCCGCCTCCTGCAAATACTCCCAGATGTTCGGGCACGATTCCAGCGACGCATTGGTGTCTTCGCTGACGGCCACGCGGCCCCGCCACACGCTGTTGACGAAAGTCACGCGCCCGTACTGCGCCATGCAAACTTGATACTCGTAGTTCTGCGCCATCGATCCCTCCCGCGCTGCGCGGCATCCAAACCCGGCGACTCTTTCGTGGCGCGGCCTTTATAGCCTATTCCGGCGCAGCCCGCACGTCGTTGCGGGCTGTGTATGCGTCGAGTGAACGTTGTAGAATCGAGCGAAGTGATGAGCAAGCAGATGCACTTGACCGGACTAACGCAAGACGAGCTTGAAAGCTTCGTCGAGGGGATGGGCGAGCCCGCGTATCGCGGTCGTCAAATCTTCGCGGCCTTGCAGCGGCGTCGCCTGCGCTCGTTCGACGAGATGACCGACCTGCCGAAAGGTTTGCGTGAGCGACTGATGGAAACGGCGACCGCTTCGACGCTCACGGTCGAGTCGCGCTACGTGGCGGAGGACGGCACTCGACGTTACTTGATGAAGACGCATGACGGCCTCCCCGTCGAGACCGTCTTCATCCCTGAGGAGCGGCGCGACACCATCTGCTTCTCTTCGCAGTCGGGTTGCCCGCTTCAATGCGACTTCTGTTTGACGGCGAAGTTGGGACTGCTGCGCACGCTCACGGCGGGCGAGATGGTCGAGCAGATAATCATCGCCTTAAACGACGCTTACGGCGTCGGAGAGAAGACGCCGCGCGGCACGAACCTCGTCGCGATGGGCGCGGGCGAGCCCTTCCTCGCCTTCGAGCCGCTGATGGATGCGCTCGGCGTGATGGCGGATGAAGATGGACTCTTCATCGTGCCGAACCGCGTCACGGTCTCGACCGCGGGCGTGGTGCCGAAGATAAGAGAGCTGGCGCACATCGCGGAACGCCCGCACCTCGCCATCTCGCTTGCCGCGCCCGACGACGCGCTACGCGACCGCCTGATGCCCATCAACAAACGCTGGCCGCTCGAAGAACTGCTCGCCGCGTGCAAGGAGTTCGAGGAGTCTCTCAAACCCGGCGAGCGTTTCACCTTCGAGTACGTCATGCTCGACGGCGTTAATGACTCGGACGAGCAGGCGCGGCAACTGGCGCGCCTGCTCAATCGCCATCAACTGCGCGCGAAGGTCAACCTCATCCCGCACAACCCGGCGGACGAGTTGCCCTACCGGCCTTCAACCGAAGAGCGAGTCGCCGCCTTCAAAGCGATACTCGAATCGAAGGGCGTCCACGCCTTCGTGCGCCGCCCGCGCGGGCGAGACATCTACGCCGCCTGCGGCCAACTCGCCGCGCGCCGCGGCACGCGCTTCAGCAACTCTCCTGAAGCTCGAACCCGACCGAGACAAGACGACGAGACAGACCCGACATGAAAAGCGACTTCAACGCACGACTCGCGCTCGCGCTCCTAACACTCGCGGCACTGCTCGCGTCGGCCGCGCACTCGACATCGAGCGCACGCGCATTCACGTCGTACGCGCCCGACGCCGTGCTTGACGCCGCGCCTGACGTAGAGCCCGGCATGCGGTCGAGCGAGCCGCAGGCCGATCAAATCCGCATCAACGGCTTCTTCTCGGTTGACCCGGCGCAGCAGGGCAGCACCTTTCAGGCAGCCATCGTGATGGAGATTCCGCGCGGCATGCACGTCAACTCGAACCGCCCGCTTGGCAAGTATGCAGTCGCGACCGTGTTGAAGGTGGACGCGCCGCGCGGACTTCGCATCACTCCGGTCTCGTACCCGCGCGGCTCGGTGCGCACCTTCCGCTTCGGCGCGGGCTCGCCCGAGGAACGACTCGCCGTTTACGAAGGTCGCGCCATCTTTCGTTTCAACGTCAGCGTGCCCGCGAACTACGAGTTGGGTGTGGCGCGCGTGCGCGCGAACATCCGCTTCCAAAGTTGCAACGACGAAGTATGCTTCCCGCCCACGACGAGCCAGCTTGTGTTGCCCATCGCCATCGTCGGCCGCGACACGCCCGTCAACCACATCAACGGCCAATACTTCGGCG
Organism: Acidobacteriota bacterium; assembly: GCA_032230645.1. GTDB lineage: Bacteria > Acidobacteriota > Blastocatellia > Pyrinomonadales > Pyrinomonadaceae > QHXN01. The sequence continues at coordinate 897 of JAVXWN010000169.1, read as the reverse complement.
GCGCTGGTCGCAGGAGTAGAGGCTGAGTTGTGATTGATGCATCAGGCGCGGCGGCCGATGACGGATAAGAGCCTGCCCGTGCGGCCGTGCAACTTCCTGTCTTGGCGATAGGAGAAGAAGAGGTCTGTGCGGCACATCGTGCAGAGCGGGAGCAGGTGGATTCTCTCGGGCGCAACGCCCGCTTCGATTAACTGCCTGCGGTTCGCCTCGTGCAGGTTGACGAGCGCGTGCCCGTCTCGCGTCTGTTTGAAGAGCGAGTCGGCATCCGGGAACTTGGCGCGGAAGGGCTCCACGACTTCCGCGCCGACCTCGTAGCAGCAGCCAAGCGCGGCCGGGCCGATTGCCACGCGCACGTCCTCGGGCCGAGTCCCGAACTCATCGCGCATCCGACCAAGCGCGTGCTTTACAATCTCTTCGAGCGTCCCGCGCCAGCCCGCGTGAACCGCCGCGCACGCACGCACGCGCACGTCGCCGAGCAGCACAGGCACGCAGTCGGCAGTCTTGACGCCGAGCAGCACGCCCGCCGCACGGGTCGCCAGCGCGTCGCAGTGCTCGCGCTCCGACTGCGTGTCGTCAGCATCGCGCACGACTCGCACCTCGCGGCCGTGAACCTGCCAGCAGGCGGCGAGCGTCCAACGGCCTTCGAGAAGTTGTAGAAAGCGGCGACGGTTCTCAATGATGTTCTCGGACGAATCCTGATCAAAGCCCGCGAGGTTGAGCGAGTCCGATGGAAAAGGGCTCACGCCTCCGCCGCGCGTCGAGAATGCGTTGGCGAATCCGTCCTGTTCGAGCGGCGCGCAGACAAGGGCGCGCACGCCCGCTTTGCCTTCGCGCCAGCCGAAGCCTGCGCGTTCGAGTTCGATGTCATCCGTGATTATCTCCATCGGCATAGACATT
>JAVXWN010000162.1:0-23345 GCA_032230645.1 Acidobacteriota bacterium | reverse complement strand
TTCATCTTCACTTTTTGCCTTTTGCCTTTTACTTTTGGCTTAACTCTTTATCTATTCCGGCAACATCCACGTCTGCCCGATCTCGGTGAGCGCGACGCGCCAGTGCTCGCGCCCGGCGGCGGCGAGCAGGCGGCGGCGCGGCTCGTCAGCGGGCTCGCGGCTGAGGCGAAAGGTCGAGTGATGCATTGGGAGAATGTAATCGGCTCCCATCTCGCGCGCCATCTGCCACGACTGCTCGGGGTTGGCATGGACGTAGACGTATGGGTCATATGCGCCGATGGGAAGGATGGCGAGGGCGACGCGCACGCCCCTCCGCTTGAGACGCGCGAAAGCCTGCGTGTAGGCCGTGTCGCCGCCGAAGACGAGCGCACGCCCTCCCTTCTCGACGAGGAAACCACCGTAGCCGCGATGCTTGTCCGTCAGACGCCGCGCGCCCCAGTGGTTGACCTCAATCGCTTCGATGCGCGCGTCTTTGATCTCCACGCCCTCGCCCCACTTCAACTCGTCAACGCGCTCGAAGCGCCGCATGAGATCGCCGTTACCATCCTGCACGACGGCGCGCGTGCGGCGCGGCAGACGGCGGAGCGTCCCCATGTCGCAGTGATCCATGTGCGCATGCGAGACGAGCACGGCGTCGAGCGCGGGCAGTTCTTTGACCGCGAGCGCCGGACGCACAAGACGGCGTGGGCCGAGCGTCAATGCGCCGACGCGCACTCCGACTCGACGGCGCAACGCCGGGTCGGTCAGCAGCCACGTGCCGTAAAAGTTTATGAGTACGGTCGCGTGCCCGAGCCACGCCACCGTCAGCCGCGTGTCGTCCCACGTCGCGGGCTCGGGCCTGTGCGGCGCGGGTAGCACTGGCACACGCGACTCCGCGACGCGCTCGCGCACGAATCGTCCCGCAAAGCGCCGCGCGAAACTCGTGTAAGTCTTCAACTCCTTGACGGAAACACTCATCGTGAAGATTTAGATGCGGAAGAACAGTAGCCAGTAGCCAGTAGCCGGTAATCACTGGAAACGCGTTGACGGCGGGGGTCAGTATGAAGCAGTCAGCGCCTGCCGGGCGGAAGCACCTGCTGTCTACTGACTACTGGCTACTATCTACTTTCCTGTTGTATCCTCCCGTGCGTCTCCTGACTTATCAATTCCGTAATACGCCCACGGAGGACAAGAAACACCATGCGCTTTGAAGCGAAGTGCCTCGTTCTCTCGCTGCTCATCATCGCTATCGTCTGGCAGACTGCCGCGCCCGCTGGCGCGCAGCGGCGCGCGGCTGCGCAGCATCGTGGCGAGACGGGCGGCGGCGGCGAGGCGGCGGTCGTCCTCAACAAGCTCTTTGATGAAGAGTGGGAGTGGACGATGCGCGAGTCCCCGACCTTCGCCTCGCAACTCGGCGACCGGCGCTACAACGACCGCTGGCCGGACGTGAGCATCGAGGCCAACGAGCGCCGCGAGCAGCACCGTCTCCAGACGCTCGCGCGCGTGCAAAGGATTGACCGCGAGCGGCTCGGGGCGGCCGACCGCCTCAACTACGACCTCTTTCGCAAAGACCTCGAAAACGACATCGAGGAATTCAAGCTCCGCCTCTACCTGCTGCCCATCAACCAGCGCGGCGGCATCCAGAGCGAGGACGAGTTGGCCGAGCTTCTACGCTTCCAGACCGTCAAGGACTATGAAGACTGGCTCGCGCGCCTGCGTGCCTTCCCCGCTTACGTTGACCAGACGATGGCCTTGATGCGCGAGGGCGTGCGCGCGCACATGCTCTGGCCCAAAGTCACCTTGCAGCGCGTGCCCGCGCAACTCGACCGCCAGATAGTCGCGCACGCCGAAGAGAGCAGCTTCTACAAGCCATTCAAAACCTTTCCCAAAGACATCACCGAAGCCGACCGCGCGCGACTCGCGCAGGCCGGGAGCGATGCGGTCGCGCAGTCGGTCATCCCCTCGCTTCGACGCCTGCGCGAATACTTCGTCGGCGAGTATCTGCCCGCCTCCTTCGACCGCGTCGGCGTCTGGCAGTGGCCCAACGGCGCGGAGGCTTATGCCTTCCTCGCGCGCCGCTACACGACCACCGAGATGACGCCCGAGCAGATTCACGAGAAGGGCCTGAGCGAGGTCGCGCGCATACGCGCCGAGATGCAGAAGGTGATGACGCAGGTTGGATTCAAAGGGAGCCTGAAGGAGTTCTTCAAGAAGCTTCGCACCGACGACCAGTTCTACTACAAGAGCCCGGAAGACCTGCTCAACGCCTACCGTGCCACGGCCAAGCGCATTGACCCGAACCTCATCAAGGTCTTCAAGACGTTGCCACGCATGCCCTACGGCGTCACGCCTATCCCCGACACGCTCGCACCCGACACCACGACCGCTTACTACCAGCAGGGCTCGCCCGACGGCTCGCGCCCCGGCTACTACTACGTCAACCTCTACAAGCCCGAGACGCGGCCCAAGTGGGAGATGATGGCTTTGAGCTTGCACGAATCCGTCCCCGGTCATCACCTCCAGATCGCGCGCGCGATGGAGTTGGGCGAGATTCCGAAGTTCCGTCGCTACGGCGGCTACACAGCCTTCGTCGAGGGCTGGGGGCTCTACGCCGAATCCCTCGGCGAAGAGATGGGGCTCTACGACGACCCCTACTCCAAGTTCGGCCAGCTTACCTACGAGATGTGGCGCGCAGTCCGTCTGGTCGTTGACACAGGCATGCACTACTACAAGTGGGACAGGCAGAAGGCCATCGACTATTTCCTCGACAACGCCGCCAAGACCGAGCTTGACGTGACGAACGAGATTGACCGCTACATCACAGACCCCGGACAGGCGCTCGCCTACAAGATCGGCGAGCTGAAGATAAAGGAGCTTCGCGCGCGCTCACGCGCCGAGCTTGGAGACAAGTTCGACGTGCGCGAATTTCATGACATCGTGCTCGGCTCCGGCGCTCTGCCGCTCGACGTGCTTGAGCGAAACGTTGACGAGTGGATCAAGCAGCAGAAGGCGCTAGGCCCCGCCCATCAGCGCACGCAGAAGAAGTGAAGTGACGAATAGCTGTCTCCGGGGCAAGAGTACAAGACACAGTTGAGCACTCCCCTCAATCCACATGGCGCGACGGGCGACACCACGACCTTCGTGCCCGAACTGCTCTACGTCGGCGGGCGCTTCCATGCCGAGCGCGCGCTCGTCTGCGATGCTTCGGGCCGCATCGTCTCCGTCGCGCGCGCCGAAGACTTGCCGAAGCGTGCCGCGCGCGTGAGTATGCCGGGGCGCGCGATGCTGCCCGGCATGGTCAACGCGCACTCGCACGCCTTCCAGCGCGTCATACGCGGCCGCACCGAGTACCGTAGTAGCGCGCACGCTTCCGACTCATTCTGGACTTGGCGCGAGATGATGTACGTGGCCGCCTCGCGGCTCACGCCCGAAGACCTCTACGACGCTTCGCGCATGGCCTTCCTTGAGATGGCTCTATCGGGCATCACCTCGGTCGGCGAGTTTCACTACCTGCACAGGACTCCGAAGGGGGACGAGTACGACGACCCGAACCTGCTCGCGCGCGAGGTCGTGCGCGCGGCGCGCGATGTGGGCTTGAGAATCGCGCTGCTGCGCGTCGCCTACGCGCGCGCGGGCTATCGCAAGGAGCCCGACGAAAGGCAGCGCCGCTTCATCGAGCCCGACCCCGAAACTTTCATTCGCAACACGGAGTCGCTCATGCGCGACCTCGCGCCGCGCGACTCGACACCGCTCGCGGCGTGGCTCGGCGTCGCGCCGCATAGCGTGCGCGCCGTGCCACGCGAGTACCTGCGCGAGGTGAGCGCGTTCGCGCTCGCGCGCGGGCTCCCACTGCACATGCACGTCGCGGAGCAACCGGCGGAGGTCGAGGCGTGCATCACGGAGACGGGACGCACGCCCGTCGCGCTGCTCGCCTCGGAGGGTGTCCTCGGCCCCCGCTTCACGGGTGTTCACGCCGTTCATGTCACGGCGGAAGAGATCGCCGCCTTGCGCGATGCGGGGGCGTGCGTGTGTGCCTGCCCGACGACCGAGCGCAACCTCGGCGACGGCGTCGTGCCCGCAGAACTCTTCTTCAAAGAGGGCGTCACGCTCGCGCTCGGCACGGACAGTCACGCGCAGATAGACTTGCTCGAAGACGCGCGCGAGCTTGAATACCACCTGCGGCTGCTCTCGCTCCGGCGCAACGTGCTCGCGCCCGCCGGGGCCGAAGGCGTTGACGACGAAAGTCGTGTTGACACTCATGCAGCGCAGGCAAGCGAGACAGAAGCGTTCGGGATGTCTGCGCTCGCCGCGCGTCTCTTCGAGTGCGCGAGTGCGAGCGGCGCGCACAGCATCGGCGCGCACGCGGGCGCGTTCGAGCCCGGCCTCGCCGCCGACTTCTTCACCGTCGCTCTGGACGACCCTTCAATCGCGGGGGCGTCTACGGAAGACCTTCTCCCCGCGATAGTCTTCTCGCTCTCGCGCACAGCCGTCCGCGAGACGGCCATCGGCGGTCGCCTCGTCGTCGAATCCGGTGCGCACCCCGCGCAGCGAGAGATCGTCTTGCGCTTTGCGGCTCTCCAACGAAGACTGTGGAATGAATGATGAATGATGAATGATGAGAAGGCGACTCCTTCTCTCTTATTACTTATCACGCATCATTCATCACTAAAAAAGATATGAGCGTTGAAAGCACACTGGCCGAACTCGTCCGCATCGACTCGCGCTCTTCGCGGTCGAACATCGAGTTGATAAATCACGTTCTGCCGCGCGTCGAGGCGGCGGGACTCTGCGCGCGCATGTTTCCTTACACCGACGAGTCGGGCGTGAAGAAGTTCAACCTCGTCGCGGTTCATCCGAAGACTTTTGAAGACGGCGGTGAAGTGGAACTCGCCTTAGTCGGTCACACCGATACGGTGCCGTTTGACCCGGCGTGGACAGAGGCGCTGACACTCGTGGAGCGCGAGGGCAAGCTCTACGGGCGCGGCGCGTGTGACACGAAGGCGTTTATCGCGGCGACTCTCGTGGCACTGGAAGAGGTGGACGTGCGGCGGCTCGTGCGACCCCTGGCGCTTGTGCTGACGGCGGACGAGGAGGTTGGGTGTCTCGGCGCGAAGCGTCTCGCGGAGTCAAAGCCTTTTCGAGCGCGGCACGTGGTCGTGGGCGAGCCGACATCGCTTCAACCTATGCGCGCGGGTAAGGGTTACTGTCTCGCTGAAGTCATCGTTCGCGGGCGCGAAGGGCACAGCGCATACCCCGACTTGGGCGCGTCGGCCATCATGCGCGCCGCCCGGCTCGTCACACGAATCGAGAAGATCGCGGAAGGGCTTAAGCGCGACGCGCACGAGGCGTTCGACCCGCCGCACACGACCGTCAACGTCGGCGTTATCAAGGGCGGCACGGCCAAGAACGTTATCGCGGGCGAGTGCCGCTTCACGCTCGAATGGCGACCCGTGCCGGGACAGAGGGCGGAGCTTGTGGCCGAGTTGGTCGGCCGCGAGGTCGAAGCGCTGCGCGCGGAGGACGAAGGCTTCGCATGCGAGGTCGTGTTAACGCGGCTCGACGGCGGGATGGAGACGCGCGCGGACGCGCTGCTCGTCGTCGCGCTCGAAGAGGCTACGGGGAAGAGCGCGGGCACGATATCTTTCGGCACCGAGGCTCCGCAGTTGGCCGAGTTGGGAGCCGACGCGGTCGTCTTCGGCCCGGGCGACATACGCGTTGCGCATCGCACGGGCGAGTTCGTTCCCACCGACGAACTGCGCGAGTGCGCTCGAATACTGCGCCGCACAATCGAACGCTTTTGCGCCGCCGAGCATCAATAAAACGCGTGTTCATGCCAAAGGTAGTTTTTATCCCGAGATGTTTATGAGTTTTCCTGCTTTCAAAAGATTGTTTGGACGCATCGCGGCGGTCGCGCTCTGCGCGGCGGTGCTCTGCGGTGCGGCGTCCGCGCAACAGCAGCAGACGCCATTGACGAACCCGGAGTTTCTCGCGCTCGTCCGGCAGTTGCCGCAGCGACCGGACATGAAGGAGCAGCTTGTCAGCGAGATCAGGCGGCGCGGCATCGGGTTTACGTTGACGGCGGGACTGCGCTCGTTCATCGCCACCAAGAGCGGCAACGACGAGGAGCTGCGGCGCGTGCTCGAAGAGGCCGAGCGTCGCTTTCTCAACCCGAAGGTGGCGACGCCGCTGCCGCCCGAGGCCGAGGCGACCGCGCTGCTCTCGAAGGCGCGCGAGGCGACCAACGAGGCGCTCGAACAGATGCCGGACTTCGTCGTCAAACAGCTTGTCACACGTTCCTACGCGCGGGGCACGACGCACAACTGGAGAGTCTCCGACCATCTCATCGTCGGCGTCAGCTATCGCCCGAGCGAGGGCGAGAGGTACCGACTGCTCTCGGTCAACGGCATCGCGGGCACATCGGCGGCGGCGACGGAGAAGAGTGACTACAGGGATGCGGGCGGGTCGAACTCCACGGGCGAGTTCGTCCTTCACCTGAGGGCGCTGTTCGAGGAGGAGAGCCACACCGAGTTCAAGCCGCTCGACATGGACACGCTGCGCGGGCGTCGCACCGTCATCTACACCTTCGACATCAAGAAGGCGAACTCGCGTTGGGTGCTCACCTCCGGCGACTCGTCGGTCATCGCCGCGAAACGCGGCAAGGTCTGGATAGACCGCGAGAACGCGCGCGTGCTCCGCCTCGAATTCGAGTCCTACGACGTGTCCGCCCCATTCCCTTTCAGATCCGTCGAGGTGACACTTGACTACGACTGGGTGAAGATTCCCGGTCAGGGCGATTACCTTCTACCCTCGCACTCGATGAACGTGATAACGGTTGACGAGCGCGGCGACGTGCAGCAGTTCCGCAACGACATACGCTTCCGCAATTATCAGAAGTACGGCACCGAGTTGAAGATTCTCGACGACGACATCATTGACGAAGACGTGCCGAAGGAGACGCCGCCACCACCACCGAAGCCGCCCGAGAAGAAGCCCTGACGGTTGACTGATAGTACCAACTCGCGAGACAAAAAAAGGCCGGAGCCCGAAGACGCATCGCTTTCATCAAGCGCCTTCGGGCTCCGGCCTTAACTTACGCGGCGTTCGCCCGCGATGACCTTAGAGCTTCAACTGACCTGCATCAATGACCGGCTTGCCGTCAAGCGTGACGGTCGTGCCGGGCAGCGAGACGAAGTAACCGTAAGGCGTCTTGTTGTCGCCGCCCGCCCAGACGTTGTCGCCGATGCCGACCGTAACGGTGCCCGCGGGCACCCACGTGGCAACCTTGCTGCCCGCCGGGAGCTTGACGTTCGAGTTGATGCCGAAATCAACGACGGCGAAGATATCTTTGCCCTCGCCCGCCGTGTCGTAGCGCGCCTTCATCATATCGAAGCCCGGCCCCGAGCCCGTTATCCCCGTCAGCTTGCCGCCCGCAAACGTCATCGTCAGATTGTTAATCTCCTTGCCGTTGTAGTATTCGAGCGCGCGCACGACCTTGCCCTCGGCCGTCCCCGGCACGGGCGTCACATAGACTTCGCCCGCGGGCAGGTAGACGTTAAGCCCGACCGGGCCCTTCTTCGCGTCCTCGGGCGAGATGATGCCGTCACTCACGCCGTAGGGACGACCCTGCACGCGCACCTTCAAGTCTGTCCCCGACGAGTCGGTGATGTGCAGTTCGTTGCCCGCCGAGAGAGCCGCGCTGACCTGCGCGCCGCGCGTCTGCAATTCCGAGTAATCAATGTTGACGCCGCTCCAGAAGGTCTTCGACAGGTCGTCCTCCATCATATCGAAGTGCTTCGCGAGCCAGTCGTTCGGGTATAAGCCGTTGCCGACCTCGACCGAGCGGACGTTGTGTTTGATGAAAGCTTCGGTGACTGGCTCGGTCGCCTTGGCACGCGCGGCCATGCGATTCGGGTCGGCGTCGGCGAACAAGTCCTCGGCCGTCTTGCGGTCAACGTTAATGCTCACGTTGGCGATCTCGGCGAGCTTGAGGTCGAGTTGGTCGGGCTGCGCGTCGTACTTCGCGGGCACGTCGGTGTAGAGGCGCTTAGACATGCGGTCGGTGCCGACGGTGAGCAGCGGGAAGCCTCCGGCCTTGCGCACCTGAACGGCGATGTCTTCGAGCAGTTCCATGTTTTCGGGCCCGCCGGAGACGAGGACGATCTCGCCCTCCTTGACGGCGGCGCTCTGCGTGACGAGACGCGTAGCGAGTTGTTCGAGGTCTGTGGGCGGCGCTTTCGCGGTCGCGGGTCGCACGTCGTCGACGAGCTTCGCCGGTGCCGGCTTCGTCTGCGCCTGACACGAAGCGAGCGCCACGCAGGCGGCGAGGGAGATGAGTGGGGCAAGCAGTTTCTTTATCAAAGTATTCCTTTCGGGATGCGGAGAAAATAGTTCTGTCCGCCACGAGCGGCGGGGCGTTCGTATTGCGCTTGCGATTAACTACGACGAGAAGTCCGCAAGCGGATTGCGGGTCTGGCGCGAGATGGTAAGAGGCTTCTATGCCAAACGCGTTGGGAAGTCAAGGCTTTGACGCGGCGTGCAGCGCCACATACATTTCACCCGCGCGCCGCGCGAATCGCGCTATCATCGAAGAATGTCGGCACGGTCTGAGACGGCGGCACCGCCTCGTACAGCAGAGCTAGTGCGGGAAGCGGGACTCTACGAGCGACTGATTGTAGACGGGTGGCGCGGACTTGACGAGAGCGTGCGCCGTCTCCACGCAGCGGGCGTGCGCGTCACGGGCTCGTTCACGGTTCGACGCGGCGCGAGTCGCACAGCGCGCATGCTCGCGTCGCTCCTGCGACTGCCCGCGCCCGGTGAGGTCGTTCCCGTTCAACTCCGCGTCACTCCGAGCGGCGACGGCGAGCGCTGGCACAGGACTTTTAATAACCGCGCCTTCGTCACACAGCAGCACGCGCACGACGCCGCGCTGCTCGCGGAGCGCATGGGGCCCTTCGAGGTTCGCTTCCGTCTGTGCGTCGAAGACGGCGCGCTCGTCTACCAACAGGAGAGCGCGGCGCTGCGCGCGCTCGGTTTGAGAGTGACGCTGCCCGCCGCTTTATCACCTCGCATCGAGGCGAGCGAGCACGCCGAGTCGTGCGACGGTCGAGCAGGCGGCGTGCGCGTTTCGGTGCGAGTCACCATGCCGCTCGTCGGGCTCCTGCTCTTATACGAAGGTCGTTTATTGATGGAGGTGAACGGAGCTTGATAGAAGCCCTGTGGTTGCTGGCGATTCAGGGAGCGTTCGGAGCCTTCGACACGCTCTACTATCACGAGTGGCGCGCGCATCTGCCTGCCGCAGGCGCGGGCGTGCGCAATGAGTTGGGACTGCACGCGGCGCGTGACTTTATCTACGCCGTCGTCTTCGCCACGCTCCCGCGCATCGAGTGGCGGGGCGCGTGGACGCTCGTGCTGGCCGCGCTGCTCGCGGCCGAAGTGTGCATCACGCTCCGCGACTTCGTTGTCGAAGATCGTGCGCGAAGGCCGCTCGGCGGCGTCTACTCGGGCGAGCGCATCACGCACGCGTTGATGGGGATACTCTACGGCGCGATGCTCGCCCGGCTGATTCCAGTGTTGTTCGATTGGTGGAGAGAGCCGACGGCATTCGCTTCGCAGTCGTATCAGATTCCGCACGCGCTCTCTTTACTACTGACGCTGATGGCCTTCGGCGTCGCGCTCTCGGGCGCGCGCGATCTTTACGCGGCGTTGGGGCTTCCCAATGGCGGGTGGCCGTGGCGCGTCGCGGGCGTGCGCGAGATAGAAGCGCCGCAGGGGCAGACCGAGAAGCAACGGGCCGGAGGGACGCAGACGTGATCGCACGGCGAAAGTTTCATCGCGCGGTCTTCTGCGCGGCGGGCGCATACAACATCGCGTGGGGACTCTACTCGGCGCTCGATCCGCAGTGGCTCTTTCGCTTCTCGGGGATGCCGCCGCAGAACCATCCGCAAATCTTCGCGTGTCTCGGCATGGTGGTCGGGCTCTACGGGATTATCTATTTCGAGGTGGCGCGCGCGCCCGAGCGCGGCTGGCTGCTCGCGGCCGTCGGGCTCGCGGGGAAGATTCTCGGCCCACTGGGACTAGCGCAACTCATCTGGAGCGGCGCGTGGCCGCTCTCGACCGCAGTGCTCTGCCTTACCAATGACCTCATCTGGTGGATTCCCTTCTCGCTCTACCTGTATGACGCATGGCCCGAGTTCTTAAAAGGGATGAGGGCGGAGGGATGAGGGATGAAGTTAAAACAGTCTACACTTCATTCCTCATCCCTTCCTACGAGTCGGCCTGTCCGGCAAAGCGCGCGGTGGAAGCGCCGGAGACGTAGGGTGCGTGCTCGGTAAGCGCGTCGTCTACGAGCTTGCGCTGCTCCAACTCGTGAATCGTATACGACCCGGTGGCGGGACTCGCGGAGGCGGCGCGTCCCGCGTAGAAGGGTCGCTCGCAGGCGGGCAGGAGTCCCGACAGGCGCGGCTCGACGAAGTGCCAACCGCCGTAGTTCTTCGGCTCCTCCTGACACCAGACGAGCTGCGTCGCCTGCGTGTATGTGGCGAAGACCTCACGCAACGCGCGCTCGGGAAACGGGTAGAACTGTTCGAGCCTGACTATCGCCACGCGCTCGTCGCCCGTCTTCTTGCGCGCGGCGGCGAGGTCGTAGAAGACCTTGCCGCTCGACAGGACGATGCGCCGCACCGCGCTCCTGTCCGTCGCCTCCGAGTCGTCAACGACCGGGCGAAAGCCGCCCGCAGTCAACTCCTCGATTGAAGAGGTCGCGGCCGGAAGACGAAGCAGGCTCTTCGGCGTCATGACGACGAGCGGTCGCGCCGCCGTCTGTTTGACCTGACGACGCAGGAGGTGGAAATATTGCGCGGGGGTCGTCGGGTAACAGACCTGCATGTTGTTCTCGGCGCAGAGTTGGAGATAGCGTTCAAGGCGCGCGTTCGAGTGCTCGGGCCCCTGCCCCTCGTAGCCGTGCGGCAGAAGCAACACGAGGCGCGAGGGCTGCTTCCACTTGTCAACGCCCGGCGCGATGAAGGTGTCGATGATGACCTGCGCGCCGTTCGAGAAGTCGCCGAACTGCGCTTCCCAACAGACGAGCGCATCATGGGCCTCGACCGTGTAGCCGTACTCGAAGCCGACCACGCCCTGCTCCGACAGAGAGCTATCGAAGACCTCGACAAGCGCGCGCCCATCGCCCCGCGCAGTCATATCGGAGAGCGGCTCCCAAGGCTTGCCGGTCTGCGTGTCGTACATGATGGCGTGGCGCTGGCTGAATGTGCCGCGCCCCGAGTCTTGACCCGACACACGCACACGCGCACCTTCGAGCCCCAGCGAGCCGAAGGCCATCAACTCGCCAAAGGCCCAGTCCATAGGCAACGCGCCCTCACCCATCTTCGCGCGACGCGCAAGCTGGCTAACCATCTTCGGATTGATGTGAAAGCCTTCGGGCACGACCGCGATGCGGTGCGCAATGTCGCGTATGACCTCGGCGGAAACCGAAGTCTCTAAAACGTCCGAGCCGTCCTCCTCTTCGATGGCGGGCGGCAACTCCTTCAAAGGCTCCTTCTGCGCGACGATCTCTTTGGCGCGCGCGTGGCTGCGCTCGTAGCGTTCGACGGCCTCGCGCGTCATCCCTTCGACCTCTTCTTCGGTGACGACGCCTTCAGAGACGAGACGCTGCGTGTAGACGGCGCGCACGCCGGGGTGCGCCTTGACGCGCGCGTACATCAAAGGCTGCGTGTAGCTCGGCTCATCGCCCTCGTTGTGACCCAGACGCCGGAAGCCGATGAGGTCTAAGACCACGTCCTTATTGAACTCCTGCCGGTAGTCGAGCGCGATGCGCAGGCAGCGGAAGGCGGCTTCGGGGTCGTCGCCGTTGATGTGGAAGATTGGAAGCTGCGTCATCTTCGCCACGTCGGTCGAGTAGATTGACGAGCGACTAGCCTCGGGCGAAGTGGTGAAGCCGATCTGATTGTTGATGATGATGTGGATGGTGCCGCCCGTGCGATAGCCGTGCAGGTCTGCGAGTTGCAAGGTCTCCATCACGATGCCTTGTCCGGCGAAGGCCGCATCGCCGTGAAGCAGGACGGGCAGCGCGCGGTCTATCACCTCTTCGCGCTTCGAGCCCGCAAGCTCCCACTCGTCCTGCCGCGCGCGCACCATGCCCTCGACCACGGGGTCTACAAATTCAAGGTGGCTCGGGTTGGGCGAGATGGTGATGCGAACCTTTTTGCCCGACGCGGTTTCGCGCCCGCCCTTCGCGCCCTGATGGTATTTAACGTCGCCTTCGTCTGCCGGGAAGTCCGGGTGGACTGAGCCCTCGAAGGCCGTGAAAATTCTTTCGGAGAAGTTGCCGACGACGTTCGCCAGCACGTTCAACCGGCCGCGATGCGCCATGCCGAGCGTTATCTCCTCGACGCCCTTATCGGCTGCGCGCTCGACGAGTTGATCTAGGAGCGGGATGATAGTCTCGCAGCCTTCCAGACTAAAGCGCTTCTGCCCGAGGTACTTCGTGTGAAGGAAACGCTCGAACTGCTCGGCGCGAATCAGGCGCATGAGCAGCGCCTTCTTCGTCTCAGCGGCGAGCGGCTCCGGCGCGACGAACTCCTGCCGGATGCGCTCGCGTATCCAGACCTTCTGCTCCTTGCTCTGGATGTGCCGGTACTCGGTGCCGACCTTGCCGCAGTATGCGCGGCGCAGGATGTCGAGTATCTCGCGTAAAGTTGCGCTCTCTTTGCCGCCCAAGCCTCCGGTGATGAACTCGCGATCCAAGTCCCAGATGGTCAGCCCGTATGTCTCGATGTCCAGTTCCGGGTGATACTGAATCGGCAGCGCGTGCAGAGGGTCGATGTCCGCGACGAGGTGGCCGCGCACGCGGTAGGCGTTGATGAGTTCGAGGACGCGCGCCTGCTTGACGATCTGCTCGCGCGTGCGGTCGCCGCCCAGAAGCGCCGGGTTGAAGTCCGTCGCCCAACGCATCGGCTGATGTGCGATGCCGAGCGAGCGAAAGATGTGGATGTAGAAGTCGTACTCGCCAAGCAGAAGCTCGTGGACGTATGCGAGGAAGGCTCCCGACTCCGCGCCCTGTATGACGCGATGGTCGTAAGTCGAAGAGACGTTGACGATCTTGCTGATGCCTAAGAGCGAGAGCGCCTGCGTCGTCATCGCGTGATACTCGGCCGGATACTCAATCGCGCCGGTCGCGATGATGGCCGCCTGCCCCGACATCAAACGCGGGTTCGACGAGACGGTGCCGATGGTTCCGGGGTTCGTCAAAGAGATGGTCGTGTCTTGAAAGTCGGGCACACCGAGCTTGCCCCCGCGCGCACGCTTGACCACGTCGTCGTATGCAACAAGAAACTGCGCGAAGTCGAGCGCGCCCGCGTTCTTCACGTTCGGCACAAGAAGCGTGCGCGTGCCGTCCTTCTTCTCAAGGTCAATCGCGAGGCCGAGGTTGACCTCCGTGCGATGGACGCGCGCGGGCTGGCCGTCAACGACCGCGAACCCGTCGTTCATACGCGGGAAGTGTTCGACCGCGCGCAGGATGGCATAGGCAACGAAGTGCGTGTAGGAAGCCTTGCCGCGCTTGTGCTCCTTCAGATACTCGTTGACGAGCGCGCGGTTCTCTTCCAAGACCTTGACGGGCACCTGCCGGTTTGAGGTCGCCGTCGGAACCGTCAGAGAGGTCTCCATGTTCTCGACAATCTTCAACGCACCGCCGCGTATGGGCTGAGCCTCGCCGCGCACCTGCTGCGCCGACGACGACGATGCCGCGGGCTGAGTCGCCGACTGCTGCTGCTGCTGAGCCGACGGACTTTGAGCTGCCGGGGTCTGCTCTGCCACGGGCGCGGGCGACTGCGGCTGCGCTTGCGTCGTCGCCTGACTCTGCGACACGGCTTGAGCCTGCGCGGTCGCCTGTTCGCCGACCGGGGCTTGCGGCCAACTCGCGGTGGCCGCCGCGCCATTGCCGCCCGCGCTCTCATCGCCGAGAAGCTCCACGAAGTAAGCGCGCCATGCTTCGTCTACGAGCGAAGGGTTGCTGCGATATCGGTTCAGAAGCCCTTCCACGTAAGTCGCGTTCGCGCCGAAGTTCTCCGCGATGATTTCCGACAGGTCTTGTCTGTCAAACTCTTCGCTCAAGATCTTGTCACCTCACGCCGATTTGATACGCGCCCACCGAGCCGACGGCGGAACCCGCGCGCTCATACTCTTAAAATCTGCCTGCTGAAATTTACCCGATAGCCTATCACCAACCGCACCCGTTTGCACACACCTCGCACGGCGGCGCGTTAAGGATTAGAATGCGCCTATGCCGGAACCGAGCGGTCGAGTAAAGAGTAGAACGAGCCACCCATTTATCGCGTCGATTCCTTTGAAGAGATGAACCTCGTCTTTATCTACGGCCCGCCGGGCGTGGGCAAGCTGACCGTGGCGCGAGAGCTTGCGCGCGAGACCGGCTACAAGGTCTTTCACAACCACGTCAGCATTGACTGCGCCGAATCGGTCTTCGACTTCGGCACGCGCCCCTTCGGCAATGTCGTTGGCAAGATTCGCATGGCGGTCTTCGAGGAGGCCGCGCGCGCGGGCGTCTCGCTCGTCTTCACCTTCGTCTACGCCTGCCCCGAAGACACGCCCTTCGTCGAACGCGTCTGCGAGACGGTCGAGAGTGAGGGCGGCCGCGTCCTTCTCGTCCAACTCATCTGCGCGCCCGAAGAGCTTGAGCGCAGGCTCCCGCATCCCGAGCGCGCGCGCGTCGGCAAGATGGCTTCGCTCGACACGCTGCGCGAAGTCACGGCGCGTTACGATATCTTCTCAAGGGTGCCCGAACGTGAGAGCCTGAGCATAGACAACACCGACTTGCAGCCCGCCGAAGCCGCGCGGCTCATCATCAGTCACTATCGTTTGAAGCGCGCGCCGGGATAACTTTCTTCGCGCGCACTGCGTATCCGCAAGCGTCCAACGCACCATCCGTTCGATTGCAATCGTAAAGACCCGGAAGGCTCTGCCGAGAGCACAAGGGCGGCAAACGAAAATGCCGGATAAGAAGCTTGTCATCAAAGGCGTCGAGTGGGAATACGCGACCAGCGGTCGCGGCGAGAAGACCATCCTGATGTTTCACGGCGCGGTCGGCGGAGCCGAGACGATGCAGTGGCTCGCCTCCGCCTTCGCAGACGAGTACCGCACTATCACGCCGACCATCGCCGAAGTGAACACGCTTGAAGAGGCGTGCGATGCGGTGAGCGCCATTCTCGACCGCGAGCACGTCGGGCGCGCGGTGGTCTTCGGTGGCTCGTTCGGCGGGCTGGTCGCGCAGGCTTTCTTTCATAGACGGAGCGCGCAAACGGAAGACCTCATCCTGCTCTCGACCGGCGTGCCCAATCGGAAGATAGGCTCGCGCACGGAGATGATGGCGCGCATACTGCGGCTGCTTCCATTCTCGCTGACGCGCGGACTCCTCAAGATGGAAATCTCGAAGCACCTCAACACGCCTGTCCCCGAGGAGCACGCCGCGCGCATCCTTGAGTTCAGACAGCGTCTCGACGAATACTTCAATCACAAGCTCACGAAGCAGACGCTCGTCTCGCGCGTCGCCTTGAGCGTTGACTTCAATCGTAAAGAAACTTACGCGCCCGAAGACCATGCGGGTTGGCCGGGGCGCGTGCTTATCATCGAATCGAACGACGACCCGATGCTTCCCCCTGATGAACGCAGGCGGCTGCGCGAAGCTTACCCGCGCGCCCTCGTCTGCACCTTCGCGGGCGCGGGGCACATGATTCCGCTCCTGCGTCTCGAAGAGCTGGTCGGCGTCGTCAAGGCTTTTCTGAAAGATGTCTACAGCTTGCCTTCCGACATCGTCGCGGAGTGCGCCGTCTCGGAAGAGCACGAACACGCGGCGCACACAGGCGGCGTGGTCGAGTGACGGCCCGCCGAAGTTTTTCCTGTGGCGCGTGGGGCCGACCTGTCGGATAATGCCACGCGCTTGAATTCGTACTCGAAGGATTCGAACCAACACGTAAGCGCAAACACTTAAGCGAAAGACCAATGCGAAAAGAGAAGATTGAAGTCACGCCCGGCCACACCTCGCGACGGCGCTTCGCGAAGACTCTGGCGGCGGCGGTCATCGCCGCGCCCGCGTTAGCTTCTTCCACCAGCGCGCAGACGCCGCCCGCTACCAAAGAGCCGAAAGCGCCACCCAACCCGCAGCCCACACCCGTGCAGGCACAAGGCCCGCCGAAGCCCTCGCCGCTGGCCGAAGCTTACGCCGAGGCCGCGCGCCTTCGCTTCGGCGAACACATGAGCCCCGAGCAGTTGGAAGCGGTCAAGCGTGACCTCGAAGGCAACGTGCGCACGGCCGAGCGCCTGCGCTCCTTCAAGCTCCAGAACTCCGACGAACCGGACTTCGTCTTCGGCGCGTGACGCGAGACAAAATGATTACAGTCGAAACACTCTACGCACCCGTCAGCGAGTTGGCCGCGCAGATTCGTGCGCGTCGACTCTCGCCCGTCGAGTTGACCGAAAGCTATCTGCACAGGCTTGAGACGACGGGCAAGAGCCTGAACGCGGTCGCACACGTCATGCGCGAGACCGCGCTCAGAGATGCGCGACAAGCCGAAGCCGAGATTAAACGCGGTCATTATCGCGGCCCACTGCACGGCATCCCCTTCGGTGTCAAAGACCTCTGCGCCACGCGCGAGGCACCGACGACGTGGGGAGCCGCGCCGTACAAAGACCAACACTTCGACTACGACGCGACCGTCGTTACGCGCCTGCGCGAGGCAGGCGCGGTGCTCACGGCCAAGCTCGCGATGATCGAGCTTGCGGGCGGCATGGGTTACAACCAGGCAGACGCCTCTCTGACGGGCGCGTGCCGCACGCCTTGGAACACGGGCTTCTGGTCGGGCGGTTCTTCGTCGGGGCCGGGCGCGGCTACCGCTTCGGCCTGCGTCGCCTTCGCCATCGGGTCTGAGACTTCGGGCTCGATCATCACGCCCTCCGCCTTTTGCGGCCTATCGGGTTTGCGTCCCACCTACGGCGCGGTCTCTCGACACGGCGCGATGGCGCTTTCGTGGACGCTCGACAAGCTCGGGCCCATGTGCCGCTCGGCGCTCGACGCGGCGCTGGTCTTCTCCATCATCGCGGGGCGCGACCCGTTGGACGCGACCTCGCGCGACATGACCGCGCTTCCGCGCTTCTCGTCCACGGGGCAACTGCTCCACGCGCGACGCGCGACGCGGCTACGCATAGGCGTGTTGAAGGACTCTTTCGAGAAGGCGCAGGAGGAGGTTCGCAAGAACTTCCTCGCCTCGCTCGAAGTGCTTCGACACTTCGCCGACGTTGAGATGGACGTGAAGCTGCCCGACTTCCCTTACGGCGCGGCGGTCGGCACCATCGTTGATGCCGAGGGCGCGAGCGCCTTTCGCGACCTCGTCGAGTCGGGGCGCGTCAAGGAACTCGCCTCGCCCGATGGAAGAATAGGCGGCTACAGCGCGGCTCTCGTCACGGCCGTTGACTACCTGCACGCGATGCGTATGCGCGCGCCGATGCGACGTGCGTGGGGCGAGATGTTCAAGAAGGTGGACGTGCTCGCCGCACCCGCGCGCGCGACCGTCTCATACCCGGTTGATAAGACCTTTGACAAGGCTTATCCGGGTATCGGCGCTGCCTCGCCCATCGGCGCGAGCAACCTCGTCGGCGTCCCCGCCATCTCCGTCCCGAACGGCTTCGGCCAACAGGGGCTCCCGACCGGGATACAGTTCGTCGGCCCCGCATGGGGGGAGAGGGACTTGCTTGAACTGGCCGTCGCTTATCAGGCTGAGACCGACTGGCACAAGCGGCGTCCGCCGGAAATTTAATCGAACAAAATATCTAATCGGGCAACCCGTCATTGCTCATCCGAAAACGACGACGGCCCATCCAAAAGAATGGATGGGCCGTCATTGTCTATTGCACCTGTCGGACTCTTCCGGCATTGCCCGTAGTCCTTGCCATACGTTTCACCCACCCGCACCGTAATTCAGAATATTTCCACAAGCCTTCGCTTCTGGCATCGCCTTTGCATTATAAGAAAGCGCAAATTGATAAAGAACTCTGATGAGAGTTCTCTTGAAAGTTCGACGGGGAAAGCGGCGTTCGAGCGACCGCTCGCGTGTGTGACACTGATGGAAGTGTCACACAAACATCAGCCGCGAGCCGCCATTTCGCGCAGACTCGCAGCAGACCTCAAGCGACGTACATCGCCGGAGGGTTTCGTCCGCAACCGGACGGACTTACATGTTTTCTTAGGGCCGTCGGGCGCAACGCATCAAGGCGAGATTTGCGACACACACTCGCAAGACTTCTCAGGTGCAACCCGCGCGCGGCTTTCCGACATCAAGTGATGTCACGCGGAAATTAAAATGTTTTCAGTAAGGAGATTCAGCATTATGCGTAAGCTATTCATGGCGGCGCTTCTTATCGCCTGCGCCGCGCCTTTCACGTTCGCGCAGACGACCGGTGGTGGCGGCGACTACAACAAGGTTGATGTCGGCGTCCTCTACTCGAACAATCGTGTGGACACGGGCATTGACGATCCCACGCAGAACTTCATCACGCAGCGCGAAGGCTTTCACGGCGTCGAGGGCTTCGTTAAGGGTAACGTCAGCCGCTACGTCGGCATCGTGGGTGACTACAGCTTCCACCGCAAGACGTTCGGCGACACCGTCGGCACGACCGCGGTCAGCGTTGACACAGACCTCCACACGCTGATGGGCGGCGCGGAGTTCAAGGACAACTCGACCGAGACGAAGGTCAAGCCGTTCGCGCGCGTGCTCGCTGGCTTCCAGCACATCCGCGCCAACGTCAGCGGGTTCTCGGGCCTTGACGAGAGCGACACCGGCTTCTCGGCCGCGCTCGGCGGCGGCGTTGACTTCCGCGTTAACCCGCGCGTTGACATCCGCGCCATTCAGTTCGACTACAACCCGACTCGCTTCAACGGCCAAACATCGAACAACTTCCGCATCGGCGTCGGCGTCATCTTCCGCTAAGAAGACGACACGCCCCGGCACGCGACTAAACGAAAGCGACGCGCTATCTCTTCAAGATAGCGCGTCGCTTTTTTCGTTATCATTGCGTGAACGCACGCGTGCCGGAAAGTTTGCGCGCGCTCAGTCCAGCCCTTCGAGCAGTCGCGGCAGGTCGAGCACAAGCGCCACGCTGCCGTCGCGCAACTCCGTCGCGCCGCTGACGCCGCGCCAACGCTTCGCATGACGCCCTAAGCCACGCACGAGCACCTCGCTCTGACCTTCAAGCGCATCCACGACGATTGCCGCGCGCGCTTCCCCGTTACCCTCCGCTCCCTGTCGGTCCCGCACGACAAAGAACGCGAGGCGCTCGTCCGACGACGATGATGACGACGCCGCATCGCGTCCCAACAGCTCGCGCATCTCGACAAGCGGCAGCTCGCGCCCGTGCCAGCTCAAGCGTCGTCGCGCGCCTTCTTGAACTATGTCCTCCGGCGCGGCCTCTCCCCATTCGATCACTTGCCTCGCGGCGACGCAGTAGCGCCCGCCGCCCGAGTTGAAGACGTGTGCGGGCAGGAGAGCGAGCGTCGTCGGCAAGCGAAGCTCGAAGGTCGTGCCGCGCCCTCGCTCGCTTCGCACGCGGACTTCACCGCCCGCCTCTTCGACCGCGCGCTCGACCACGTCGAGCCCGACGCCGCGCCCCGAGACGAGTGATGCGCCGCGCACCGTCGAGAAGCCCGGACGGAAGATAAGTCGCAGCGCCTGCTCGTCGGTCAGTGTCGTGCCCGGCGCGATGAGCCCTGCGTCCGACGCCGCGCGCGCGACCCGCCCGGCGTCAACGCCGCGCCCGTCATCCGAGACTCGCAGCACGACGAACCCGCCTTCGGCACCGGCCTCGATTCTCACGCGCCCTGTCGCGTGCTTGCCCGCCGCACGCCGTTCCTCTTCCGTCTCGACGCCGTGGTCTACGGCGTTGCGCACGAGATGGAGCAGAGGGTCTGCGACTCTTTCGGCGAGCGAGCGGTCGAGCCGCGCACCGCCGCCCGCGACCTCGAACTCGACGCGACGCCCCGCGGCACGCGCCACGGCGCGGCCCGCACGCGCGGCACGCACAAGCGCCCCACGCAGCGCGACCATGCGCAGCCCTATCAACCGCTCCTCCAACTCGAAGAAGCGTCGGCGCACTGCTCGCGCTCGCTCCTCAAGCTCCGCGCGCGCGGCCGTCTCATTCACTTGACCGAGCGCGATGTCGAGCGCACCCAACGTGTCCGCGAACAACCCGTGCGTCGTCGAGATGAGATCGTCCAACTCTTCGAGCGGCACGCGCACGGCCCCCGCAACCGTTGCCGAAGATTGCAGCGCGCCGACTTCTGATGAAGATTGAAGCACGGATGACGACTGGAGCGCGTTCGCTTCAGATGATGATTGAAGCGCGTCGGCTTTCAACGTCTCGCCGTAAGGCGCTTGAGAAGTCTCGTCGTCTTCGTCGTCGAATGTCTGACGTTCGCGCCCGCCCGCATTGCCCTCGGCCGCCGCAAGCTTCGCGCCGAAGGGCGCAGCGCGCTCATCCAGACGTTCGCCCTGCTCCGCGCTTGCGTAGACGATGCGGAAGCCGACGCGGTCGGGCCCCACGTCGCTAACGAAGGGCTGCGTCGAGACGACTTCTCCGACCTCGCCGAGCGATTCGCTCAGGCAGCGATACTGCTCGTCGAAGTCCGACAGATCGAAGTCCACCGTGACGACGTATGCGCGCGCGCCCTCGGCCGTGGCCTCGCTCAGACGCTGCCGTTCCTGCGCGCTGAGCGTGCGCGCGACCTCCTCGGGCAGAAGCTCCGCGTTGTCGTCCTCGCGCACGGGCGCGGGCGCGGCGGCGAGACTCCGCAAACGTGCGACGAGCCCGCGCGGCACTTCGCTTACCTCGCCGCGCGCGGCTGCGCCCAGACTCTCGGCGACCGCGCCCACTGCATCCTCGCATGCGTCGAGCGACTCGTCGTCGAGCGGCGCGCGACCTGAGCGCATCGCGTCGAGCAGCGACTCGAACTCGTGCGCAATCTCACCCGTCGCGTCGAGTTCAACGGCGGAGGCAGTGCCTTTGATTGTGTGAATCCGGCGGAAGACGCGCGCGATAAGCTCTCGGCGCTCCGGCCCGCGCCGCTCGCGCAGCGCCGCCACGTCGCTGTACAACTCTTCGACGAGGTCTTCGGCATCGGCGAGAAACTCTTTGAGCAGGCGGTCGTCCATGAGGAACAGTAGTCAGTAGACCGTAGAAAATTGTTAGGCGGTGCGCTGGCCTCCCGGCCTTAACGCACCGCCCATTAGACTACTACTGACTACCGTCCACTGACTACTGTCTACTGCTTTGCGACTATTTCGCCGAGGCCGTCTTCTCGCCGTCAGCAGGTTTTTCGCCGCCCTCTTGCTCGGGCTCCTCGTCGGGGTGTGTGACGGCGTCCTCCTGCGGTCGCTCGCGGTCGAGGTCGCGCTTGATGGCGTCGAGGATGCCGTTGATGAACTGCGTGGCCTCGTAGGTTGAGAAGCGGCGCGCAATCTCAAGCGCCTCGTTGATGGCGACGGTGCGCGGCGTCGGCTCGTGGAGAAATTCGTAGACGGCCATGCGCAGGATGTTGCGATCAACGACGGCCATGCGCGAGATGCGCCAGTGCTCGGCACGCGAACGTATGCGCTCGTCAATGCTTTCGAGATGCGCGCGCGTGCCGACGACGAGTCGGGTCGCGAACTCGCGCGCGCCCTCGTCCATCTCCGGCTCGCCCAACTCGTCCCAGTAAGCGCGCACCAACTCGTCAGGCCGCACCGCCTCGGTAGCGCCACCCAAATCAGCCGCAAAGAGCATCTGCAAGGCACACTCGCGCGCCTTACGCCTTGAACCCATATGATGATTTCGTAAATGGTAAATGGTGAATCGTAGATAGTGGTCGAGTCATCGCTCGCCTTGAGCGATCAAACCACGTTCGTGAAGCAACAACACGTCTATTCACGATTTACGATTCACCATTTACGGCTTTCAAAAGATTGACCATTTCGACAGCCGACATCGCGGCCTCGAACCCCTTGTTCCCGGCCTTGACCCCCGCGCGGTCAATGGCCTGCTCCAGCGTGTCGGCGGTGACGATGCCGTAGAGCACGGGCACGCCCGTCGAGAGCGCCGCCTGCCCGATGCCCTTCGTGACCTCGCCCGCCACGTATTCGAAGTGCGGTGTCTGGCCGCGAATGATCGTCCCCAGACAGATGACCGCCGCGAAGCGCCCCGACTGCGCGAGCCGCTGCGCGACGAGCGGAATCTCGAACGAGCCGGGCACGCGGAAGTGCTCGACCGCGCCCTCGTCCGCGCCGAGCCGTTCAAGCGCGTCTAAAGCGCCCTCGACCAGCCGCGCCGTCAGAAAGTCGTTCCAACGGCTGGAGACTATCCCGAAGCGAAAGCCCCCCGCGCTCAACCGCCCCTGATGCGTCACAGGCTGCAAAGTCTTCCTCAACTTCTCCGAATCGTGTGGGAGTAAGAACCTGAACTCAGTATAGAAAAGACGGTTGGAAGAAACAAGTGATGAGTGATGAGTGATAAGAAAGAAGAGACCCTTTCATTTATCACTCATCACTCATCACTTGCCTTTGAAGACGGGCTTGCGTTTTTCGAGGAAGGCGCGCGTGCCTTCGCGCACGTCTTCGGTCGAGAAGAGGCGTGCGAAGAGTTCGGCTTCGAGGCGGAGCGCATCGTCTGTGGGCAGGCGCGCACCGCGCGTGACGGCTTCGAGGCAGGCGCGCACGGCGAGCGGCGCGGCCGTCTCGTTGATCGAGCGCGCGAGCAGTTCGGCCTCGTCCATCAGCCGACCTTCTTCGACCACGCGGTTGACGAGGCCGAGGCGCAGAGCCTCTTCCGCTTCGACCTCTTCGCCCACCAGCATCGCGGCCAGAGCGCGCCCCGCGCCAACCGCGCGCGCGAGCCTTTGCGTTCCGCCGTAGGCGGGGATGACGCCGAGCCTTGTTTCGGGGAGACTGAAGCGCGCGCCACGCGCGGCGACTCTCAGGTGGCACGCGAGCGCGAGTTCGCAGCCGCCGCCCGCCGCCGCGCCCCGCACGGCCGCGATGACGAGCGTGCCGCATAGCTCAATCGCATCACAGACCTTCTGACCGCGCGCGGCCTTCGAGAGCGCGCCCGCTTCGTCCAACGCTTCGAGTTCGCGGATGTCGGTGCCCGCGCAGAAGTCCGTGCCTGCGCCGCTCAGGATGACGGCGCGAAGGTCGCGCCGTGCCGGGACGCCCGCGAAGATTTCGCCGAGGCGTTCTATCATCGCGCACGTCAGCGCGTTGCGCTTTGCGGGTCGTTCAAGACGGACGAAGAGGAGCGCGCCGCGTTCTTCCGCGACG
>JAVXWN010000150.1:0-22439 GCA_032230645.1 Acidobacteriota bacterium | reverse complement strand
CGTCGCGGCCACGTCGAGCAGAACGTCTACGAGATGATCTTCGAGCAGATTCACCTCGTCAATGTAGAGAAAGCCCCGGTTGGCGCGTGCGAGCAGGCCGGGCTCAAACGACTTGACGCCGTCTTTGAGCGCGCGTGCCAGATCGATGGTTCCACACACGCGGTCTTCGGTCGCGCCGAGCGGCAACTCGACGACGGGCACGGGCCTGCGCTCGCGTTTCAGACCGCGCCCCGCCGCGACCCGTGCCGCGCAGTCGTCACACAGCGCGCCGTCGTCCGAAGGGTCGCAGTTGTACGCACAGCCCGTGGCGGCCTTGAGCGGCGGCAGGAGGTCTGCGAGCGCGCGAACGGCCGTCGTCTTCCCCGTCCCGCGATGCCCCGTGACGAGCACGCCGCCGACCGAAGGCGCGACGACGTTGAGCAGAAGGGCGAGTTTCATCTCCTCCTGCCCGACGATGGCCGTGAAGGGAAAGACGGGACGCGCCGCCCTTAGTCTCCCGCCCGAGTTGTTGTTGGGACGACCTGACATCTGTTCTGGATCGAGAAAGAGAACCGGAGAGCAGTTCGGATTATAAACAGTTTGCGATTGAAGCGAAGAAAATTCTTATCTCAGCAAACGGGCGCTGTCGTGATTAAGGCTCGATTGACATCTTGAGCACGTTAGCCATCGGGCGTCTGATGATCTTCCCGTCGCGCGTGACGACGACGAGTTGATTGTTCTCGACCGTCACACGACGCACCGCGCTCATGTCCTGCTCAAGCGTCTCGCCGTCCTTCGTCACGATGATGAGACGCTGCGCGAGGGTCGCGGGTGGCTCGGCTCGGCTTGAGGTGGAGGGCGCAGCGGCCGAAGGTTCGCCGCCGCCAGACTCGGCACGCTCACGCGCAGCCGCTCTTCTCGGTGGGCGTGTTCCGCGTCGGCGCGGCGCGGTCGTCGTGGCGCGTGGCGTGTTTACCGAAGGAGTCTCCGGCGCGGTGTTCGCGGAAGTCTCTCCCGACGTTTTCGTTTCGACCGTTTCGGGCTTGGAGCTTTCAGGACGAGGTGTCGTTGCGCGCGCGCTTGGCCTCGACGGCGCGGGGCGTGTGCCGCGTCCCCTTCTGGCTGCGGCGGAGCTTCTACGCTCGGCCGGTCGCGCGGGCGTGGGCGTGGGTCGGGCAGCGGTCTCTTCCGTCTCTGCTTTGGGCGTGGGTTCGACCTTCGGCTCTTCGACTCGCGCGCCGGTTGAGGTGACGCGCCGCGTGCTCTTGCCGCGCGCGTCAGACGTTGAAAGCGTTGGAGCCGACGACTCGGGCGCGGAGGCGAGCCCGGCCGGAGCGGGCGCGAACGAACCGCCGAAGCTGATGTGATAACTGCCTTCGGCATCGCTGACGGCGCGCGCTTCGATGCGCAGGATGAGAGTCTCTTCGCCGCGCAGGTAGAAGCTCTTGGTGAGGCGAGCCGCGTCGCCGAAGAGTGTGAACTTGACGAGCGGGCGCGAGGTCGTCGCCGTGAACACGTCCACGTCACCTATCAACTCGCTGGCTTCAAGGTTGACGACGAGGTCGCCCTCCGTGCCCCGGAAGAGATAGAAGTGGCGTGTGCGTCTTGCGTCGCCCATGTCGCGCGGAGCGATGCGCCCGACGACTTCATTGTTGAGGAGCGGTGTCGGGTAGTTCGCGTCGCCCGACTGCGCGCCGAGCGGCACGGCCGACAGCAGCGACAGCACGAGCGCCGCACTTGCGAGCCACGATGCGCGCCAGTTTGATTTGGACTTTTGAAGCATCCGACCGAAGCCCCCGCCGAAGTGGGCTTGAGTTTATCAGCCGCTGCCGCGAGGCAACAAACGCCGCACGCGCCGCGCGGGGCCGACCGCGAGCTTTCGCGCGCCGTCCCTCGCCCGCTTCAGTCGTAGACGGGACGCGCCTCTTCTGCGAAGTGGTCGTACTCGCGCACCGCGCCGACTTCGTAGACACCCGCCGGTATCATAATCGCGTTGTGCTCTTCGTGTACGACCTCGGTGCCCGAAGGCACGCGCATGTAGAGCGTGTCGCCATGCATGAAGAGTTGGATGCCCTCGCCCGTGGCAACGTGTGCGTGACCCGTGGCTTCGCCTTCGCGCAGCACGCGGCCCGCGATGGGCGCGGCGTCGTTCGGTATCGTCTCGACCGGCTTGATGGTCACGTCGCCCTGTTGGAACCAGACGACTCTTTTTTCTTCGCGCGTCTCTTCAGCCATGATGATTTCTCCTCTCTCCAACTCGAACGTCGCACACTTCACGTCAAAACGGAAGGCGGCGTCTCGGTACCGTTTCTCCAAGCCAGCGCCTCTCGCACCGTGCGGCAGTCGGGGTGAACACCTTCGATGTGATAAACCCCGATGCTCGGGTTCTTCATCTTGAGGAACGGGCGGCTCCGACTATCGCCGAGGTCGAGCAGCAGAAGCTCGTAGTTGCCTTCGGCGTCAACGCACACAGCGTAGAGGTCTGTGATGATGCGCTCGATACCAATCTTGCGTACGATCTCGCGCCTGACCTCGGCGTTGCGCTCCGTGAGGATGAGGCGGCAGTCAAGCTCGCGCGCCGGTTTGAGCGCGACCTCTTCCGACACGAGCACGTCGTTGAGAAAGCAGATGCACTCGCCCGCCTCCCAACGAGCGACGGGGACTCCGTCACCGTGCAGGCGTCCTTCGTAGAGTCGAACGGCGGGACGCGGGAGCGCGAGCACCACGTCCTTCATCACCCAGTAGCGCCAGAGCCCAGCCTCGTATGCGTCGAGCATCGGCAGCTTGATTTCGACGAACGCGCGCGCCTCGGGCGTATCGCAGCCCGTCGCGTGTATGCTCGCCAACTCGGCCACGGCCCAGAAGGCGTCGGCGTCGGCCGAACGGCTCAGGCTCCACAACCAACCGACCTCGCGTTGCTTTCGCCAGTCCGTAAGTCCGGCCCCGGTGTGGCCCGAGAGATAGCGTGCGACGCCCTGCGAAAGCGGGCCCCAAATCTCGGGGTGCGCGGCGCTTGCGGCGGCGTAGGATGCGGTCTCGACGGCCTCCGCATTCTTTGCGGTCTCGCCCGGCTGCTTCGCGGCCACGTCGAGCGCATCGCTCACCTCGCCGTTTACGATATTGTCCTGAAGCGCACTCGCCAGAGTGATGGCGTCGGTCGGCCCCACAGTCCAGCGCAAAGGTCGCGGTGAGAGTCCGAGCCGCTTGAAGAACTCATCGAACGCGGCTTGGACTCTCGCCGCGTCCAGACTCGCGTTCGAGAGGTCAACCTTTGAAAGTCGCCTCACTATCTCGCGAGCGTTTTGTCCGATGTCTATGTCCACGACCTGTAAGCCTGAAAGGGTTTGAGCGGGAGCGCGTTAAAGCAGAAGGGCGGTCGGCTGTACTTGCTCGCAGCAGTCGCGCCGAAGTCGCTTCAAGGTTTGAACGACTGATGAGAAAAAGCCTAGCCGGGGGTTGCATGCCGCCCTTCGGCTAGGACTCGGTGGCTGATGCGGAAGGGGGGACTCGAACCCCCACGAGTTACCTCACACGCCCCTCAAACGTGCGCGTCTACCAGTTCCGCCACTTCCGCTCGGGGTCTTTCAAAAGCAGACTAACAATAATCCCGACACCGTTCAAGTTGGCTCCGAATGAAGACCGAAAGCCCTCTTACTTCTTCGCGGGGCTGGCCTTTGATTCGGGGGCCGCGGCCGGAGTTGTAGCCGCGCCCGGCGCTTCGGCCGGTGCCGTCGCGCCGCCCTGCGGTTGAGTCGCCGCTGCGGGTGTTGCCTCGCCCTGAGCCGGAGCCGTGGGCTGCCCGGCGGGTGCGGGTGTCGCCGCAGGCGTCGGCCGCGGGCTCGCACCGCTATCCATCAGAGAGCGTTGGCCGCCGCCGACACCGAAGCCAAGTATGAGCGCGACAATCATAAAGGTGGCCGCCGCGCCGATGGTGATCTTGGCGAGTATGGTCTGTGTGCCGCGCGGGCCAAAGGCCGTGCTCGAAATCGAGCTGGTGAAGAGCGAGCCCGCATCGGCCTTACCCGGCTGCAAGAGCACCGAGATGATGAGCACGACACAGGCCAGAAGAAAGATTCCGTAGAGAAGATAACTAAGCAAAACTTACTTGACCTCGATTCCTGACTTACCTGTCGTAATTTACAATCCGCGCGAACGTCTCGGCCTCAAGACTCGCCCCGCCGACGAGCGCGCCGTCTACGTCCGTCTGGCGCATGAGACCACTGATGTTGTCGGGCTTGACCGAACCACCGTAGAGGATGCGCAGGCTTTCGGCCGCCTCTTGCGAGAACCTACCCGCGAAAACGCGCCGGACAAACGCGTGCATTTCCTGCGCTTGCTCCGGCGTCGCTGTGCGTCCCGTTCCGATGGCCCAGACCGGTTCGTAGGCGACAATGATACGGTCGAGGTCGGAGGCTGTCAAATCGCGCAGGCCGCCCTCCAACTGTCCGCGCACGACCGATTCGGCACCCACGCCCTCGCGCTGCTCAAGCGTCTCGCCCACGCAGATGATTGCGGTCAGCCCCGCGCCGAGCACGGCCAGCGCCTTGCGGTTCACGAAGTCGTCCGATTCGTGGTAATGCTGCCGCCGCTCTGAATGACCGACGATGCAATGACTCGCACCCGCATCGCGCAGCATGTCGGCGGCGACCTCGCCTGTGTGCGCGCCGTGCTTCGTCTCGGTCGAACAGTCTTGGCCCGCGACGTGAATGTTCGAGCCTTCGAGCCGGTCGGCCACCGTCTTGATTGAAGTGAAGGCGGGCGCGATGACAACCTCGCAGTGGTTCGCGTTCGCGACCAAAGGCTTTAACGCGACCGCCGTCTGCACCGCATCGGCGATCAGCTTGTACATCTTCCAGTTCCCGGCAATGACAGGTTTTCGCATAAGAAAGGGATGAGTGATGAGGGATGAGTGGTGAAGCTTAAGACTACTTCCCTTTCATCCCTCATCCCTCATCCCTCATCCCTTTCATTTAACGCAGCGACGCCCGGCAGCTCGTCGCCAGCGAGGAATTCGAGCGTCGCGCCGCCGCCCGTCGAGATGTGTGTGATGCTGTCCGCGACGCCCGCCTGATGAATCGCGGAGACCGAGTCGCCGCCGCCGACGATGACCGTTGCCCCGCGCTCGGCTGCCGCTGCGACGGCGCGCGCTACGCCGACGGTGCCCTCCTCGAATCCCTTCTCCTCGAAGACGCCCATCGGGCCGTTCCAGATGATTGTCTTCGCATCCTCAACCTCACGAGCAAAGAGCGCGACGGTCTCGCGGCCGATGTCGAGGCCCACGAGTCCCTGATTGGTGAACTCGACCGGGATGGTCTTGCGACTGTTCAAAGGGTCGTAGCTGTCAACGACCTGATGGTCGGTTGGCAGCACGAGCTTGACGCCTTCGGCCCCGGCGCGTCGCTTTATCTCGCGCGCGGTGTCGAGCATGTTGTCCTCGACGAGCGACTTGCCAGTGTTGAAGCCTTCGGCCTTGAAGAAGGTGTAGGCCATCGCGCCGCCTATGAGAATCTTGTCCACGTGTCGGCTGATGAGCGAGTTGATGACGGGAATCTTGTCCGAGACTTTCGCGCCGCCGAGGATGGCGACGAAGGGCCGCTTCGGGTCGTTGAGCGCGCGCCCGAGATACTCAAGCTCCCTCTCCATCAGGAGCCCCGCCGCCGACTTCTCAACGAATTTTGTGATGCCCACGGTCGAAGCGTGAGCGCGATGCGCTGTGCCGAACGCGTCGTTGACGTAGAGGTCGCAGAGGCTTGCCAGTTGTCGCGCGAACCCGTCGTCGTTCGCCTCCTCCTCTTTGTGGAACCGGAGGTTTTCGAGCAGCAGCACGTCGCCGTCCTTCATGCGCGCGACCGCCGACTCCGCGACTTCGCCGACGCAGTCCTTGGCAAACGCGACGGGACTGCCCAACATTTGCGACAGTTGCACGGCCACGGGGCGCAGGCTGTACTTCTCGATGCGCTCGCCTTTGGGCCGACCGAGGTGTGACGCAAGGATGACGCGCGCGCCCGCTTCGGTCGCGTAACGAATGGTCGGCAGCGCCGCGCGGATGCGCGTGTCGTCCGAGACTTTCCCTTCCTTCAACGGCACGTTGAAATCAACGCGCACGAAGACGCGCTTGCCCTTCAGGTCGAGGTCTTTGATGGAAAGCTTTTTCATAAGTGAATGGTAAATGGCGAATGATGAATGGTACGGAACAAGACCGTCTCTACCATTCACCACTCACCATTTACTATTTACCAATCACAGTCCTTTGCCCGCGATGTATTTGACGAGGTCGCGGACGCGGCAGGAATAGCCCCATTCGTTGTCGTACCACGAGAGCACTTTGACGAGGTTACCGCCCGTGACCTTGGTGTACTCGGCGTCAACGATTGACGAGTTATCGTTCTTGCGAAAATCAACGGAGACGAGCGGCTCCTCCGAGAATGCGAGGATGCCGCGCAGCTCCTCGTTGGCGGCATTCTTGAGCGCGGTGTTGACCTCTTCGGCCGTCACGTCGCGCTCGACCTCCATCACCAAGTCAACCAGCGAAACGTTCGGCGTCGGCACGCGCACCGAGATGCCGTCGAACTTACCCTTGAGTTCCGGCATGACAAGCGCGACTGCCTTCGCCGCTCCGGTCGAAGTGGGAATCATCGAAAGCCCTGCGGCGCGCGCCCGTCGCAAGTCCTTGTGCGGCAGGTCGAGCAACTGCTGGTCGTTCGTGTAGGAGTGGATGGTCGTCATCTGCGCCGAGCGGATGCCGAAATTCTGGTGAATGACCTTTGCCAGAGGCGCGAGACAGTTCGTCGTGCACGAAGCGTTCGAGATGACGTGATGTACCGAAGGGTCGTAGGCTCCTTCGTTGACGCCGAGCACGATGGTGATGTCTTCGCCTTTGGCGGGCGCGCTGATGATGACCTTCTTGACCGTGCCGCGCAGGTGCTTGGCGGCGTCTTCGCGATTCGTGAAGCGCCCCGTTGATTCGATGATCACTTCGGCACCGACCGACTCCCACGGAATCTGCGCGGGGTCTTTCTCGGAGAAGACGCGGAACTCGTTCGAGCCGACGCGGATGCCGTTCGCGGTCGCCTCCGTCTCCTCTTCGAGATTGCCGAGAACCGAGTCGTACTTCAGAAGATGCGCCAGCGTCTTCGTGTCGGTGATGTCGTTGACAGCCACGAAGTCTATGTCGGCGTCGCCGAGGCAGGTGCGCAGCACGTTGCGGCCGATGCGACCGAAGCCATTAATACCAACTTTGATTGCCATGTTCAGCTAAGCCTCCTCGCGGTGCTTGGGATTGGGGCGCTTGCGCCTTAAGGACGTGTGCGCTTGAACACTGTCAGTTGTCGAGGCTGACTCATAAAGGATGAAAGACTAAGCCCCTACACGCGCACTGTCAAGCGAGCCCTCCGGCGGCCCTCGCCGTCTTAAAGCACACATCGGCCGGGCGACGACGACGACCTTAACCGCATCCAATCCGGTTGACTTAAATGTATGTTTTTGAAACCCCGTAAGCGCGCGCGACGTAGTACGCACAGGTCTGACGCGACGATGCAAGCATCATTCTGAGAGTGCAGCGGCGCAACATTTGCAACCCTGTTTCAAGGTCGGCGGTTCGATTCTTTTAATTCATGCGCGCGAAATCTGCGCGTCGCCCTTTGGAAGATTTTTAAGGTAGAGAACATGGTCAAACAGAGTCGGTCTTATCAA
Organism: Acidobacteriota bacterium; assembly: GCA_032230645.1. Lineage (GTDB taxonomy): Bacteria > Acidobacteriota > Blastocatellia > Pyrinomonadales > Pyrinomonadaceae > QHXN01. The sequence goes on along the minus strand of JAVXWN010000150.1, from coordinate 14,768 downwards.
ACCAAGCGGAGCACGCTTGCGCTCCTTCCTTCAACCTGCCTCTCCGCGCTTCTCATTTTCGGGAACGCGGTGTCCGCTTTTGGGAATACGCCTGCCCGCGCAAAGTCACGCGCGAAGGCCGTTCCCGCTCCGAGCGCGGAGACGAAGACGGAAGCGGTTAAGTCTCCCTTCACGAAGGTGGGCGAACCCTTCGTCGTCGAGACGGCCGCGCTCCAACAGTCTTCGACGCAGACACCCGCGCAACGCGACGCGACCCGTCCGCCGGGAACCGAGCAGCAGCAGACCGTCCCGCCGACGGCGCGCCCTAACCCGCCAGACCCGCGCACGCCTCCCGGAACAGAACGCCCCGCGCCGCAGACCCCGCCGGGCATCCAACAGCCCCCGGCGAGCACGCAGACGCCCGCGACCACCACGTCGCCCGCACCAGCGCCGAACGCTGTGAACCCTTCCGACACTCAGACGGGAACGACCGTCACGGGTCAGGAGGCGGAGCCGAACTTCCCTGCGATGCAGCCGAGGCCCGTGCCGCCGCTGCCTTCGCTAACGCGCATAGGCGTGATGGGCGGCGACACGCTCTCGCTCACGCTGAACGAGGCAATCCGCCGTGCGCTCGAAAACAACAACGAGATTGAGATAGCGCGCGCCGACGTGCGCCTCGCCGAGCAGCAGTTAATCTCGTTGCGCGGTGTCTACGACCCCGTCTTCACCTACACGCCGGAGATCAACAACTCGATAAGGCCCGTGACGAACATCTTCGGCGGCGCGGGCACGGCCGGTACGGTTAAGACCACGGACTTCAACAACGACGCGACGGTCAACAAGCTGTTCGAGCGCGGCGGCGGCAACTTCACATACTTCTTCAACAACACGCGCGAGAACACTTCGGCCAGCAACACGAGCCTGACGCCGGTCTACTCTTCGGCACAGGGGCTTCAGTTCACGCAGCCGCTCTGGCGCAACCGCTCGATTGACCGCAACCGTCAACAGATTCGCATCCAGCGCAAGCGGCTCGAACAGACGGACGCGGACTTTCGCCTGCGCACCATCGCCATCATCTCGCAGGTGCAGCGCGCCTACTGGGATTTGGTCTTCGCCATGCGCAACGAGCAGAATCAGGTAGCCAACGTCAACCTCGCGCGCGAGAACTTCCGCCGCACCGAGGCGAGCGTGGCCGCGGGCGCGTCCGCCCCGCTCCAGCGCGCAGAGATCGAGACCGAGCTTTCAACGCGCGAGTCGTCACTACTCATCGCCAACCAGCAGGTGACTTTCGCCGAGAACACTTTGAAGAACCTGCTCATCAAAGACCCGCTCTCGGCCGACTGGTCGAAGGCGCTCGTGCCGACCGACCAGCCCTCATTCGACGAGACGCCCGTCAGTCTCGAATCATCGCTCAAGGAGGCGCGCGAGAACCGGCCCGAGATGCGTCGCCTCAAGCTCGAAGAGGATGTCAACGGTATCAACCTACAGTTCTATAAGAACCAGACTAAGCCGCGCATTGACCTGACCGGCACCGTGCAGACCAACGGGCTGGCGGGCACGCCGCACGGCTCGACGACTATCCCCGACCCGGCCGACCCGACCAATCGCATCACCGTCCCGCTGGCCGCCTGCACCGGGCAAGAGATCGCGGGTCAGGGTTGCATCCCCACGAACTTCGTCGGCGGCTACGGGCAGACGTTCGCCAATCTTTTCAGACTGGACACGCGACAGGTCATCGTCGGCGTGACGATTCAGCTTCCCTACAAGAACCGCACGGCGCAGGCCAACCTCGCCTACGCCACTATCCAGCGCGACCAGCTTGCGGCGCAGACGCGTTCGCAGGAAGAGACCATCGTGGTCGAGGTGCGCAACGCCGCGCAGAGCGTCGAGACCTCGCGCCGTCGCGTCCTGGCGGCGCGTGACGCGCTTCGCAGCGCCGAGGAGCAACTCTCCGGCGAGCGCCGACTCTATCAAGTCGGCCGCTCCACCACGTTCCTCCTCTTCCAGCGCGAGAACGCTCTCGTCAACGCGCAGAACCAGGAGCTTCAAGCCGAGACCGATTACAACAAGGCGCTCGCAGACCTTCAGCGCGCCACCTCGACGACGCTTCGCTCGAACAACGTCATCGTTGACTCGCCGATTGAGTCCGAGAAGTTCAAAGACTAAAAGCGACGAGCGACGGAAGAAAAGTCGGCCGGGTGAAGTCAGACTTCCCCGGCCGCTTTTTTATCTTATCCCACGAAGTCAATCGTTGAGGTTGACGCTCGGCACACCGCGTCCGTATCCTCGCACGCGAAACTGACAAGAGTTTTCGGCACGAAACGACTTGAAGATTTCCGCGACCATCATCACCTTCAACGAGGCCGACAACATCCGCGCGGCTTGCGAGTCGGTCGCGTGGGCCGACGAGATTCTCGTTGTTGATTCGCGCTCGACCGACGACACGCGCGCGATAGCCGAAGCGTGCGGCGCGCGCATCGTCTGCCGCGACTGGCCCGGCTTCGCGGCGCAGAAGCAGTTCGCCGCCGATTCCGTGACACACGATTGGGTCTTCAGCCTCGACGCCGACGAGCGCGTCTCGGACGAGTTGCGCGCAAGCGTTCTGGCATTGCGCGCACGTGAGTCGGGCGAACTCGCCGACGGCTACCGCATCGCGCGCCGCTCCTTCTACATGGGTCGTTGGATTCGTGGCGGCGGCTGGTATCCCGATTATCAGTTGCGGCTCTACAAACGCACGCGCGGTCGTTGGGAGGGCGCGTATGTTCACGAGTCCGTCCACATGCAAACGGGCGCGCGGGTCGAGACGCTGGCGGGCGACATTCTGCACTACAGCGTGCGCGATGCGGCGCATCATCACCGCATGATCGGCGAACGATACGCGCCGCTCGCTGCCCGCCAGATGTTCGAGGCCGGGCGACGCACTTCGCCGCTCCGCATCGCGACGGCCGCCCCGTCGGCCTTCACGCGCAGCCTTATCCTAAAGGGCGGTTTCCGCGACGGCCTCGCCGGGCTCGCCATCGCGCGCTTCGCCGCGCACCACGCCTTCCTCAAACATCTCATGCTCTGGGAGATGCAGAGGAGTGATGAATGATGCGTGATGAGTGATGAATATTGCTGCGAGGTTATATTCATCACTCATACGCATCACGCATCACTTATCATCGTTCCATGACTTCCAGATCAGTGCTCTCAAGCTGGTGGCGTGGCTTCTCGGGCTTGGGGATGGGTACGGGCGTGTCTTGACTGAGTGTTATCTCGGAGAGGAGTTGGTCTGTAAGCTGGCGAGCCTCTGCGACGCTTGAGCCTTGATTGAGGACGACGAAGCAGAGCTTGCCGTACTTCTGCGTGTAGATGACGCCGCCGAGGCTCGCCATGCCACCATCGTCGTGAACGAGCGTGCCGGTCTTGGCGACGACCGCGCCTTCCAAGGGCGTACCGACCATCCTGCGCCGCAGCGTCCCGTAGTCGTCGCTCGCCACGGCCATGATGTCGGCCAACTCCAATCCCTGCCGGTGCGCTTCGTCGTCGAGCCCGCGTATGACGGAGACCAGACCGCGCGGCGTCAGGCGATTCACTTCAAGTCCTGAAGTGGTCGCCAGCGTCACCTGCTCGGGCGGCAGCTTCAACTCTCCGACGAGGAAAGCACGCACGCCCTCGGGCCCGCCGACGAGCGCGCCCAGACGCTCGGCGACGAAGTTGCTCGAATGCGCGTTCATGTAGAGAAGTATGTCGTGTAGCGGGTACGAGAGAACCGCAAAAGCCGGCTCGGCGGCCGGAGTGTCGCCGACGTTGACCGTCTTTGGATTGAACTTGAGAACCTTCGCGAGCCGCGCGGCCGACTCGTCGGGCTTGTCGCTGAAGTTGAAGACGAAGTCGGACGAGACGACCAGTTCGCCGTCAAACTTCTTGACACCGCGCTCGGCCAGTTTCTTCGCGACGAGCGCGGCGTGAAAGTCGCCGAAGGTCGGGTCGTTGCCCGACACCAAAAGCCTCCCGTGCAGCGCGCCCGACTTGTCCGGCGTCCCTTCGATGAAGACCTTCGTCTCAAAGCGAAAGTCCTTCCCCAAACGATGGAGCGCCGTGATTGTGGTCGAGAGCTTGACGAGCGATGCGGGGTTGAAGCCAACGTCTGCGTTGTGCTCGGCGAGCGTCACACGCCCGTCGAAGGACTGCACGAGCAGGCCGTGACGCGCGGAGTCGTCGCCACGCGCTGTGTACCATCCGACCACGTCGAAAGCCGGCGTGGACGGCGGCGGCGGAGCGGGCACTGCCACCGCCGCAGGCGCGGACGTGAGCGGAACCTGTATGTATGTGGTGACGGCTTTGCGCGCGCGCGAGATGAGCGCGTAAGGCGTGAATGTCAGCGCGAGGATGATCGCGACGCCGATGGTCATCAACGCGTATATCGGTTTACGAGGATTCAAAAGGCCGCCCCCCTTGTTGCTTCCGTCAAGACATTCGCGTCGGTCACGCGTGTGCCGCACCTTTCACAAAGCCGCCCGAAGCTTTAATATGCAAAGAGGGCGTCCCGGCGTCAAGCCGTGCGCCCCGGCGGAACCCATTCTCATCTCTTCATCCACATTGAATGGATATTCTACAAAGATTCGTGACATACGACGACCTCGCGGGGCTGTCCCCCATCATCTTCGTCGCGGGCGTAGCAGCAACCGGCGCAATCATCGGCAGCTTCCTGAACGTCGTCATCCATCGCGTCCCGCGCGAGGAGTCCATCGCCTTCCCCGCTTCGCACTGCCCTTCGTGCGGGACGGCGATACGACCCTACGATAACATTCCCATCGTAAGCTGGGCGTTGCTGCGCGGACGCTGCCGCTCGTGCCGCGCGCCCATCTCGGTGCGTTACCCGGCGGTCGAGCTTCTGACGGCCGTGCTCTTCGCGCTGACGTTCGTGCTGCACTCAGGGCTTACGCTCTCGCTCCCCTTTGACCTCGCCTTCGTCGCCGCGGTCATCGCGCTCATCTTCATAGACGCGGAGCACATGATTCTGCCGAACGTCATCACCTACCCCGGAGTCGCGCTCGCGCTCGTCGCACGCGTCGCCGTGCCGAACCTCTACGGCGTCGCTTCGTTCGGCGGCGCGCATGGGGAGACGCCCGCGTGGCTTCTGTCGCTCGGTGGCGCGGTGCTGGGCGCGCTCATCGGCGGGGGATTCCTGTGGGTGGTTGGCTGGCTCTGGGAGCGTCTGCGCGGAGTGGAGGCGATGGGGCTCGGCGACGTGAAGATGATGTTCATGGTCGGCGCATTCCTCGGCTGGCCGCTCACCTTGCTTGCGATCTTCGTCGGCGTGCTAACGGGCTCGGTGGCGGGCGTCGCCGCGATGGTCGGGCGGGGCGAGCGCGACATGCAGATGCTTCTTCCCTTCGGCATCTTCCTCGGGCTCGGCTCGCTCGTCAGCCTGCTCTTCGGCACGCAGGTTATTGATTGGTACGTGGGTAAATTCTGAAGAGCCGTAAATCGTGAATCGTAAAACGTAATAAGCATCAGACACGACTTCCTTCCCGTTCACGATTTAGGGTTCACGGCTCTTATGCCTCGATACGAAAACCGCATGCAGTTGGCGCTCGGGTTGTTGGTGGGGCTTCTGCTCCTTGCCAACCTGTTCACGCTGACGATTGTTGCGCTGACGCCCGCGACGCGTGCGGCGCGCGCGCCCTTCCTGTACACGGTCTTCCTGCTCACGCTCGTCGTCAGCATCCCGAGCATATTGTTGCTGCCGCGCTGGCTGCTCAGACCCTATCGTCAACTCGTTGACGAGGCCGAGCGCGCGCCGGTTGATGCTTCCGCACGGGGACGCACGCGCGACGAGTCAGAGTTCGTCCTTGAAACATTTCAAGAGGTCGTCGCGCAGCTTCGTGCGAAGCAGCGCGAGCTTGAGCGTTTGAGCGCGCGCGCCTCCGAACGCGCGGCTACGGCCGAGCAGTTCAGCGAGCGCGTGGTGGCGAGCTTGCCGTCGGGACTCGTCGCCTTCAACTCCGAAGGTCGCGCGACGGTCGTTAACGCGCCCGCGCTTTCAATACTCGGGCTCGACTCCCACGCGGGCGGCGAAGACTACAGCACGTTGCTCGCGCGTGCGCCCGGGCTGGCCGAGATGGTCGGGCGATGTTTGAAGACGGGTGAGTTGCACAGGCGCGAAGAGGTCTCGGCGCAAATGTCGGGCGGGCACGCGCGCCGACTCGGCGTGACGGTCGCGCCGATTGACCCTCAACTGCGTGGCGGCGCGCGCGGTGTGCTCTGCATGTTGACGGACATCACGGAGGTGGCTGAGTTGCGCGAGGCGCTCGCGCGCAAGCGAAACCTCGAAAGCCTCGGCGAGATGTCGGCGGGGCTCGCGCACGAGTTCAAGAACGCGCTGGCGACGCTGCACGGCTACGCGCAGCTTTTGCAGAATGACGCGCTCGACCGAGAGGTGCGCGCACAGTCCACCACGGCGCTGCTTCAAGAGGTGCGCGGGCTTTCAGAGATGGTCACGTCGTTCCTCAACTTCGCGCGCCCGCAGCCGCCAGACCTCGGCGACGTATCGCTCCGCGAACTGCTCGACACCTGCGCCGCCGACCTCCGCGCGTTTCTCGAAGGTCGCCGCGTTACGCTCAACATCGAAGGCGAGTTCGCCGAAGTGCGCGCCGACGAACGCATGCTCCGTCAGGCGCTCGCCAACCTCATGCGCAACGCGGCCGAAGCGATTCCCGAAGACGACTCCGAACGGCGCGTCGCCGTCCGTGGCTCAATCGAGAGCGACGAAGCGAGCGCCAAGTGGGTCAAGCTTGAAATCGAGGACACGGGCACGGGCATCGCCGCCGAGGACTTGCAAAGAATCTTCATCCCCTTCTTCACGACCAAGTCGAAGGGACACGGCGTCGGCCTCGCGCTTGCGCACCGCGTCGCCACAGACCACGGCGGCACGCTCTCCGCCTCGAACTCTTCCAACGGCGGCGCACTCTTCACTCTCCGACTTCCCGCCTGAGCGTTCAAAGCTTCACGTGTACTCTCTTAAAACCGAAGCCGATGACGCGCGCCGGTAGGTCGCGCAGGATGGGTATGCGCAGCAATAGGCGGAAGGCGAACGGGACTTTGAAAGTGTTGCGCGGGTCGAGCGCGGCTGCGATGACGCGTTTCTGGATGCGAGTCTGAACCGACTGTATGAGTCGCGTAGGCCATTCGCGTTGGCGTTGCACTTCGCGTAGGTCTTCGGTCTTAAGCGTGCCCGAGCCGAGCGGTTCGGCGAGCACGTTGGCTGCGACCACGCCGTCCTGTATCGCGTAGTTGATGCCGACGCCGCCAACAGGCGACATGACGTGCGCGGCATCGCCGATGAGAAGCAGTCCCGGTTTGAACCAGCGCGTGACGCGGCTCGACTCGACCGAGAGCATCGAGACCTGTTTCCAGTCCTCTAGATGCTCGAAGCGAGCGGCGTACTGCGGTACGACATCGGCGAGACTTTTTCGCAACGCGTCGAGCCCGGCGGCGCGCACCTGACTTGAGCTACCCTTGAGGATGACGTAAGCGGCCTGCCACTGCTCGCCGCGATTGAGCATGACGAGCATGTGCCCGCCGCCGAAGAAAGCGAGTCCGCCGTCGGGGTCTTCGGCATGTCGCGGCACGCGGAACCAGAGAATGTCCATCGGCGGCGAGGTCTTGACCTGCTCGAAATGCCCGAGGTGACGCAGGCGCGAGCCGCGCCCGTCCGCTCCCACCGTCAACTCCGCGCGTAACTCCACCGGGCCGTCCGGGCCTTCGCAACGGACTCCGCGCACGACACCGCCCTCTTCAATCAACGCTTCGACCCGCGCGCCCATCAACAGACGAAAGCTCGGATATCGCTTCGCTTCTCCGACGATGAAGGCGAGGAAATCTTTCTGCGGAAGCATCATGATGTAGGGAAAGCGAGTCTTGAGGCGGCGAAAGTCTGCGAGTGTGACGGGGCCTTGCGTCATCATCAAAGCCCCTGTGTGAATTTTCGCGTGGGGAAATTCGTGCAGCCTCTCTGCGAGCCCTAACTCATCCAACAACTCAAGCACCGATGGGTGGAGCGTGTCGCCGCGAAAGTCGCGGTCAAAATCATCGTGCGCTTCGAGCAGTGTGACGGCCACACCTTTTCGCGCGAGCAACAGCGACAGCATCACGCCCGCAGGCCCGCCGCCCACGACGCAACAGGTCGTCTCTTGTCGCACGCTCTCAACGGTCATCGTGTGCCATACCTCTCGGGAAGTATTCGTGCCAGCGGCGCGTGACGAGTTCGGCTACGTCGGGACGTGCGACAAGCTCGTCGGGATAACCCGGCTTCATCCGCGCGTCGATGACGAGGGGCGCGGTGTAAGAGATGTGGCTGCGGCGCACGGTCGTCGCCGCGGCGTGAATGTCCGAGGCGGGCTCGAAGCGCGTCCACGTGGCCCAGAGAAAGTCCGAGGCGGAACGCGCCACGCCCGCATCGTCGTGCATGACGACGAGGGGCCAGTCGCGCAACGCTTCTTCACGCGCGAGTCGCGCCGCCTGTTCGGGCTCCTCCTCGAAAGTCGAACCCTGTACGACGAGACAGCCGGGGCAGAAGACTTCGGCGCGTGTGACGCCCGAGGGAAGCGCGCCGCTGAACTCGCGAGGGAGTTCGCGAACCGCGTCCCCTAAGCCAAGCAGCACGGCCTTGCTCCCACGGTTGATCGTGCCCGAGGTGTAGTCGAGCGTGTCCATCGAGAGGTTCGAGAAGATGAAGAGGTCTGCCTCGGGACGGAAGCGTGCGAGCACGTGCGCGAGCAGACGTGGGAAGTCACGCAAGTCCTGCGGGGTGTCGGTGAGGATGAGAAATTTCGTGAGCGAGAGTTGACCTTCACCGAGGATGCGAAAGGCCGATACCAAAGCCTCGCGCGCGTAACGCTCGCGCACGACCGCGGCGGCGAGCGAGTGAAAGCCCGTCTCGCCATACGTCCAGAGATCGCGCACGCTCGGCATCACGAGTGGGAAGAGCGGCGAGAGTAGCTTTTGCAGATAGTCGCCGATGTAGAAATCTTCCTGACGCGGCTTACCTACGACGGTCGCGGGATAGATTGCATCCTTGCGATGGAAGACGGCCTCGACGTTGAAGACAGGATAGTCGTGTTGCAAGGAGTAGTAGCCGTAGTGGTCGCCGAACGGGCCTTCGGCTCTGCGCTCGCGCGGCGGCACGCGACCTGCGAGCGCGAACTCAGCTTCGGCGACGAGGCGATGCGGGTGGTCTTCTAAGGGAGAGTCAGCGACGCGGATTTTTTCGCCCGCGAGGACGGAGGCGAGAACTAGCTCGGGCACGTCTTCGGGTAGCGGCGCGATGGCCGAAAGTATCAGCGCGGGCGGGCCGCCGAGAAACATCGTGACAGGGAGAGATTGGTTCGCGGCTTCGGCCTCGTGATAGTGGAAGCCGCCGCCCTTATGTATCTGCCAGTGCATGCCGGTCGTGCGCGCGTCGAATCGTTGCATGCGGTACATGCCGAGGTTGTGCTTGTGCGTCACGGGGTGCTCGGTGTAGACGAGCGGCAGAGTGAAGAAGGGCCCGCCGTCCTCCTGCCAAGTCGTAAGCACCGGCAACTCTTCGAGCCGCGCCGGTCTGTCCATGACTTCGGCGACGGGCGCGCGACGAACACGGCGCGTGCCGAGTTTCAGAGCTTCGAGCGCGAGCGAGCGTTGCTGCCAGAGCGCGGCGGGCTTCGGCGGAAGCAGCGATTCGGCGACGTGTACGGCGCGGCGGACGAGCGATTCGGGTTTGGGGCCGAACGCCTGCTCGATGCGCCGCTCAGTCCCGAAGAGGTTGGTGACGACGGGATACCGACTCGCTTTGACGTTCGTGAAGAGAAGCGCAGGGCCGCCTCGCTCGATGACGCGACGGTGAACCTCCGCGAGTTCGAGGTTGGGGTCAACTTCCGCCCCGACTTCTAAGAGGTCTCCCTCACGCCGGAGCAGTTCGAGAAACGAGCGGAGGTTGCGATGCATGCCGCCGCAAGTAAAACATAAGGGCGTCGGATGTCAAAGCGAGGCGGCTTTGACGAAGAGTTGTCAACACCGGGAGAGGCGGCAGCGGCGTTCGACTTCTGTTTTTTAGAACTCTCGCGGCGGTTCGGTGTCGGCGTTTCCGGTCTTGCGCTGTCGCTTGGGCTCGGCGGTGGGAGTCTCTTCGATGCGAATATTTATCTCGCGCTCGGCGAACTTCGCGGCGTCGGCGATGCCGGGGTCGAGCGATTCGGTGAAGGGTTTGATTCTTTCCAGCGTGTCGTGGTCGCCAACCACGGCAAGCACTTCGAGGAGTCGTATGCGCGTGTTGCCGTTAACGCGTTCGAGAAAGATGTAGAGCGGGCCGGGGCCTTCGAGCTGTTTGAGATATGCGACCGACTGTTCGGCCTGCTTCTTCTCATCGAGCGCGCGCACGAGCGGGAAGAGGCTCTCGTTCTTCCCCATCCGGTAGAGCGCCCAGTCGAGCGCGAGACGCACGCGAGTATCCTTCTCCTGCGCGCGGTAGCCTTCAACGAGACGGCGATGCTCGGTGGCCACCAGCCGCGCAAGCTCTTCGGCGGCCTCGCGTCGCTCGACCGGGTTCCGGCTCGAAAGCTTTCGCGCGACCGTAGCCGAATCAACGGCCGACGCGTTCGACGGCTCGTCCTGCGCTACGACGCTTGCGTGTACGTGTGCTGCGAGGAGTGACAGGAGGGCTAAGATTAAAACGCGCTTGCTCGTCATACGGAGACCTTGTACCAAAGCCGGGAGCGCGGGCTAGTGTGCTCGCGCTCCCGGCATCTGCGAACGTCTATTGCTTCACCGCGCCGCTCGCGGCCTTGTGGAGCGTCCCCGAATTGAGGTCAAGGTCGTCGCGCTTGATGACTTCGATATCGGGGAACTGCTTGCGCAGCGGCTCGATGAAGTCCTTGGCGTCGCCGACGATGATGATGTTCGCGTCTTTGGCACCGAGCCGCGAGCCCGCGAACTTCTGTATCTGCGCGGGCGTCACCGACTGCACGCTCGCGATATAGCGATTGATCTCGTCGAGGCCAAGACCGTAGAGCGCAAGCGACGCGACCTGTGCGACAAGCCCCTCGGTCGTCTCAAGCGAGCGCCCGAAGTTGCCGATGACGACGGCCTTGCGCGGAATTAGTTCCGTGTCCGCCACCGCCTCGGACGACAGCCGCGTCATCTCGCCCATCAGCAGCGAAGCCACCTCCGCGCCCGACTGATTCTTCGTCTGCGCCGAAGCGACGAACGGCCCCACATCGCGCCGTGTGTCGAGCGAGGCGCGCGCGCCGTAGCTCAGTCCGCGTTTGATGCGTATCTCCTGATTCAAGCGGCCCGAGTAACCCGAGAGCACCGAGTTGGCGACGACGCCCGTGTAGAAGTCGGGGTCTGTGCGCGCGATGCCGCGACGAGCGAACAGGACGGCGGCCTGCCCCGCTCCGGGCATGTCAATGACTACGATGCGCTGCTTGCCCTGTCCGGCCGACTCGGCCTCGGCGTTCTTCCGCGTCGCCGGAAGCGGCGCGGAAGGCCGTGCCCAGTCGCCGAATAATTTATCGGAGAGCGCGAAAGCATCAGCCGCCTTGATGTCTCCGCCGATGACGAGGATGGCGTTGTCGGGGCGATAGTAGGTCGAGTGGAGCGCGACCACTTGATCGCGCTTGATGTTGGTGATGGACTCGGTCGTGCCCGAGACCGGATGGCCGTAAGGGCTCCCGCCGAAGACGACGCGCGATGCGACCCACGAGGCGAGCGTGCCGGGACTGTTCATCCCGACGCTCAAAGAGTCCTGGTACTGCTGGCGCAGCCGCTCAATCTCTTCGTCTTTGAAGACGGGGTTGCGCACCACGTCGGCGAGGATGGCAAACGCGGGCTCGGTCTTTGACGAGATGACGTTGACGGTCGCGCGCGACGCGTCCCAGCCCGCGCCCGTGCTGAGGACACCGCCGAGCGCCTCGATCTCCTGCGCGATCTGTGGCGCGGTGCGCGTCTTCGTTCCCTTCGTCAGAAGTTCAGCCGTCATATCGGCGACGCCGCTTAAATTCTGCGGGTCAACTTCGCCGCCGTTCTTGATAAGCAATTGCGCGCCGACGAGCGGCGTCTCGTGATTCTCGATGACGATGACGCGTAGCCCGTTCTTCAAAGTGCGCTCTACCGGCCGGGGCACGTTGACCGAGCGAGGCGCGGCCGGAGGAGGCGGCGTCTCTTGCGGAGTCGCGGCGGAAGCGCCGGTCTGTGCGTTCGCGGTGTTTGCAAAGACCGCGAAGATAGAAGCAACGAAAAGGAGAGCGACGCCGACGAGCGACGCGAAGCGAATCTCTCTCAGCGTGGTTCTCATCGGCTTCCCTCCCCTTTCTGCGCGCTCATCCCCGCGCCCGCCGTTCCCTGCGTCTGCGGCCCGGCCGTGTAGGTGATGACGACGCGGTTCGAGTCGGTAAAGTATTTCTTCATCACGCGCTGCACGTCGGCGGCCGTGACGGCCTGAAGCCGCTCGATGTCCGTGTTGACGCGGCGCGCGTCGCCGACGAGCACGGCCGCGCGGCCGATGGCGAACGCCTTACCGCTGTTGGTCTCGCGGTCGCGCAGCGCGCTTGCGACGAGTTGGTTGACGGCCTTATCAAGCTCGGCCTTCGTCACGGGCTCATCCTGTATGCGCTTCAACTCAACGAGCAGCGCGTGCTCGGCGTCAGCGGGCTTCTTGTCGCTCGCGAGTATTGCGCCGAGGACGAAGATGCCCGGGTCTTGCCTGAGATCGGCGTTGGCGAAAGCCTCCTGCGCGATCTGCTGTGTGTAGACGAGCGATTGATAGAGCCGCGACGACTCGCCATTCCCGAGGATCGATTCGGCGACGCGCAACGCGTCCGCATCGGGACTCGACACGGGCGGCGCGATGTAGCTGATCGCCACGGCGGGCAGCGGCACGTTCGGCCCCGTCTCGTCGAAGCGACGCTCGGCGGCGCGCGCAGGCTCTTTCACCATCACGCGCGGTATCGAAGACGAGGGGCGCGCGACCTTGCTGAAATACTTGTCCACCCAAGCGTCGAGTTGCTGCTGCTCGAAGTCGCCGACGACGATGAGCACCGCGTTGTCGGGACGATAGAAGGTCGAGTGGAAGGCACGCACGTCTTCGAGCGTCGAAGCGTCGAGGTCTTCCTTGCTGCCGATGGTCGGGCGATGATAGGGATGCGTCGTGAACGAGTCCTTGTCAATCGCGTAGAAGAGACGACCGTAGGGCGGCGCGAGCACGCTCGTGTTGAACTCCTCTTTGACCACGTCGCGTTCGCTGTGAAAGTTCTTGTCGTTGACGTTGAGCGTGCTCATGCGGTCGGCCTCGGCCCACAGTAGCGACTCAAGATAGTTCGACGGCACGACCTCGTAGTAGTTCGTCACATCGTCCGAAGTCGAGGCGTTGTTCCAACCGCCCACGTCCTCCGTGAGTCGATCCATCTGCTCGTCGCGGAGGTTCTTCGACGACTTGAACATGAGATGCTCAAAGAGATGTGCGAAGCCGCTCCGGCTGTTGGGGTCGTCCTTCGAGCCGACTTTGTACCAGACCTGTATGGCAACGGTCGGGCTCGAACGCTCCTGCGCGCTGTAGACCACGAGGCCGTTCGGGAGCGTGCGCTCCTTGAAGTTGATGGGCGGCACGCGCGTCTGCGCGCCCGTTTGCCGCGCTACGCCGATGGCGGTAGCGAGCGCGCACAGAAGTAGAAAGACTGTCGTTCGTCGAAGCATCTCTGAAGCTCCTCTAAATTCCACAAGGTCGGGCCGCGCAAGCGCGCGGCGCATGAGAATTATCCGCGCGTGCTTTGATGCCCGCCCCCGGAAGGATTGTTGTACGCGTTTCAGACCGGCCCACGACGCCGCACGAGTCGTGACTTGTGAGAGTAAGCCGTTGCGGGCTGTGGCCGGTCGTCCCTGTTACGAGCCCCGCGCCTGCGAGGTTTCTCCGAAAAGCCCGCCATCAATAGAATTAACTGCCTGACGCGACGCTTTCATCCACCTTACCGAAACCCTGTACGGGAAACTGGATTCTTTGCGGCCCGGAATCTTTGCCCGCGCGAAGAATGTAATATAAAATCCGCATTGGTGGCGAACCGCCGGGCCGTCGGCAGTCTTCGGATGACGGTCGCCGGGAGGTCGCCACACTTTAGTCTTCGGGCCGGATTCACGGGGGGCGGTTCGCGGCGCTATGGCAGGCGGTCTGGTCGTCCACATCACCAACGGAGTCGAGAAGCACACCGAGGTGCTTTCGCAGGAGCGCGTCCTCATCGGGCCGGGCGAGGGCTGTCACATCCGACTCGGCTCAGACCTTCTCACCGACTCAAGCGTCATGCTTGAACTCGCGCGCAACAACGGGCACTTCCGCGTCAGCGAGTTCGACCCCGAGATTGGCATCACACTCAACGGACGACCGCTCTCGCGCGGCGCGAAGATTGACGACGGCGACGAGTTGCGCTTCGGCGCGTTCAACGTCGCGATGCAATTCTTTCCCGTCGGCAACCTCCCGGCGGTCACGGCCAACCGCCGCGCCAGCGTCGCGCCCTTCATCGAGCAGGCAGCGATTGAGGCTGCGGCCACCGCGCGCCGCGACGATGCGAAGGTCTTCCTGCGCGAGTTCACGCGCGAGCTTCTGCGCGAGATCAATTGGAGCACGAAGATCGTCGCTCTCTTCATTGCGGTCGTTCTTGTCGGCGGCGTGCTCTACCTCGGCAACGCACTCTCGCGCGAGCTACGCAGCAGCCGCGAGGTGATCGACCGCCAGAACCAACAGCTCTCGCAGGTGCAGACCGACCTCGACCGCACCAACC
>JAVXWN010000140.1:0-15454 GCA_032230645.1 Acidobacteriota bacterium | reverse complement strand
ATGCCATTCTTTTTCACGTTCAGCGATGAACATCTCGGACAGGTGACCTCTTCGTAGCACATCAACTCGAAGATTAGCTTGTCCGAGTCTGTTTTTCATCGCAGCATCTCTTTTGAGACACGACCCTTTGTTCAATAGCTAAATGATGAATGAGCTTTGTTCAAACTGCGGCGCGGAGTTGTTCGAGGGGCAGCAGTTCTGCCGAAGGTGCGGTGCGCCCGTGCGCGCGTCGTCGAATGGCGGTGAAGCGCCGACGCAACTCTTCCCGCAAGCGGCACAACCAGCGCAGGGTGCTGCGGCGGTCGGCACTTCGCCTGTGCGCGGCGAGACGGGTTCTGTCGGCGTCCAACAACCGACCGCTTATTACCCGCCCGCGAATTTCCAACAGACCTCGCCGCTCGTCGGCCAGCCGTTCGGCTCGCAGCCGCTCGCAATCGAGCCGCCCGTGCGCAGGCGACGACGCGGCGTATGGATTGCGGCGCTCCTCGCCTTCTTCGTGTTCGGCGCGGCGCTGGCTTCCGCCGGGGCCTTCCTTTGGTGGCGCGCGACGCACCGCACGATGATCATCAAGAAGATTTCAAACGGTGCGAACGGAGTACCGGAGGTGCCCGTCGTGCCGCCCGTGCCTGCCGACCTCGGCGACCGCATCAAAGAGGCTCTGAAGGGTGTGCCTCTGCCTTTGGACGAGTCGGGCGCGACGGTCTGGGGCACCGACACGGTGCTGACCGAGACTTATGACCTCGACGCCGACTCGGTGCTCGCCGTCCACGCGGTCAACGGGAGCATTACCGTCAAGGGCGGTGACGGCGACCAGACCGTAGTGAAGATAATCAAGCACGGCGGGAGCCCGCAGGAGCGTAGCGCCTCGCCCGTGCTGGCATCGAAGACCGACGAAGGGCTCACGCTCCTGACCGCACCTGCGTTGAATGGCGCGGTGAGCGTCTCTTATGAGATAAGCTTGCCGCGCAACCTGCACAAGCTCGAACTATCCGCCGACAGGGGAGACGTGAAGGTCAACGACTTTGACGGCGCGGTCTCTTTGAATCTGACGAACGGCAACATCTCGGTTGCGGCGAGCGGCGCGGTGCGCAGCAGGCTCGTCAACGGCAAGACGAGCGTCAGCTACACGGGTCAGCACGAAGAGGCGCAGGAGTTCTCCGTCGTCAACGGCGATGTCGAAGTCTCGTTCGGCGGCGAGCCGGAGGCCGATGTGCATGCCGCCTCGACGAACGGTGACGTTAAGGTTGACGACTCGTTCGGCGTCAAGGCCGAGAAGCGCGTGGCGGGACACAAACTCGACACGCAGTTCGGCGGCGGCGGCGCTCCGCTCACACTCAAAGTGGTCAATGGCGACATCAAGCTGCAAAAGTAGATGAATAAGACAAAAGGAAGAGAAAGGTCGAAGGTCGGTAGAAAGCAGGTTGTCTTCTACTGACCTTTGACCTCTTCTTACTTGAGAAGGAGAGGCGGCCATATGGCAATCGAAGTCATACAGTTTTTCGACCAGACGGGGCAGCAGATAGTCTCGCGGTTCCCGCCGCAGGGCTCGGCCGATATCAAAGCGGGCGCGCAGCTCATCGTGCAAGAGAATCAGTCGGCGGTCTTCTTCCGCGACGGCAAGGCGCTCGACACGTTCGGGCCGGGCCGCCACACGCTGACGACATTAAACGTGCCGCTGCTGACGACGCTGCTCTCGCTTCCGTTCGGCGGCACGTCGCCCTTTCAGGCGTCCGTGGTCTTCGTCTCGCGCCAAACCTTTCAGGACATGAAGTGGGGCACGAAGGAGCCGATTCCATTTCGCGACTCGGAGCTGTACATGGTGCGTCTGCGCGCGTTCGGAAAATATTCCTTCCGCGTCGCAGACCCACAACTCTTCGTCGCCTCCATCGTCGGCACGCGCGGGCTCGTCTCGACGCAAAGCTTAGGCGAGTATCTGCGCGACATCGTCGTCTCGCGTTTGAACGATCTGCTCGGCGAGAATTTGAAGACGGTCTTCGACCTGCCCGCCTACTACGACGAGTTGGCGGCGGGCGTCAAGGCACGCGTCGCCGAAGACTTCGGCAAGCAGGGGCTTGAGCTGGTTGACATGCTCATCTCTGCCATCACGCCGCCCGAAGAGGTGCAGAAGAAGATTGACGAGCGCGCCTCGATGTCGGCGCTTGGCGACATGGACAAGTACATGCGCTACAAGGCGGCCGAGGCGATGCCCGACGCGGCGAAGCAGCCGGGCGGTGCGGCGGGCACCGGCATGGGTCTCGGCATGGGCTTCGGCTACGGGCAGATGATGGCGAACGCGATGGGCGGCGGGCAGGGGCAGGGGCCACAGCAGGGCGGGCAGCAAGGCGGCGGTGCGGCGGCGACGCAGACCGTGCCCTGCCCGAAGTGCGGCACGCCCAATCAGGCGGGCGCGAAGTTCTGCCAGAACTGCGGTGCCAACACTCAAGTCCAGCAGGAGGCCACAGTCCAATGCCCGCACTGTCAGGCGCAGGTGCAGGCGGGCGCGAAGTTCTGCAACAACTGCGGCCAGTCTATGGAGCCAAAGACCTGCAAGACCTGCAACAACCCGCTCCCCGCCGGAGCCAAGTTCTGCGGCAACTGCGGCACCGCGGCCTGACGAGCAACGTCAAGGACTCTCGCCTTGACCTTAAGTCGCTTAAGCCCGAATCTCAGCGACTAGACTCCGAGCCTTAGTCGCTCAAGTTTGAACTTGAGCGACTAAGGCTCGGAGTCTAATCGTTCGAGTCTCAATCTTAGTGACTCTCCTTTAAAGTTTACTCGCTCAAACCTTAATCCTAACGACTTCACTCGCGATTTTAGTCGTTCAGGCTTGAACTTTAGTCGCTCAAGTTCAAACCTGAGCGACTCAGATTCAAAGTCGAGCGACTAAAGTTCAAGCCTGAGCGACTAAAACTCAAACTTGAGCGACTAGGATTCAAACTTGAGCGACTCCGGTCGCGACCGGAGTCGCTCAAATCGTGAGTCCAGCGGCTAAGATGAAGGCATCAGCCCCTTGCACTTGCAGGTCGCAGCCTATTGCATGCCACTGTGGCGGTTGCCTTAAAGGTCGGGCTGCTAAGGTCGGGTCGCCGGTTTCACGTCCTTCAAAATTTCAAGGGCACGCTCAAGCGCGCGGTCGCGGCGTCGGCGGAGGTCTTCGCGTGTAGGCTCGACCATCACGTCGGGGCGCAGTCCCGTGCCTTCGAGACGTGTGCCGCGCGCCGTGTGATAGTCCATCTCGCTCACGTCGAGGATGCCGCCGTCGGGGAGCGTGTAGCGTCGTCGTATGCCGAGGACGCAGCCGCAGGTCGCTTCGCCGATGACCGTCGCGCGGTTCGTCTCGCGCAACGAAGCGGCGAAGACTTCGGCCGCGCTCGCCGTCCGCGCATTCGTCAGAAGGACTACGGGGCCGCTAAAGCGTTTGAATGAGTCGGCGGAAGAGAAGAGCGCGGCGCGCGTGAACGGCTCAAGGCGGACTGCGCCCTCGCGGTCGGTGAAGCGGCCGAGGCTCAGTCCCGCGGGCAGGAGCGTCGAGGCGAGGTCGGCCATTGACTCGGCCTCGCCGCCGCCGTTGTCGCGCAGGTCTATGACGAGCGAGCGCGCACCCTTCAACTCGTCGCCGAGCGAGCGCGCGAACTGCGCGGCGACCTCGGGCGTGAAGATGTTGAAGCGCACAAGGCGCACGCCGCCGCGTCCCGCGCCGCGCGTCTCGAACGAAGGCATGCGCGTGCGCGGCTCGCGCGTGAGGGCGGCGATGCGCTCGCGCCCGTCGCCCGCGTGCGCGAAGGTCAACGTGACGGTCGTGTCGCGCGCGCCCTCGAAGATATGAGCCACGGCGGCGAGTCGTGCCGACGAAGAATTGTCCGCGCCCTGCTCAGCGAGTCTTCGCGCGAGGAGCAATGCAACCGGCTCGGCTTCAATCTTCAAAATCGCATCGCCCGCGCGCAAGCCCGCATGCTTCGCCTCCGAGTCGCGCTCTACGTCCGTAACGACCACCTGTTCGCGCAACTCACGCACCGCGATGCCGACCGAGACGTAACGCTGCACGCGCCAGTCAATGCTCTCGCCCGGCGCATAGACGCGCGTGTGCGGGTCGCGCAAGTGTCCGAGCATGCGGCGCAGCAGTGCGTACAACTCGGCCTCGTCACGCGCATCGGCCGCGCGCGGTCGCAAGCTTCGCCTCATCTCCTGCCAATCAACGCCGTGAAACTCGGGGTCGAAGTATCGCTCGCTCACCTGCTCCCAGACTTCGTCGAAGATGCGCAGTCGTCCCTCGCGCGTCGCCGCGTATTCCCCGCGCGCCGTATCGACGACGCGAGCCGTGCCCGCCGTGGGCACGAGCAGGCACGACGCGGCGCAGAGCGCGAGCACGATTCGCATTAACTTTGTACTCGTTCGATTCTTCATCACTCAGTTCTTCGGCGGGCGTCGGAAATTGTACCGCAGGAGCACGCGCACGGCGACCGGCTCGCCATCACGCGCGGCGGGCCGAAAGTGCATCCGGCGAATGGTCGAGACGACCTCTTCATCGAGGCCGAACCCGGCCCAGCGCACGATGCTCACGCGCCCGACCTCGCCGTCCGCGCCTATCTCGACCAGAGCGTCCACGGTCGCCTCGGCCTCCGCGCGCGACGCCGCGTCCGTGTATTCAGGGCGCAGCCGCCTGTACGGCGCGGGCTCGCGCAAGTCGCCGTGCGTGTTCACACTCTCGTCGGTCGAGAGGTCTATGACCGACACGGGCTCATCGGCGTCCGACGCTCCGAAGCGTTCGCGCTCCTCGCGCGCGGCCGTGTCGAGGAGCGCGGCGGCGTATCGCGCAACCGCGCCCGAGTCGAGCACGGCGAGCAGAGAGCTTTCGGCCTTGTCAGCGGTATCGGCTTCGGCTGAAGGGCGCTCCCAAAGAACGAGCTGCCCCGTGCGTGCGCTGACGATGAAGACCGATGCATACGACTCGAAGTAGATGGGGCGCGCCGAAGATGAGCGGCGTATGGTCTGCGCGTCGCCCGTAAGATAGAAGTCACAGCCCACGGCCGCGCCGAGCGAGCGCGCATCAACGAGCGTCATGTTGAGCGAACCCGCGTAGCCGACGCCGCGCGCCGCCGCTCCGCTCATCCCCCGGTCGAGCAACGCGAGCGCCGCGCCCGAAGCCGGGAGCAGCTTCGATAGACGCTCCGTCACGCGCTCGCCCGTCGCAGTCCTGCCCATGTCGAGCACGGCGATGCGAATGGTCGTGTGTTGCTGACGGTGCGTCGCGGAGTTGCTAGTCCCTGCGATGGCGACCCGCACCTGAGAGGCCGTCGCCGCAAGCATGACGATGAAGAAGATGATGTTGAGAGTAAGACGCAACGTCATGCTCGACGGGTTAATCCTTACTGTCGTTCGGCGTCATGACTGTCGTTCAGCGTCGCGGCGTATCGGGTCGGCGTAGATGCCGGGCGTGCTGTCGGGGATGAGGCGCGCGCCGACCGCGCGCTCGTAGAACTCGGCGGGCCCAACGCCGCCGATAATGGCGTAAGCGTAACCCAACTCGCGCAAGCCCCGGAGCGACGCAAGCAGCAGCGCCCGCCCTAGCCCGCGCCCGCGCTCGCGCTCGACCACGCCCGTCGGGCCGAAGAAATTCTTACGCGTACATTCATACGCGGCAAAGCCCGCGAGCCTTCCCTCGCGCAGCGCAACAAAGACCGTGACGGGTTGATGCGAGAACCCGACTGAAATCTCGTCCGCCCAAGCTCCGCTGAAATGATGCGCGACGAACTCGCGCACCTGCGTCAACTCCCACGCTTGCGCGCGTCGCACCACGACGCCCGCGCTACGCAACTCGTCCAACGCCGCGTCGAGCGGAGGCAGTCGCAAAAGGTTGACGAGCATGTCCGGCATAAGAAAAGCGAGTGATGAACTGAAAGCTGAACGATGAACTGAAAGACGGCTTGGCCCTCGGTTCATCATTCAGCTTCCATCATTCATCACTTCATCGCTTCCGTCAGTTGAACGCCGCGCCTGCGCTCGGCCCGCGGTGGTAGAGCGAGTAGACCTCGTCCTTGGCCTCGGGCGGGAAGCAGACGCGGTCGAGGCGATAGCCGCGAAGCCCGCGGACGGCTTCGCTCACTTCGCTGATCTCGCGCACGCGCGGCCGCGCGTAGCCGTCCTCGACGTAGATGAGCGACTTGGGCTCGGCTCCTTCGGCCGTGTAGTAAGAGTAGTAGGGCACGTCGCCCGCGTGGTCTTCGATGAAGTAGTAGGTGGGGTCAAAGCCCCTGCTCTCGACCGCTCGGCGAGCGGCCGAGAGGAAGTCGGCGCGCTCGGCGTCGGGCATGTCGAGGTCAATGGCCTTGAACAGACGGCGGCCGACGAAGCGGTGGCTGAGGTCGCGCAGGATCGGGTCTTCGGCCCTCTGCCACTGCTTGACGTGAAAGGTCAACTCGGCGTCATCAAGTTCAAGATGGTCTGTGAGCGTGAGCGGCACGCGCTTCAAGACCTTCTCGAAGGCGGTGTCGGGCGCGCACCAGACGTGCTCGCCCGCCGCGATGAGTTCGAGCGCGCGTCGCAAGGCCGAGCGCAGCACGGCTTCGGCCGAGCGCAGCGTGCGATGAAAGTAGACCTGACGAAACATGTAGTAGCGCGCCTGCAAATACTCCTCGACGGCGTAGAGGCCGCGCGCCGAGACGTAGATGCGGTCGTTGGCTTCGTCAACCTCGATGGCGTTGACGATCCATTCAAGGTCGTAGTTGCCGTACTTCGCTCCCGTCATCAAAGAGTCGCGCAGAAGATAGTCCATCCGGTCAACGTCGAGTTGCGACGAGACAAGCTGCGCGAGAAAGGCGGGCTGGAAAGTTCCCTCGATGATAGAGGCCACGGCGGTAGGAAGCTCCGGCGAGTAGTCGCCGAGGATTTGCCCGACCTCTGTTTCCGTGCTGAGGACAGCGCGGCGCGTCCACTCTTCGTGATGAAAGTTCAAGACCTTCTCCATCACGTGCGAGAAAGGGCCGTGCCCTATGTCGTGCAGCAACGCGGCGGCGCGCGCCGACGCACGCGCTTCGTCCGAGATGCGGTAACGCTCGGAGAGACGGTCGAGCACGCGCGTCATCAAATGGAGCGCGCCTAAAGAGTGCGCGAAGCGCGAGTGCTCCGCGCCCTGATAGGTGAAGAGCGCGAGCCCAAGCTGCTTGATGCGCCGCAAGCGCTGGCACTCGAAGGAATCAACGAGGCGCACCATCAGCCGCCCCTCCGCGGTGTCGGTGCGCAGGCGGATGATGTTGTGTACAGGGTCGCGGTAGATGCGCTCGCTCACGACGCTGAGTCTAGCAAAAGAAGTTGTGAATGAGGAATGGCGAGTGATGAGAGTCGCGCCGCCTTTCGTCCGCCGCGCGGCATTCGTCTTCTTAAAAAAAGCGGGCCGGGGCTTCGGCCCCGGCCCGCGCTCATGGTGCGAGTCGGCGAAGTGCAGCGACTGTGCTTAGAACCGGTAGCGCAGTGCGAACTGCATGACGCGGCCCGCGCGCGGCTCGTTGAGCGGGGTCTGCGTGGCCGTGTACTTGCCGAAGTCCGAGGGCGGCGAGAGCGGCTGGCCCGTGTCCGGGTCGGGGAGGAACGGGTCTACCGGCAGCCCGAAGCCCTGAAGGCTGGCGTTGGCGAAGCGCTGCGTGTTGGTGACGTTGAAGACCTCCCAACGGAACTGGAGGTTCTGCCCTTCCCACGGCAGATTGAAGTTCTTCGACAGCCCCATATCAAGCGAGGCGTAGCCTTCGCCACGCAAGATGTTGCGGTCGCCCACCTCGCCCGCTCTCGGCTCGCGGAAGCAGCGGAAGACCGCCGCCGGGTCGCCGAAGAGGTTGGGAGCGCCCGTGCGCGTCGGCGACGAGTTGGCCGCGCAGACCCTCACCATGTTCGACTGCACGTTCCAGTTCGTCGCCCAACGGTCGGCTTGGAACGGCTCGCCCGTCGGCAGCCCCGAGTTCCATCGGAAGATGCCGGTGACTTGCCAGCCGCCGAGGGCAGCGTTGGCTAGTCCGTTCATGTCGTGGCCGAGCCAGCGGCCCCGGCCCAAAGGCAGCGCAACGAGCCAGTTGGCGTTGACGACGTGGCGCACGTCGAAGTCCGAACTGGCGTAGTTCTGGTCGGGGAAGAGCGCGTTGACGATGAACGCCGACGCGTATGCGCCCGACGACTGAAGCCCTGACGCCGTGTCGAACGAGTGCGAGTAGGTGTAGTTCAAGTCAAAGGCCACGTCACTGCGGAAGCGATGGCGAAGGCTGAACTGCGCCGCGTTGTAGTTCGACCGCGCGATAGTCGAGAAGACCGAGAGCGCGGCGTACTGCGGGTGGAAGAAGGTGTTGTTGAAGCGCGAGATCGGCTGGTCGTCGAGGAAGGTCTGGATGAACGTGTAGTCGGTGATGTCGAAGCCGCCGACTTCGGGTCGCGCCAGTAGTGTGTAGATCGCCTGCGTGTTGGTGAGCGATGGGTCGCCGATGAGGAACTGCGCCGCGCCGGGGAAGAGGTTCTCGAAGAACGGTATCGTCGGCACATTCCCTATCGGAGTCAACGCGTAACGATGGTTGATGAGTTGGTTGATGGCCTCGTACCAAGTCACCCCCGACTTCGGGTCGCGGATGTTGTTGAGCTGCATGATGTCGCGCGAGGCCAGCAGGTTGTGCGCGAAGCGGCCGACGTAAGAAGCCTCGAACGAGAAGCCCTTGCCCATCTCGCGCCCGTAGGAGAGATTGGCGCTGTAGTTGTACGGCGTGGTCAGCGTGTCATCGAGCGACTGCTCGATGCGCTGCGACTCGTCGGAGGGAAGCGTCAACGGGAAGGTCAGGTTGGGCGTGATCGTCCCCGGCGCGACGGGGAAGGCGCGCACGTTCGGGTTGAAGCCAGCGAAGAGCGGCGCGAGGCTGTCGCTGACGTTGAAGGTGTTGGCACCGATGGTTTGGCTCGACGTGAAGCCGAGCGAGTTGTTGAGGTCGAAGTTGGCGGCAATCTGGCTGCCGATGCGGTCGTAGGTCATACGGAAGCCGCCGCGTATAACCGAGCGCCCGTTGCGCCCGACGAGTCTGCCGAAGAAGTTGTCGCCGAAGTCGGGCGACCACGCCGCCGAGATCGAAGGGGCGAAGTTGTTCCAGTCCTGCTTGTAGTAACCGGGCCGGTTGTTAGCCTTGCCCGACAAGTCAACCGTGATCGGGTCGTTGAAAGGCACGCCTTGAAACGCGCTCTCGACGCGCTGTTGGAAGTAAGCGCCGAGGCTCTGCACGGGCGAGACCTGCACGCCATGCTTCTCGTAGACGGGCGTCGAGGTTGACCAGCGCAGGCCGTAGGTGAGCGTCAGTGAGGGGGTGACGCGCCATGAATCTTGGAGGTATGTCTCGTACTCTTCGGTGGCGAAGGAGCGCTTGGTCGGCGTCCCCGAAGATGCTAACTCGCCCGTGGGGTTATAAGTGAGGTTGGCCGAGTACTGCGAGAAGCGTCCGATGACGGCCGCCAGCGCATCGCGCAGGTCGCTCCTCACTCTCACGCTCGGGAAGAGCGAGGCGTTAGTGCCGTAAGAGTCGCGCGTGAGCACTCCGCCCGAGAAGTCGTACCACGAAGGGTTGATGATGGCCTCGTCAAAGGCGTTGGCGAACGACGTGCGGTTGTTCGTGATGAGGCGCACGTTGCCGCCCATCTGAAACGTGTGGCCGCCCTTGATCCAAGAGATATCGTCCACGAAGTTATGCACGGGCGTCGTGCGGAAGAGCGTCGCGCGGAACCCGGTCGGGCGGAAGATGAAGCGGAAGGTGGTGAAGTTACCGTTGCCGCCCGGCAGCGTCCGGTCGCCGATGTCGCTGAAGGCGGCGCGCGTCAGGCCGTAGGTGAAGCGATTGACGAGCGTGCTGCTAATCGTCCACGTGTGACCGGCGGCGATGCCGAGCGGGTGGTTCCAAATCGTCAGCGGCTCGGTGTCGGGGAAGCACTGGACGGCGTCCGAGCAGTCGGTCGCGAAGTAGTTGCTCTTCGTCACCGAGTCCTGCTGGTAGTTGCCGCGCACGAAGAGCGTCTGGCGGTCGGTGAGGTTGAAGTCAAAGCGCGCGATGTATGTGTTCAGCCGCGAGGGCGTCTTGGCGTTGAAGCGGAACCCGCCCGTGTTGAGCCCGTCGCCCACGGTCGCGTCGTTGACGGGATAGCGCCGCGCCGCGTCGGCCAGTACGGCGAGAGCCGCCGGGTTGAGACCGGGGGACGCACCGTAGATGCCTGTGTAGGCCGCGTTAATCTCGGCCGGGGTCAGGCAGTTGACGCCCGAGGGCGTGCCCGCCGGGCAGCCCGCGTCGCTCGACCCGTTGGCCGTGCGATAACGGACGATGCCTTGACCGAGAGTCGGGAGCGGCACCTCGCGCACCACGGGTGTCTCCGATGCTTCGCGAAAGCCCTCGTAGGTGAAGAAGAAGAACGCCTTGTCCTTCTTCATAGGCCCGCCGACCGAGCCGCCGAAGACGTTGCGCAAAAGCTGCGGGCGCGGGGCGATGGGGTCGCCCGATTTCTTCAGCCCGAGTTGCACCGGTAGGTCGTTGGGGCCGTAGCTTCCGGCGGCGTTGTTGAAGAAGTCGTTGGCCGTCGTGACGGTGTTACGGTGGAACTCGTAGAGCGAGCCGTGAAACTCGTTCGTGCCCGACTTGGTGACGAGCGAGACCTGTGCGCCGGACGAGCGACCCTGCTCGGCGTTCGGGTTCGTCGTGATGACGCGGAACTCTTGCAGCGACTCGGGCGTCGAGCGCAGGACGCTGGCGAAAGCCTCATCGGTCACAACGTCGAGGCCGCGCTGCTGCTCGTTGTTGTCCACGCCGTCGAGCGTGACGTTGGCCTGATCGGCGCGGCCGCCGTTGACGTAGCCGGCGCGCGTCACGCCCGGTTGGAGCGAAAGCAGACCGACGACGTTGCGCGCGTTCAAGGGCAACTCCTCGATGCGGCGACTCTCGAAGGCCGTGCCGAGCGTGGCGTCGGTCGTGTTGAGCGGCGCTTCGGTCGAGCCCGTAACAGTGACCGTCTCGGTCTCAAGCCCGGCCTCGACCTGCACGTCCACGTCCACGGGCGTGTCCACCAGCGCACGCACGTCCGCCACCATCACCTTCTTAAAGCCGCGCGCCTCGACATCCACGCGATAGGGGCCGGGCGGGACTGCGGCGAAGGTGTAGCCGCCCTCATCGTTGGTCGTCTGTGTGCGGACGAAGTTCTTGTCGGCGTTCGTGAGCGTCACGGTCGCGCCGGTGACGACGTTGCCCTGCTGGTCTCTGACGGTGCCGCGCACGGTCGAGCGCCCCGTCTGTGCGAGCGCCGTGGCGCAAGTAAGCAGGCAGACGAGCGTGCCGCACAGGACTCGCGCGGCGTGAGACGCGTAAAGGTTCTGCTTTCTCATATGTTCCTCCGGGGTTGAAGTCAGAACTGGTCGGAACGCCTGCGGGGCTCCGCGATGTGAACCCCGCAGGAATAATTACGCGTGTATTAACTTTAGAATTACGGAGCGGGCCGGATGGGACTGTCGGCACCACCGACGGGACTAGACTGCCTCTGGTCTACTCAACGGCTTTCAACTTAAAGAGGAGTCGCCCGTTCTTTGACCGAGTCGGTGACTTACGAAAGTGCAAGCTTCATTCCACAAGCGATGAGCGGCGAAAGTCACACGGCGCACGGCGCTAATTCTTTAATTTCTTAGAAAGGAGGTGGGCAAGCAGCCAACATCATATCCAAAAAACGGGGAAAGAGATATGAAAATTTGAATACGACGCGGCCCGCGTGAAGGGCGGGCCCGCGCAGGTCATGCCACTTACTCGATGTGGTCGAGAAGGTGGCCCATCTTCTCTTTCTTGGTGCGGAGGTAGTGCATGGAGGCTTCGCCCGACTCGACTTCGAGCGCGACACGCTCGACGACTCTCAGTCCCGCCTCCTCCATCGCGCGCAGCTTCAAAGGGTTGTTCGACATCATCCGCACGCGACAGAGCCCGAGGTCGAAGAGTACCTCGGCGCATTGCCTGTACTCGCGCAGGTCAACCGCG
Organism: Acidobacteriota bacterium; assembly: GCA_032230645.1. Lineage (GTDB taxonomy): Bacteria > Acidobacteriota > Blastocatellia > Pyrinomonadales > Pyrinomonadaceae > QHXN01. The sequence continues at coordinate 3,440 of JAVXWN010000140.1, read as the reverse complement.
AGCCCGAGCCGCTCGTTGGCCTCGACCGTATCCGCGCCCTCGTCTTGCAAAGCGTAGGCGCGAATCTTATTGATGATGCCGATGCCGCGCCCCTCCTGTAGCTGGTAGACGATTGCGCCGCGCCCTTCGCGCTCGATCAACTCCATCGCGCGATGGAGTTGTCGGCCGCAGTCGCACTTGGTCGAGCCGAAGACATCGCCCGTCAAGCACTGCGAGTGGATGCGCGCAAGCGTCGCCACGTCCCTGTCCATCTCGCCCTTGTAGAGCGCAACGAACTCCTCGTCGCTTGTCTTCGAGCGATAACCGGCGATGCGGAACTCGCCGACCTCCGTCGGCAGCCGCGCCTCGGTCACGCGCTCGACCGTCAAAGTCTGCCTCGACCACGGGCAGTCAAGTGTCGCTTCTTCTTTCAAACTCAAATGCTCCTCGTTTGAAGTTGATTATAAGAGAGGCACGGCTCGCGCGACAAGAAGGCGCGCACGGCAAGGGGCGCAGCGCGCGTCCGAGCGCGCGCGACTTCAGCGCGACCTGTCAATGAAGAAATACTCGTTGACCTTGTCGAGGATGATGACGTTCTGCGCGCAGACGCCGTAGCCGCGCCCGCGCATGAAGCGCACGATCTCGGAGCGTTCCGCCTCAACCTCCTTGTCCTCGACGACGACGAAGCGCGGGCGGAACCTCTCCCAGTCGTTCGACTCAAGCGCCTTCAGGTCGTGCCCCTCCACGTCAACGCTCATGAAGTCTATCTCCTGACCCGCGGGCAGGTGTCGCTCAAGCACGTCCGAGAGCGGGAGGACGGGCACCGCGATTTCGCGCTTCACCTCGCCGAGCATGTCGAGGTGTTCGAGGAAGTCGCGCGAGAAGCTGTTCATCGTCGAGTCCTCGCCGATGAAGTAATAGGTCAACTGCCCCGGCTTGTCCGAGACGCCAAGCTCAAGGTTCGTGTCTCCGGGCCGCACGCGGTCGAAGAGCGCGCGGCTACCGGGACGCGCCTCGACGTTGATGCCGCGCCAGCCGTTCAGATAGAAGAAGTATGTGTTCGAGGCGCGCACCGGGTGATACGCGCCCACGTCAACGTAGAAGCCGTTCATCTTGTCCGAGCCGAGAAGGTGGCGCAGGATCATGTCCTCGCCCGCGGACGCGAACGAAGGAGCGTATGAGTGGTAGCCGAGCAGCGCCTGCTGCACGCGTTCCTTGATGCCGCGCGGCAGCCAGAGCCGGGTCAATGATCTGAGACTCGCCATCTTCACCTTCCCGCCGGGCCGCCATGCCGGACAGAGAGCTTTGTATGTACGCGGCGGCCGGGCGCATGAATCATACTTGCCGTTGCCGCACGGAAGTCAAACCGTGCGCGCGGAAATTTTACGTTGCCGCGCCGCGCGCGCGCGCGCTAAGATGCGGCGCATGGAGGGGAGGCGCTCCTCCCGAAGTCCCTTAGTCCAGTTAAGTCTCTTAGTCCATCGCTTCGAAATCCTGCCTTCGAGATGAGCCACGACACGGGCGACAAAACTTTCACCTCCGGCTCGCCGCAAGGCTCGCGTGCGGCCGCGCGCGTGCGCCACCCGGCGCTCGTCTTCCTGCGCGGCGAACTGCTGGCCGCGCCGATTCCGCTTGAGCGCGACGAGGTGACGCTCGGGCGCGCGCTCGAAGCCGACGTGCGCGTCAACGACGCACGCGCCTCGCGCATCCACGCGCGCATCAACGTCGAGCACGACCCCGCTTCCGGCGAGACACACTACCGCCTGCAAGACCTCGGCTCGACCAACGGCACTCTGCTCAACGGCGAGCCCGTCCACGAAGCGTACCTGCAAGACGGCGACAAGGTGACGGTCGGCGAGCAGCTTCTGCGCTTCGCACTCCTCGATGACATTGACCGCGAGTATCAGCGACAGATTCACCGCCTGCTCGCGCACGACGAGTTGACGGGGCTCTTGACGAGCAAGTCATTCTTCTCGGAGCTGCGGCGCGAGTCCGCGCGCGCCCAGACCGAGTCGCGACCTTTTTGCGTGCTGATGATGGATATTGATCACTTCAAGGTGGTCAACGACACGCACGGCCACCTTGTCGGAAGTCAGACGCTCGAAGAGATAGGCGCGCTCATCATGAACGCGCTGCGTGCCGGTGACGTGGCCGCGCGCTTCGGCGGTGAAGAGTTCGCAGCCTTCCTCCTCAACGCCGACTGCGCGCAAGGGTTGGTTGCCGCCGAGCGCGTCCGCGCCGCCATCGAGGCTTATCACTTCCCGGCCGTCCGGCGCGGCGCGCCCGCCGACACGGGCGAGACCCTTCGCATCACGATCAGCATCGGCGTCGCCTCCTTCCCCGACGACGCGCGCGACCCCATCGAACTGGTCGAGCTTGCGGACACAGCCCTCTACCGCGCCAAGAATCTCGGACGCAACCGCGTCGTTGCTTACTGTATCTCCCCGCCCGACCTCAAGCCCGCCCCCGGCTCCGCCCCCGGCGAGCCCCGCTGAAAGAGCGCCCACTCAAACCCGCCCGCGCCACGGAAGCGGGTGATATACTTCAGATGAAGAGGTGAAGCCATGTCACGACGTAAAGCTTCAGTTGTTCAGAACTGCATCATCTCGCGCGACCCGGAAGTGATGGGCGCGACGCCCGTCTTCGCAGGGACGCGCGTGCCCGTGCAAGCGCTGTTCGATCATCTGGTTGCCGAAGAGGCGTTAAGCGAGTTCGCCGAGGGGTTCCCGGGCGTCGGCGTCGAGGGCGCACGCGAACTGCTGCAACGTATCGCTGAGTTGATTGAATCCGGCGACCTGAGTGTATGAAGGTGTTCGTCGACGAGTGCGTGAACAGGCACTTGCTGCGCACGTGACCGGACATACATTCGTTCACGCCAGAAACACGCCATTACGGAGCACGCAGAATGGCGCGCTGCTTCTCGCAGTCGCGCCCCCCGAATACGACGTGTTCCTCACACGCGACAAAAGCATCCCATTTCAACATAATCTGAAACGGCTCTCGCTTGCGTTCGTCATCCTACACGCACGGTCAAACAAGCTCGAAGATTTATTGCTGCTCGTTCATGACTTGCTCGCCGCGCTGGAACGCATCTCGGCCGGGGCTACCGACCCGGCGATCTATACGAGATTGCGGCAAAGTAGATCGAAATCCGCGTGACTGTGTGCGTCATGTCCGTGTTTCTTCATCTTCGTCTTGCGGCTGAGAAAGAATCTGCTATCATACGCGCACCGTCCGAGAAATCCCCTTTCGAGTTCCCCTTCTCCGGTCAGTTTCGAACAAGGCACGGGTGTGCTACGTCGAGGTCGGACGAAAGATGAGAGGAACGCTTACCTGCATCGTCAACTTCGCGCACGCGCTCGGCGGCGGGGTCTTTCTGACGGCGGCGCTCGCGTCCACTACCTTCGCGCAGGCTCCCGCGCCGCGGCGCGAGTCTCAGGTGCGGCGCGCGACGACGACTG
>JAVXWN010000136.1:0-39571 GCA_032230645.1 Acidobacteriota bacterium | reverse complement strand
GTCCATCGTCGCGGCGTGGCAACTCAGGTATCAACGGCTCGATAAGCACCCATTGTTCATTAGTTAGTTCTTCTCGTCGTGCCATGTCAAAATCGTAGCACGGCTATTTATGAGACCGCTTCTAGTTATTACGAGCCCCAAACAACTCCTACCGATTGCGATACACAAGTTGTTGGTAAAATCTATTGCACGTGTTCCAGCACCACCGGATATATGACTTGTAAAGAATGTACTGACAATGGTGGGTTGTATATGAATAAGTGCACGTGTCTGATTCCGACCCCGACCCCAACGCCTACGCCCTTCCGCGCGCCGCCGTGCCCGCAGCCAACCACGACAGCCTACGGTAGTTGGTGTAACTGGAACCCATACACATGCATGTGGACGTGTTCCACTTCGCCGATAGTCATAGACGTGAAGGGGAACGGCTTCTCTCTGACCGACGCCGCAAGCGGTGTGATGTTTGATCTGGACAGTGACGGGGTAGCCGAATTCCTGAGTTGGACTAGCGCGGCATCAGATGACGCGTGGCTCGCGCTGGATCGTAACGGCAACGGTAAGATTGACGACGGCGCGGAGATGTTCGGCAACTACACACCGCAGCCGCCGTCGGCCGAGCCGAACGGCTTCCTCGCTCTCGCCGAATACGACAAGCCGGAGCAGGGCGGCAACTCCGACGGCGTGATTGACAGCCGCGACTCGATCTACTCACAGCTACGTCTGTGGCAGGACGCGAACCACAACGGCGTCTCCGAGCCTGCGGAGCTGCACACGCTGCCGTCGCTCGACGTGATGCGCATCCGCCTCAACTACAAGGAGTCGAGGCGCGCGGACGCATTCGGCAACCGCTTTCGTTATCGGGCGAAGGTGGATGACGAGAAGGGGGCGAAGGTAAATCGTTGGGCTTGGGACGTGTTCCTTGTCACGGGCCGGTGACAAAAGGAACCACAGACGCTTGCTCACAGGCGGTCTTGCTCAAGCTTACGCTCGCGCATGTAGAGGAACAAAGGCAGGCCGAGTGAAACCCCGACGGTGAGCAAGGCGAGGACAGGCAGCCAGCGTCCACGCAAGCTGAGCCGCGAGCCGTCGCTCGCGACGAAGACCAGCAACGTGGCAGCGGAGACGAACACGTCAAGGCCGAAGAAAGCGCCGACGCGATTCGCGAAGAGTTCCCGCAAGAGCAGAGGGACGTTCAGCCCGTTCGCAAACAGCCACGGCGTAATCTGCCAGTACGGCAGGACGACGCCGATGAGACACAGAATCAGATAGGTCGTCTTCAACCTCATCGCATCTCACGCAGTTGTTGATTCCGGCCGGTCATTCTCCACTTCAAATGTCACACGCCGAGAGCGGGTTGCATTTCCCCTCAGTCAACCCAGCGGACGCGCACGCCCGTGGCGAGCAGTTCTTCCTGCAACTGTTTGTTGGGTGCGATGCGCGCGAACTGCGCTGTCCGTGCGCGCACCGTGAGGTTCTCTTCGCCAAGGTTGAGGTCGATGAAGACTTCGCAGTCGCCGGGATGCGCGAGCAGTACCTCGGCCACGTTGTCGCTCGCGCGCAGAACGTCGTCGCAGGTCGGGAACTCGATGACGAGCGCGCCCGCGCGCAGTCGCCCGTTCTGATACGTGGGGCGGCCAGCCGTCATCGGCACTCGCGCGCGGTCGAGCGCCGTCACTTCGTCGCAGACGATGGTCAGGCCGCTCTCGCCCTCGCAGCGACCCGTCGCGACAAGCATCGCATCGTCGGCCGCGTCCGCGCCCTTCGTCTTGAAAGCCTCGGGCCAGAGCACGCACTTGACGCCCGCGCCCGAGAGGTCTTCGAGACGGAAGTATGCGTAGCGGTCACCCTTCTTCGTGTTGCGCACGGTGAAGTCCGAGACGACGCCGACGACACGAACGCGCGAGTTGGGCTCGACCGATGAGAGTTCGGAGACGGGCGTGCAATTAAGCTGCTCGATCTTCTCGATGAAGTCTTCGAGCGGGTGGCCGGAAACGTAGAAGCCGACGGCCGCCTTCTCGCGCGTGAGCAAATCCTTGTGCGTCCACGACTCGACCCCTGCGGAGGGCAGCGGCGGCTCTTCCAACTCCGCCCCTTCGGCGTTCGCCATGCCGAACATGTCTACCTGTCCGCTGTCGCGCTCGCGCCGCGCACGAGAGCCACGCTCCAAAGCCTTGTCCACGCACGCGAACAGTCGCGCGCGCCAAGAGGAAAGCTCGTCCCGTTCGGGCTTCAAAGAGTCGAAGGCTCCGGCGCAGACCAGGCTCTCCAGCACGCGCTTGCCCGCGCCCTTCTCGCCGACGCGCTCGGCGAAGTCGAAGATGGAGCGGAAGGGCCTCTCTTTACGCGCCTCGATGATGGGGCTCACGGCCGATTGACCCATCCCCTTGATGGCGCACAAACCGTAGCGCACCGCGCGCTCGACGGGAGTGAAACCGGGCCCCGACTGATTCACGTCGGGCGGGAGCATCTTGATGCCCTGCGAGCGAAGCTCCGATGCGTACTTGAAAATCTTGGCCGTGTCGTCGGTCACGTTCGTCATGACCGCCGCGTAGAAGTGCTCGGCATAGTGCGCCTTGAGGTACGCGGTCTGATACGCGACGTGCGCGTAGGCAACCGAGTGCGAGCGGTTGAAGCCGTAGTCGGCGAACTGTGCCATGAGGCGGAAAATTTCGCGCGCCTTCTTCTTGGCGATTTTGTTCTTAACGCAGCCCGAGATGAACTTCTCCTCGTGGACGGCCATCTCTTCGCGCTTCTTCTTACCCATCGCGCGGCGCATGAGGTCGGCCTCGCCTAAGCTGTAGCCGCCGAGGCGCTGCGCGAGCTGCATGATCTGTTCCTGATAGACGAGGATGCCGTAGGTGTTTTGGAGAATCTCCTCCATCTCGGGCGTGGCATATTCGACGGGCTTCTTGCCGTGGTAGCGGTCAATGAAGTCGTCAACCATGCCGCCGTCCAAAGGGCCGGGGCGATAGAGCGCGTTTAAGGCCGAGAGGTCTTCGAGCGACTTGGGGCGGAGCTTGCGACAAATCTCCTGCATGCCCGTTGACTCGAACTGGAAGACAGCCTCGGTGTGTCCCTTCGCGAAGAGCTCGTAGGTCTTGGGGTCGTCCTGCGGAATCTCCGACCAGATGATGTCGCGGCCATGCATCTCTTTAATCGTGCGGCAGCACTGGTCAATGATGGTAAGTGTGGTCAGGCCGAGGAAGTCCATCTTGAGCATGCCGGTCTTCTCAAGGTCGGACATCTCGAACTGCGTCGTGAACTCCTGCTTGTTGTTGACCGCCACGGGAATCAACTCTTCGAGCGGCTTCGGAGAGATGACGACGCCCGCCGCGTGAACAGACGAGTGGCGCGCGCAGCCTTCTAGTCGGCGTGCGATGTCGATGACCTTCTTGACCTGCGCGTCGGACTCGAACGCGTGCTTGAGTTCGGGCACGGTCTCAATCGCCTGTGTGATTGAGACGTTGCGGCCACGGACGGGCGGCGGGATGAGCTTGGCTATTTTCTCAACGTCGGCGTAGGGCATGTCGAGCGCGCGGCCAACGTCTTTGATGGCGGCCTTCGAGGCCATCGTGCCGAAGGTGATGATCTGGCAGACCGACTCGCGGCCGTAGAGCTGCGTGACGTGGTTGATGACCTCGGCGCGACCGTTGACGCAGAAGTCAATGTCGATGTCGGGCATCGAGACGCGCTCGGGGTTGAGGAAGCGCTCGAAGAGCAGGTCGAACTGAATCGGGTCAACATCTGTAATCTCTAAGCAGTAGGCGATGAGCGAACCGGCGGCCGAGCCGCGACCGGGGCCGACGGGGATGCGCCGGTCTTTGGCAAACTTGATGAAGTCCCAGACGATGAGGAAGTAGCTGGGGAAGCCCATCTGCTTGATGACGGCAATCTCGGTCGAGATGCGCTGCTGATATTCGGCGAGGCTGTGCTTGAGTGTGCCTTCCGACAACATCCGATCCCAGAGCGTCGCGCGGCGCTTCTCGTAACCGAGGCGGACAACCTTCTCGAAATACTCGTCAGTCGTGATGTCGCCTTCGTTGGGCGGGATGGGAAAGACTGGCAGTTGATTCTCGCCCAGAGGGAGTTTGAGGTCGCACATCTCTGCGACCTCCATCGTGCGCGAGACGGCGTCGGGGATGTGCGCGAATATCTGCGCCATCTCTTCGGGCGAGCGGACGTACCACTGCGGCCCGCCGAAGCGCATGCGGTTCACATCGTTGACGGTCTTGCCCGTGCCGATGCAGAGCATCACGTCGTGCGCTTCATAGTCGTCGCGGTTGAGGTAGTGCGCGTCGTTGGTCGCGACGAGCGGGATGCCCGTCTTGCGAGAGAGTTCGATGAGGTCTTTGTTTATCTTGATCTGGTCTTCAAGCTGGTGATCCTGAATCTCTAAAAAATAGTTGCCTTTGCCCAGTATGTCCTGAAATTCATGAGCGGAGCGCGCAGCCTCTTCGAGCTTGCCGTCTTTCAAGTGCGCCTGCGGAACGCCCGACAGACACGCCGAGAGGCCGATGAGCCCGCCGCCGAACTGAGAGAGCAGCTCGCGGTCTATGCGCGGCTTGCGATAGAAGCCCTCCTTGAATGCCTTCGACGTGAGGCGGACGAGGTTGTGATAGCCTTCGCGGTCTTTCGCGAGAAGAATCATGTGATTGTAGGGCTTGCCGCCCTTCCTCACTTCGCTCCTGTCCGAGCGATGACCCGGCGCGAGGTAAACTTCACATCCGATGAGCGGCTTCACGTCGTGCGCCTTCATCTCCTTGTAGAAAGAGACTGCGCCGTACATGTTGCCGTGGTCGGTCATCGCACACGCCTTCATGCCGAGTTCGCGGACGCGTTCGGCGAGCGGCTTGATCTGGATGGCTCCGTCTAAGAGTGAATAATCCGTGTGCAAATGGAGATGAGCGAAGTCTGTGTTTGGCATGTCGGACGACGATTCGGATGCGGATGGAAATTAACCCCTTGACTCGTCGGCGCGGGGGGCGCTCCGACGCATTCGCGTGGTGCTTACGGCGCGAAAGGATAGCACAAAGCAGGCGGATGAAAAGTCGCGCGGCGAAATTTATTTTTTCCACAGGCCGCGAATCTGTGGAAAACTCCGCGCGGGGGTCTTCGGGCGCATCCGTCCTAACGCAGAGGGCCGCACTTTTCGTAAGATAAGGTCGTCATCGAGAAGGCGGCCGGGGCCGTTTTCTCAAACGCTCGTCACAAAGTTTTCGGAGGTCGGATGCTCGCGCTGCTCAACATCTCGAACTTCGCGCTCATCAGCGAGTTGAAGGTCGAGTTCGACCGCGGACTGAATCTGCTCACGGGCGAGACCGGCTCGGGCAAGTCAATCATCGTGGACGCGCTCGGCGTGCTCATCGGCGACCGCTTCTCGCCGGAGTTGGTACGCGCGGGCGAGCGCCACGCTTTCGTCGAGGGGCTCTTTACACTGGGCCCGCACCCGCAGGTCGAGGCGATACTCGAAGAGGCGGGCATCTCGTCGAGCGCGGGCGGAAACGTGGAGTTGGTCGTGCGGCGCGAGCTTTCAACCGAAGGGCGCGGCCGCGTCTTCGTCAACAACCGGCTGGCGACGCTCTCGCTTCTCCGCTCACTGCGGCCGCTGCTCGTAGACATTCATGGGCAGGGGACGCAGCAGACGCTCTTCGACCCCGACACGCACCTCGAACTGCTCGACGCCTTCGCAGACCTCACGGACGAACGCGCGGAAGTGGCGACGAGATACCGGCGCTGGTCTGCGTTGGGTCGCGAGCTTGAGTCATTGCGACGCGACGAGGCGGAGAAGTTTCATCTGACGGACGCGCTCCGCTTTCAGGTGAGCGAGCTTGAGGCGGCACGACTCGCGGCGGGCGAGGGCGAGCAGTTGGAGGCCGAGCGACGACGCCTCGCGAACCTTGAGAAGCTGACCGAGCTTTGCGCCGACGCATATAACCTGACGTATGAAGAGAGCGATTCGACCGTCGCGCGCCTCGGGCGTTTGGAGAGACAGGTCGAGGAGCTTTCGCAGTACGAGTCGTCATATCGCAACTATCTCGAAGGTCTCTCGTCGGCGCGCGCGGTGCTCGAAGATTTGAGCGTGACTTTGCGCGACTTCCTCGACGGGCTGACCTTCTCGCCCGAGCGGCTGGCCGAGATTGAGAGTCGCTTGGCCGAGATTGCACGCCTCAAGCGCAAGTACGGCGGCACGGTCGAGAGCGCGCTCGAACATCTCGAAAGCGCGCGTGCGCGGCTGCGGCAGCTTGAGCGCACGGACGAGCGCGCCGAGGAGGTCGCGGCCGAGTTGGCTACGGCGCGCACCTCATACGTCGAAGCCGCAACGCGCGTGCATCGAGCGCGTGTGAAGTCGTCCCGAGAGTTCAAACGAGCCGTAGAGTCTTCGCTGGGAGAGGTGGCGCTTGAGCACGCGCGCTTCGAGGCACGCGTCGAGTCGCCCGCCAAGCTTGAGTCGGAAGAGGCTGCGCGGAGCTTCAACGCGTCGGGCTTCGACCGCATCGAGTTCTACTTCTCGGCGAACGCGGGCGAGCCGCTGCGCCCGCTGGCGAAGGTTGCTTCGGGCGGCGAGGCTTCGCGTTTGATGCTCGTCTTAAAGACCAGCGCGAGCCCCGCGCGCTTTCCCCGAACGATTGTTTTCGACGAGGTGGACGCAGGCATCGGCGGGCGCGTCTCAGAGGCCGTCGGCCTCAAGCTCAAGGCGCTCTCGCGCACCAATCAGGTGCTCTGCGTAACGCATCAGGCGCAGATAGCGCGCTTCGCCGACACGCACCTGCTTGTTGACAAGCACGAGCGCGCCGGTCGCACAGAGGTCTCGGTCGGCCGCCTCGACCGACGCCGACAGGTCGAAGAGATCGCGCGCATGCTCACCGGAGCCGAGATTACCGAGGCCGCGCGCAGACACGCGCGCGAGATGTTGAAGACTGCCTGAGCGCCCGCGAGCGTGAGCAATGACGCCCGCGCTCGCGGCTTCTCGATGCGCTTTTAGTTCCCGCATTGAATGAGGTGTAAGCAGAGAATGGACAGACTCTTTTTCTTAATCGGCGCGCTCTCGGCGTTCATCGGCGTGGCGGCGGGCGCGTTCGGCGCGCATGGGCTGAAGGGGCGTCTCGGTGATGAGATGCTGACCGTCTTCGAGGTCGGCGTGCGCTATCAGATGTATCACGCGTTCGCGCTCTTCGCGGCGGCGTGGGCATGCACACGCTGGCCGGGTGCGCTGACGAACGCGAGCGGCTGGCTCTTCGTCGCGGGCACAATCGTCTTTTCGGGGAGCCTCTATCTTCTATCTCTGACCGGCCAACGCTGGCTCGGCGCAATCACGCCCATCGGCGGCCTCGCCTTCCTCGCGGGCTGGCTGTGCCTCGCGGCAGCGTGTTGGAAGGGATGAAAGATGAAGGATGAGGGATGAATAAAAACGGCGTTCCTCTTTTTATTCATCCCTCATCCCTTTCTTCTTCGCCAGAGGAAGTAGACGGGGATGCCCGTGGCGACGATAGCGAGGCCGACGGCGCTGTTCTTGGGAGATTGGTAGATGGTCGCTGCGACGATGACGACGCAGGCGGCGGCGAAGAGCGCGGTAGTGAAAGGGTGGCCGGGGACTCGGAAGCCAGCGCGCCGTTCGTCGGCCGCGCCCGACGCTTGCGCACGCGGCGCGGCGCGGCGACGGAAGACGAAGAGCGAGAGGGCGGTCAGGCCGAACCAGATGAAGTCTACGGAGACGACGTAGTTGAGTATCTGCTCGTATCGACCCGAGACGGCGATGACGGCGGCGAGCACTCCCTGTAGCGCAATGGCGACGATGGGCGCGCGTGTGTGCGGGGCGAGTCGCGCGACGCTCTTAAAGAAGAGCCCGTCCTCTGCCATCGCGAAGTAGACGCGCGGGGCCGTCAGCATGCTCTGGCTCAGAAAGCCGAGCGTCGAAAGCGCGATGCCGACGGCGATGAGCGCCGCGCCTCTCGCACCGAAGGCGAGGCGCATGACGGCGGACGCGGGCGTCGTCGTCTCAGCCAAACCCTCCGCGCCAAGCGCGCGCAAGCAGGCAAAGTTAACGAGCGTGTAGAGCAGTATCACGCCGCAGACGCCGATGAGGAGCCCGCGCGGCAGATCGCGCTGCGGCTCGCGCATCTCGCCCGAGACGAAACTCGCCGTCTGCCATCCGCCATAGGCGAACATCACGGGCGTCAACGCCGCGCCTAAACCGGCAAGCAGGCCGAGCGAAGCGGGACGGTCGAGCAGCGCGCCCGTCGTCAACGGGTGCGGGTTCGCGACCGCGAACAGCCCGCAGGCGACGAGCGCCGCGACCGCCAGAATCTTCAAGACCATCAAAAGGCTCTGCACGTTGCTGCCCGCGCGCACGCCGAAGCAGTTGACGACCGTCAGGAGCGCGAGCGTCGCGGCGGCCACAACCCAGTCGGGCAGCGCCGTGCCGCTCAACTCGGCGAAGTAGCGCGCGAAGGTGACGGCGACCGCCGCCATCCCGCCCGTCTGTATGACGAGCAGCAGCGCCCAGCCGTAGAGGAAAGCGACCGACGGATGGAAGGCTTCACGAAGATAAGCGTACTGCCCGCCGACTCCGGGGCGGCACGCGGCAAGCTCCGCATAGACGAACGCGCCCGTGAGCGCAACGGCCCCGCCCGCGAGCCACGCGCCGAGGATGAGAAAGGGCGTGTGAACCTGTCGCGCGACGACGTATGGGTTGATGAAGATGCCCGAGCCGATGATGCCGCCCATCACGATCATCGTCGCGTCGAACAGCCCCAGCCGCCGCGCGAGCCCATGACTCGTCGCGGCAGACTTGTTTCGCCGTCCGTCGTCGTCGTTCGGGTGACTCAAAGTCTCTTCAACGGTTCCAGTCTTCGGGAATGAACTCGACGGCGACGGCTTCGCCGTCTGAGCTTGTGCGCTCGTCGCGCTTCGGGCGGTAGGTGACGAGCGCGCGGTCGGCCGGGTCGCGCAGTCCGCATGAGAGGCGGCCAGTCTTGACCGCGGTGGTGTAGGTAATGAAGCGCACGGAGCGCAGGTCTTCGGCGCGCAGGCGTAAGATGCCCGCGCCCGTCTCGACGCGAAGCACGACGCCTGTTGCGCCGTCGCACTCGATGGCTGCGAGGTGGCCGCAGACCTGTGCGCCGTCGAAGCGCAGACGCTTGTACTGCGGGCCACCGCGCGCGGGCATGTCGCAAGGCTGCGCGGGTGCGTCCGTGGCGTCGGGTCGCGCCTCTTCTTCTTCCTGCGAGCGCAGGCGCGCGGCCAACTCGCGGCGTGCGTCAATGCGCGCGACGAGCGCACCGGCCTGCTCGCGCAAACGCGTGTCGGGGGCGCGCAGCGCGACGGGCTCGGCAAGCTTGCGCGCCTCGTCAAGCTGACCCGCGAGCAGACGCGACTGCGCGAGCAGGAGCGTGAGGTCTGCACGGCGCGGCGCAAGCTCGGTTGCACGTCGGAGAAGCGCGGCAGCTTCCTCGGGGCGGTCGCCACGGTCAAGCTCAACCACGGCAAGCGCCCTGTAAGGCTCGACGAAGCCGGGCGCGAGTTCTATCGCGCGGCGCAGCTCCGAGCGTATCGCCTCCGTCCTCTCCTCGAAAGTCTTAACCGAGAGTTGCTCAACGCTCGGGCCGCTTGCGTCCTCGCGTCCCAACGCTTCGGCGAGATGAAAGTGCGCGAGCGGGTTCTGCGAATCGAGCGCGACGGCCTGCTGCAACTGCTCGCGCGCTTCGGCGGCGCGGTTCTGCCGCAGGCGCAAGACCCCAAGCGAGACGCGCGCCGACGCGAGACGCGCATCGAGTTCGAGCGCGCGCAGCAGATAGTCTTCGGCCTCCGCGTCGCGGTCTGTGTGCAGCAGCAGGTCGCCGAGGAGCGCAAGCCCTTCCGCGTCCGCGAGCGTTCGCGCGCGGAGTTGCGAGTCGAAGTCGAGCGGGCGCTCGAAGACCTCGACGCTCGGCTCGTAGCGTTCGAGCCGCACGTAATCGGCGAGCCCCGCTTCAATCTCACCCGTGCCCGCGCCGAACGTGCGGCGAAGCGCGTCTTCGACGCTCGCGCCGTCCGCGAGCAGCGACGTGAAACGGTCGAGCCCGTCGCGGCGCTCGCCGCGCGCTTCGAGCAGGTAGTGTACGAGCGCCCACGACTCAGCGTAGAAGAGGCCGCGCTCGCCCGGCTCGGAGTATTGAGACGACGCTTGGTCAACGGCGAAGAGCTTGGAGAGCGGGATGAGTGCGTGCCCGTGCAACTCGCGCACGCGCCGCGCGGGCGGGCTGCCGAGCGTCACGCGCCGCCTATCATCGGAGAGGTGCGCGGTGCTGTAGAACTCCGCGAGCCCCTCCTTGAGCCAGAGCGGCGAGCCGCGAAAGTAGTTGTTGATGAGAAGGTGCGTGTACTCGTGCAGCAGCGTCGAGGGGTCGCGCGCGAAGTCCGTGTCGAGCGCGACGGTGATGTAGTTGACCTCGAAGCCGGGTTGAAAGTAACCGGCCACGTCGCTCGCCATGCGCCCACGCAGGAGCGGCTTGAAGGGGTTGTACGCGCTGTCGTCGGGGAAGACGACGACGGTTGTGGGCACGCCCGCGTCGAAGTGCCCGGGCGAGAGCAGTCGCGAGAAGGCGGCGCGATACTCTTCGAGGCTGACGACCACGCGCCGCAAGTCGCGCTCGCGCGCGGTGCCCGCGACGAAGAAGTTCTGCGAGCGCACGCTCGTCCAAACGACGACGCCGCGCTCGGCCACCACGGAGCGGTTAGGCAGCGCGGCCAGCGCCGCGAGAGCCATGATGATGAAGAGTAGGGGGCGCGGCCTTTTCATATCTCGTCAAGCGCGCGGAGGTCTTCTTCAGAGCAACGAGCGTATCAGGTAGACGACGGCAACGACCATCGCGACGAGGCCGAGCGCGACCAGCACGGCGCAGCCGTAGAAGGTGAGCCTGAGCTTACGTGCCGTCCGCTCGTCACCGGGCGAGAGCGGGTTCTGCGGAAAGTATGGTGGCGGTGTTTCGGTGGGCACGTCTTCTGATGACTCTCCGTTGGCGACGCCGGGCGATTGTAACACAACCGTCTTGCTTGCTCGCCGTTCGGCCGCCGTGCTACCGTTTTCGCTTTCGATGAAAGGACTCGGCTTCGCCTTCGAAGGTTGATTGTCATGATTCGACCATTTCGCGGCGTCCGGCCGCGGATTCATCCGACCGCGTTCATCGAAGAGAGCGCGCAGGTCATCGGCGACGTACACATCGGCGCGCACTCATCCGTCTGGTTCGGGGCCGTTGTGCGCGGCGATGTCTTTCACATACGCATAGGCGACCGCACGAACGTGCAGGACGGCACGGTCATTCACGTCTCGAACGGCACGCACGCCACCATCCTCGAAGACGAGGTAACGGTCGGGCACAACGTCACGCTGCACGGGTGTTACGTTGAGCGCGGATGTCTGGTCGGCATCGGCTCGATTGTAATGGACGGATGCCGCGTAGGCGAGAAGTCTCTGGTGGCGGCGGGCGCGCTTCTGAGTCCCGGTACCATCATCCCGCCGCGCTCGCTCGTGATGGGCGTGCCCGCGCGTGTCAAGCGACAGTTGACGGACGCGGAGGTCGCAGACCTCGACACGTTCTGGAAGAACTACGTCGAGTACACGCGCGTCTATCGTGAAGAGTACGGCATCGGCGAGGGCGGCGAACCGGGGACGCCTTCGGGCTGACCGCAAGAGGAAAGGGTGAGAGCCATGCGCCGTAAAGTAAAGTTCGCCGGGTTCGCTTCGGCGCTCCTGTTCGCGCTTACCGCGTGCGCGACTGTGCGAGCGCAGGTGGTGTCGTCGCAGTTGAAGCATTCGGAGTCGGAAGAAGTGTCGGGCACGCAGAGCGCGGGCGGCGCTTATGGGTTGGAGAAGTCGGCCAACGAGTTCGGCGTGTGGGGCGGCGGCTCGTTCAGCAGCCCGACGCTCATCGGCACGACCGAGGGGACGCGTCTGGGCTTGCTCGCCTTTCGCTACGCGCGCGTGCTGGCGCGCGGCGACAACCTCGCGCTCAAGTACACGCTCGACGTGCCCGTCGCGGTGCTCTCGTTCCCCGTCACAGAGTTCGTCGCGTCGCCGAGCGCGCCCGGCTTCGTCGTGCGCAGAGAGCGGCACAACATCACGGGCGTAGGGCTCGCGCCCGTCGGCTTTCAATTGAACTTCCGCAGGCGCGAGCGCGTGCAGCCCTTCGCGCAAGGCAGCGGCGGCTTTCTCTACTTCGGCGAGCGCATACCGACATCGAGCGGCGCGCAGTTCAACTTTACGGCCGACTTCGGCGGAGGCGTGCAGTGGAAGACCGCCGCACGGCGCGCGTGGACTGCTGGGTATCGTTACCACCACGTCTCGAACGGCTATCGCGCGGACATCAATCCCGGCTTCGATTCGAACCTCTTCTACGTCGGCTTCTCAATCTTCAGATGACGAGCGCGGGTTTCGTTTTAAGAGTTAGTAGAAAGTAGAGCGGGGGCTCTTCACCAAGACGCGCGACCCTGATTCAAACAAGCATGGCAACCAAGACACAACCGGCGCGCGGCATGCGCGACTTTCTCCCGGCGGACGTGCGGCGGCGCGAGTACGTCATGCGCGTTATCAAGGAGACGTACGAGCGTTACGGCTTCGAGCCCTTGGAGACGCCCGCGGTCGAGAACATCGAAACGCTCATGGGGAAGTACGGCGAGGAGGGCAACCAACTCATCTTCAAAATCCTCAAGCGCGGCGAGCACGAACGCACGGGCGAGGCCGATCTCGCGCTCCGCTACGACTTGACCGTCCCGCTCGCACGCGTCGTCGCCGAGTACGGCGACAAGCTCCCGCGCTTCTTCAAACGTTACCAGATTCAACCCGTCTGGCGCGCAGACCGCCCCGCGCGCGGCCGCTTCCGCGAGTTCTATCAATGCGACGTTGACTGCATCGGCACACGCTCGCCCGTCGTCGAAGCCGAACTCTGCGCTGCCGCGAGCGACGCGCTAACGGCTCTGGGCTTTCAAGACTTCACCATTCGCCTCAACCACCGGCAAGTGCTCGCGGGCGTGCTCGAAAAGGCAGGTATTGCCTCAGATAAGCACGCGGATGCACTTATCGCGCTCGACAAGTTGGACAAAGTTGGTCGTGAGGGCGTTATCAGAGAGTTTGAAGAACGAAAGATTTTCTCAACCGAGGAAGGCAAGAGAGTTGTTGGCCTTCTTTTAGATGTAATGTTTACTTGGGCTACTAAAGGTTTTGAGGAAATAGAAATTCAAGTGCGTGGTTACTTCAATGAAAAGGAAATAGCTGATGTAAATGAACAATCACTATTGAAGCTCGGTGAATTTATGGCTGGACACAGTGAGGGGAAAAAAGGGCTGGATGAGTTACGACAAATACTAGAGCTTGTGAATAAAACACCGGCAAAGGGAAAAGTTGAGATCGATGCATCACTCGCGCGCGGCCTCTCTTATTACACGGGTGCGATTATGGAAGTCAATGTGCCCGACCTCGCGGGCTCTCTTGGTGGCGGCGGGCGATACGATAATCTCGTGGGGATGTTTTCGGGTAAGGACATTCCGGCGTGCGGCTTCTCTCTGGGGCTTGAGCGGATCATCGTCGTGATGAACGAGCGCGGGATGTTCCCCGCAGACCTTGAGCGCGCGGCAGCCGATTGTTTGGTTACGGTGTGGAACGAGGAATCAATTAAAGACTCGCTCGCCTTTGCGAGTGAGTTACGAAAGAACGAGCCGCGTCTGCGTGTTGACGTGTACCCCGAAGCCGACAAGCTCGGCAAGCAGCTCAAGTATGCTTCCGCGCGCGGCGTGCCCTTCGTCGTCGTCATCGGCGATGACGAACGCGCGCGCGGCGAGGTCGCGCTGAAAGAGTTGAAGACCGGCGAACAGCGGACTGTGAAACGCGAAGAGGTCGGCGTGCTGATACACGAAACTTTAATCAACGGCCCGGCGGCGGGCTGAGAATGTTAAGGACTCATGGGAATCAATCTCGATCATCTTGGAGAACTTGAGCGCACGCATTCATGCGGCGCGTTGCGTGCCGGGAATGCGGGTAAGACCGTCGTGTTGATGGGGTGGGTCGCGGTGCGGAGGGATTTCGGGCCGCTGACCTTTGTTGATTTGCGCGACCGGGACGGCCTCACGCAAGTCGTCTTCGACGTGGAGGACGCGCCCGAGGCGCACGCGCGTGCCAAAGAGGTACGCGGCGAGTACGTCATCGCCGTGCGCGGCGAAGTCGTGCTGCGCGAAGAGGCGCAGCGCAACCCGAAGCTTCCGACCGGCGACGTTGAGGTGCAGGCGCGCGAGATACTTGTCTTAAACGAAGCGCGCACGCCGCCCTTCCAGTTGGACGCGCCGCCCGAGAAGCTCGCGGCCGAAGACGTGCGCTTGAAGTATCGCTATCTAGACCTGCGCCGCCCCTTCTTCCAGAAGACTCTGCGGCTGCGCGCACAGGTCGTCGGCGAGATTCATCGCTACATGGACGAGCAGGGCTTCACCGAGATCGAGACGCCCATCCTTATCAAGTCAACGCCCGAGGGCGCGCGCGACTACGTTGTGCCTTCACGTCTGCACGAGGGCAAGTTCTACGCGCTGCCGCAGTCGCCGCAAATCTTCAAACAGATTTGCATGATCGCGGGGCTCGACAAGTACTATCAGATCGCGCGCTGCTTCCGCGACGAAGACCTGAGAGCCGACCGCCAGCCCGAGTTCACGCAACTCGACGTTGAGTTCAGCTTCGCCACGCGCGAGCAGGTCTATCGGTTGATTGAAGGCTTGCTGGTGCGCGTCTTCCGTCTCGTCGGGGCCGAGTTGCAAGCTCCGTTTCAACGTCTCTCTTACGCGGAGGCTTTGCGGCGCTTCGGCAGCGACAAGCCCGACCTGCGCTTTGGGATGGAGTTGCAAGACCTTCGCCCCGTGGTCGAGGGGACGACGTTCGCGCCGTTCGCCTCGGTGTTGGAGAAGTCGGGCGAGGTCAAGGGGCTCGTCGTCAAGGGCGGCGCTCACCTGTCGCGCAAGTCGCTCGACGAGTTGCAGGAGGTGACAAAACGTTACGGCGCGGGCGCGCTCGCATGGGTCAAGCTCGGCGACGAGTTGTCGTCGTCGCTCCTCAAGGCTTTGGGCGAAGAGGGCGTGACGCGCCTCGCCTCGCAAGCGGGGGCGGAGAAGAATGATGCGCTGCTCGTCGTCGCGGGTCGCGCTTCGGTCGTGGCCGCGTCTCTGGGCGCGTTGCGCAACGAGGTCGCGCGGCGCGAGAAGTTGATTCCGTCAAACTCGTTTGCGCCGCTGTGGGTGACAGAATTTCCGATGTTCGAGTATCACGAGGACGACGACCGCTTCTACGCAGTGCATCATCCGTTCACCTCGCCGCTCGACGAAGACCTGACGCTCTTCGAGCGCGCCGTCGAAGGCGGCGAGACCACGCTGCTCGGGCAGATTCGCGCGAAGGCTTACGACGCGGTCGTCAACGGCATCGAGGTCGCGGGCGGCTCCATTCGTATCCACCGCCGCGACGTGCAGCGGCTCGTCTTCAAGGCGCTCGGGCTCACGGAAGAGAAGGCGCGCGAGCGCTTCGGCTTCTTCCTCGACGCGCTTGAGTACGGTACGCCGCCGCACGGAGGCATCGCCGCCGGTATTGAACGCACGCTGATGGCCTTGACCGGCATCGAGAACATACGCGACCTGATGGCCTTCCCCAAGACGGCCTCGGCCGCTGACCTGATGATAGACGCACCCGGCTCGATAGACCCGCACCAACTCGAAGATTTGCACATACGCATCGTCGAAGAGTGAGGTTGGCTACGAGGTGCGGCCTTGAGTGCCGGAGGGCTTCGGGTAACTTTGGAAGCGGCACGGTCAGACTGCAAGATTCCTCGATCCCTCGTCGAAGAGATGTTCGCGCAGGCGCGCGCTTCGTCGCCCGACGAGTGCTGCGGGCTGCTCGGCGGTGTTGAGGCAGAGCCGGACTGTCACTTGCGCGCCGTGTCGGCCTACTCTTTGCGCAACGTCGCGCAGCGTCCTTCGGTCGCCTACGAGGCCGCGCCCGCCGAACTCTTCGACGCGCAACGGCTCATGCGCGCGCGCGGCGAGGAGTTGGTCGCCGTCTATCACTCGCACCCGCGCTCCCGAGACCCCGAGCCTTCGGCGACCGACGTGCGGCTCGCCTTTTACCCTGCGGCGATCTATTTCATCATCGGCTTTGACCACGAAGGCGCTTGCGTGCTGCGCGCCTTTCGCATCTCGGAGAGCGAGGGACGTTGGGAGCAAGCATCGTTCGAGGTCATCGTTTGAACGCGGAGAGAACCCGCGCGGCGCGCGCGACGTAGAAAGTCTCATGCCGGAGAAGAGGAACAAGTACGACACAGACCCGCTCGACCCCGACTTCGTGCGCCGCACGGAGGAGGCGTCGGGCCGCGACGGCGCGTCCGACCAGACCGCGCCGTTTCGGCCGACGCCCGTAACCGAAGAGCAGACGCGCCGCCTCGACGAGCAGATGGCCGACTCGTACCCTTCGGTCTTCGTCCCGCCCGCCTACCAGCCGCCGCGCACGACGCAGCCGCCACCGCCGCCGCAACCCTTCACCACCTTCGGCGCAGGGCCGCACCAGCAGCCCGCACGCGTCGAGCCGCCGCCCGCCGGGCCATCTTCGCCCTATCAGGCATATGCGCCGACTTCATCGCGCCCCGTGGCGCGGCTCGGCCTGCCTGAGAACATCGCGAACGTGCTGCCCTACATCCCCTTCTACATCGGGCTGGTCGCGGCCATCATCGAGCTGGTCGTCGTTCCGCGTGACGAGAATCGCACGCGCTTCCACGCCGCACAGGGGCTCGCGCTTCAACTCGCCGTCGTCGCGGGCTCGATACTCTTTCAGGTCGTCCGCGCCGTCACGGGCAGCCGTAGCGGCGGCACAATCTTCGGCCTCGCCGCGTTCATCTTTCTCATCATCTCGGCCGTGCGCGTCTGGCGGGGCAAGCCGCACCACGTCGCCCCGCTCGACGAAGCCACGCGCCAACTCAACCAACGCATCTCGCCCATGAAGTGAGAGAGAAGTAGGCAGTAGTCAGTAATCAGTACGCGCTCCGCGTCACAGTCGCGGGCGCGATAAAATTGCTCTTCCAGCGGCTACTGACTACTGTCTACTGTCTACTTCTTTTTTATGCTAATCTCACGGGCGGTCTACCGTCTCCCTTTCTTCGGGTGCTTAAGCTTTTCAAGTCCGTGCTCTTCCGAGGGTGTTTCGCTTCATGAGAAGGAAGCTTCCGGCATCTCTCCTCGCGCTCGTCGTCTGCGCGTCGCTGTGGCCGTTCGCGACGGCGCAGGCGCAACGTCGTCGCCGTCCCGTGCGCCGAGGCGCGGCCTCGTCATCATCATCATCAACATCGTCATCACGCGCCTCCGCCGCCAACCGGCTCTACGACGCGCGCGTTGCGGAGTTGGGCGACGCGTATCTGCGCGGCTATTACGCGTTCAATCCTTCGGAAGCGACCTCGGCGGGCTTGCACGAGTTCGACTCCAAGCTCGAAGAGCGCGGGGCCGAGGCGGTCGCGGGCGAGGCGAGGCGTCTGCGCGGCGTGTTGGCAGAGTTGGCGCGCGTGCCCGAATGGCGCTTGTCGCCCGAGTCGCGCTACGACTTCCTTGTTCTGCAATCGCATGCGCGCGCGCAGCTTCTCGAACTCGAAGATATTGAGATGTGGCGGCGTGACCCGAACCTCTACAACCGCCTCGTCTCGTCGGGCGTAGACAACATCCTCAAGCGTGCTTACGCGCCCATCGAGCCGCGACTTGCGGCCGTGCTTGCGCGCGAGCGGCAGATACCGCGCCTGTTGGCCGAAGCGCGCGTGAACCTCGTCAACCCGCCGCGTCTCTACACCGAGACGGCCATCGCGCAAGTACGGGGCAGCGTCACATTCTTTGAGAACGTCGTGCCGCAGATGTTCGAGCGCGCGGGCGGAAGCGGGTTGAACGCCGCGCGCCGCGCCGAGTTCCACGAGGCGAACGAGCAGGCCGCCGCCGCCGTTCGCTCCTTCAGCGAGTGGTTGGAGCGCGACCTGCTGCCGCGCTCGAACGGCGACTTCGCGCTCGGCGCGGAGAACTTTCGCAAGAAGCTTCTCTACGAAGAGATGGTCGAGACGCCTCTGCCCACGCTTCTGCGCGATGGCGAGCGGCAGTTGCGCGAGACGCAGGACGAGATGCGCGTGGTGGCCGAAGAGATTGCGCCCGGTCGTGGCGTCGAGGCCGCGCTGCAACTGCTCGCGCGCGAGCACCCGGCGGCCGACGGGCTGGTGGGCGAGGCGCGCGCCGACCTTGACCGCATACGCGCCTTCGTCCGCTCCGAAGAGATCATGACGCCGCCCGCGCGCGAGAACCTCTCGGTCGCCGAGACGCCCGAGTACGCACGCTCGCTCTCCTTCGCCTCGCTCGATGCGCCCGGTGCCTTCGAGCGCGTGGCGACCGAAGGCTTCTACTACGTCACGCCCGCCGACCCCACGTGGACGCCGCAGCAGCAGGAGGAGCACCTCGGTCACTACAACCGCTACAGTCTCACCATCACCTCGATTCACGAGGCGTATCCGGGGCACTACTATCAACTGTTGAAGGCGAAGCAGTCGCCGTCGCGCGTGCGCTCGGCGCTCGGCTCGGCAAGCTTCGTCGAAGGGTGGGCGCACTACTGCGAGCAGATGATGCTCGACGAGGGCTTCGGCGGCAACAATCCCAAGCTGCGGCTCGCGCAACTCGACGCCGCGCTCTTGCGACTGTGTCGCTACGTCGTGGGCTTGCGCCTGCACACGGCGGGGATGAGTTATGAAGAGGCCGTCTCTTTCTTCATGCGCGAAGGCTATCAGGCGCGCACCAACGCCGAGCGCGAGGCGCGGCGCGGCACGCTCGACCCGACCTATCTCGTCTACACGCTCGGCAAGATGGAGATTCTGAAACTGCGCGACGAGTGGCGCAAACAGTTGGGCGACTCGTTCCGCATCGGCGACTTCCACGACCGCCTTTTGAGCTACGGCATGCCGCCGATAAAGATTCTGCGCATGGCGATGCTTGGCGAAGAGGGCGCGCGCGTATCAGCCGCCGCCGCGCAAGCCGCGCAAGCCGCGACGGAGGATGACGCAAGGCCCGTCGAGTTCTCGCTGCTCGCGTCGGGCGCGATGAGCACGCGCGAGGGCCTGCGCGCCGTCGAGTTGATTGCGGACGAGGCCGCGTGGCGGCGCGCATGGGAGACAATCGGCGCAGATCGCCCGCTGCCCGATGTCAGCTTCGATACGCGCGCTGTCGTCATCGCGTATCAGGGGCAACAACGAACGGGCGGCTATAGCATCGAGATTACCGGCATCAAGCGAATTGGCACTGTGCTTGCAGTGACAGTTGGCGAGCGGCGTCCGGCGTCCGGAAGTCTTACAACAGAGGTCATCACGTCGCCATACGTCGCCGTCTCAATCCCGCGCCCGCCAAGCGGTGCGACGGTGCGTTTCGCTGATGAGCGCGGCGTGGAAGTGACGCCGCAACAGGAACGTAACAAAAACGTAAGACCTCGCGCGCGCAGCGCGAGGCGGCGCAGGGGGAGGCGTTAAATCGCGAGGCCACGACCGGCCCCGGCGCTTCATCTAAAAAAGGTCTGACGCGCGCACCTTCATGCATACGAGTTGCGGCGCGCGACGGACGAAAAAGTCGAAGTTCTCTCTCTCTCCTCGAAGCGCCGACGGCGTGTGGCTTTTGACAGAGAGTGTTCAGAGGGACTGAAAAGTTTTGCCGAACGAGCGGCACGCCCTCTGGCTTAAAATCGGAGGAGTGCCGCTCGAATCTTTTTGCGTAATGATTGTCGGGTGCGTCTTCCGGCAGGGAAGCGCGAACCGTGGAGGAAGTTAAGATGATGTCTATCGAAAGAAAAAGCTCGTACAGCGTGTCGGCGCTGCTCTTGGCCGTCGCGATCTTCGTGATGCCGCTTGTGTCGCTCGGGCAGACGCCCGTTACCGCACCGCGTAACAAGTACAAGGTGAGCGACGACGTGCAGGCCGGTCAACAGGCAGCGCAGCAGGTCTACCAGCAGATGCCGATTCTGAACGACAGCAGCGTCAGGAACTACGTCAACTCGGTCGGCCAGCGGCTCGCCGCAGCCATCCCGCCGCAGTTCCAGCACCCCGAATTTCACTTCACCTTCGACGTGGTTGACGCGCGCGACATCAACGCGTTCGCGCTGCCGGGCGGGCCGATGTTCGTCAATCGCGGCATGATCGAGGCCGCGGATACGGAAGGCATGATGGCGGGCGTTATGGCGCACGAGATGAGCCACGTCGCGCTTCGACATGCCACGGCTCAGGCCACCGAGACGCAGAAGTATCAGGTCGGCTCGGTGCTCGGCCAGATCGCGGGCGCGGTCATCGGCGGCGGCGTCGGGCAGGTCGTCGCGGGCGCGAGTCAGATCGGCTTCGGCGCGGGCGCGCTCAAGTACAGCCGCGCATATGAGAAGCAGGCCGACATCCTCGGCGCGCAGATTATGGCGCGCGCCGGTTACGACCCGCGCGACCTCGCGCAGATGTTTCGCAAGATAGAACAGCAGGGCGGAGGCAGCGGCGGCCCTGAATGGATGTCGAGTCACCCGAACCCCGGCAACCGTTACGAGTACATCATGCAGGAGGCGGCGATGCTTCGCGTCGAGCCCGGCGCGGGACGCAATGACACGGCCGAGTTCCGAAACATACAGTCGCGTCTGCGCGGCTACCCACAGGCTCGGACGATGGAAGAGATCGCGCGCAGTGGTCAGCGTTACCCGAATCAGGGCGGGCAGTACCCGAACGACACACGCAATCCGAACGACACACGCAATCCGAATGACAATCGCTATCCGAATGACAACCAGTACCCGAACCAGCAGGGCGGCGACTACGCGCGCGGCGAGCGCGTCGCCTATCCTTCGACGCGCTACCAGACGCAACGCACCAGCTTCTTCAGCGTCGCCGTCCCATCGAACTGGCGTCAGTTGGGTGGCGACCAGAACTCGGTCTCTTACGCGCCCGAGGGTGCATACGGCGCGCAGGGCATTACGCACGGCGTGATGTTCGGCGTCGGCCAGTCGCAGTACAACGACCTTCAGAGCGCCTCGCGCGAAGTGATCAACTCGATGATGCAGGGCGAGAACAACTACCTGCGTCAGGCATCGGGCTTCACGCGCACGACTGTTGACGGTCACGCCGGGCTTGCGACGACGCTCACGGGCCGTTCGCCTCTGACGGGACGCGCCGAGCGCGTTATCATCGTGACGACACAGCTTGGCAACGGGCAGGTCTTCTACATGGCGGCCGTCTCGCCGCAGGACGAGTACGCAACCTATCAGCGCGCGTTCAATGACATCATGCGCTCGCTGCAATTCAACAGTCGCTACTGAGAACGCGCACGGGTCTCAAGGCGACTTCAACAACGGCGGGCGGCTTGCATGAAACGCGGGCCGCCCGTCGTCACGTTCAGGTGAAAGGAGCAAAAGCGTTGGCGCGCGGTTGGGAGAGCAAGTCAATCGAGTCGCAGCAGGAGGAGAGCTTTCGCGAGTCTGAACAGCACGACCTTCAAGCTCTCTCGCCCGAGGAGCGCGCACGCGGCGAGCGCCTTGCCTCGCTCGAACTCTCGCGCACGCGCACGCTCGAACAGCTTGAGCGCGCCACCAGCGCCGCGCACCGCGCCATGCTCAAGCGCACGCTGCTCGCACTTGAACGCGACATCGCCGGTCAGAGTGGCGGGAGCTTCAACCGCGTGAGAGAGGTGCGCACCGAGAAGCGGCTCGCGGGACATTGAGATGTCCAGCGAGCCGCTTTCAAATTTCACGAACCGCTTTCAAATTTCAGGCGCGACTAACTCGTGACCGACATCTTCGCACCGCACTCGGGGCAGAACTTCGGGCTGCCTTCGGGTTGGTGGCCGCAGCCCGTGCAGGTCAACTTCGGAGGCGTGGTCGGCGCGCCGCACTCGGGGCAGAACTTGGCCTTGCCGACCTCGACGCCGCAAGCCGAACAGTTGGCGGCGGCCGTTACGCTTTGCTGCTGCGCGGGCGAGGGCGCGCGGACGCTTGAGCCCGCGCTCATGTCTATGCCTGATGCGTAGTCGGTCTGTCGCGCCTTCTCGTTGAGTTGCTCGCGCGCGGCCTCGGCCTTCGCATGCGCGTGCGAGGATGCAAGCTCCTCCTGATAGTCGGGCGCGCACTCTTCGCACTGGCCCGCGGCGGCGTTCCAGCAGACCTCGGGACAGACCCAGCGGCCGCAGCGCGAGCACTGATGAAAGTGCGTCTTGCCCTCTTCGACCGCCTTCTGCAAAGCCTCGTCGTGCGCCTTGCCGCCGACCGCGCGCTGAATCTCGTAGGCCGAGTCACCGGCCGAACTGAGCCAGCCGCCGAACAGGTCGCCCGCCGCCCTCAGCAGCGAACCGCCCGTCCCCGACAGCGACGTTTGGAAGCGCGACATGTAACCGTTGCCGCACTTGTCGCAATGGAACTTGAACTGGTAGCCCTTGTCCGTCGAAAGGTCGTCGTAGTTGCTGACGAATTGAATCATCCCCATGCGCAGAAAACCTCCGAAAGCATTGACGAATGAAAAGTGACGAGTTGCGAGTTGAAGCACTCAGACGCGGCGACCTTTGAGCCGCGTGTGAAAAGATAGCAGCTAGGCTTTTGCTTGTCACTCATCACATGTCACTTGTTTATCAATCGTTGCTTGTCACACGTCGCACGTCACACGTCGCTGCCCTTGTTCTTTGCCTCCTGCCAAAGCTCTTCCATCTCTTCGAGCGTGGCCGCGCCGGGTTCGCGCCCGCGCGCGCGGAGTCCGCGCTCGATGTAGCGGAAGCGGCGTCGGAATTTGCGGTTGGTGAGCTTGAGCGCGGCCTCGGGTTCGGCTTGGAGATGGCGCGCGATGTTGGTGACGGCGAAGAGAAGGTCGCCGACCTCTTCGCGGACGTGCTGCTGTTCGGCCTCGGCCGACGCGCCCGCCTCGCTGCGCGCGCGGATGGCGGCGCGTAGCTCGTCTATCTCTTCGTGGAGCTTGACGAAGACATCGTCAACGTTCTGCCAGTCGAAGCCGACGCGCGCGGCCTTCGTCGTCAACTGGTGCGCCTCCATCAGCGCGGGCGCTTTAGCCGAGACGCCGTCGAGCAGCGATGCGTCCTCTTCATCTTTGACTTTGCCAGCGGCGCGCTTCTCTTCAACCTTCAGCGCCTCCCAGTTGCGTAGTAGTTCATCGTTGTCGCGCACCACCACGTCACCGAAGACGTGCGGGTGACGGCGCACCATCTTCGAGTGGATGCGGCCGGTCACGTCGTCAATCGTAAACTCGCCGCGCTCCGAGGCAACCTGTGCGTAGAAGACAATCTGGAAGAGAAGGTCGCCCAACTCCTCTGCAAGATTCTCGGGGCGTCCCTCGCGCGCCTCCTCGACCGCCTCGAAGGCTTCGTAAGCCTCTTCCAAAAGCATCGGGGCGAGCGTGGCGTAAGTCTGCTCGCGATCCCACGGGCACCCTTCGGTCGAGCGCAGACGCGCCATCAGTGCGACGAGGTCTTTAAAGTTTGCCGTCATCTTTTTATTAGCGTGCGCGAGCGGCGCGTGCGGTGGCGCGGGCGGCAACGCGTGGCGATTATGACAGATGCCCGGCTCGTTCGCCCACGGCGGACTCGCTTTGTTGCGACGGCGCGGGCGCAGGTGCTACCATCCGGCTCTAAGAAAACTAAACAACTTTAAGTCTTTCGCGCCCCGCTCTGGAGACCTGTTGGTGCGGGCGCGCAACGAGTACAAAAGATGAGTGAAGAGAAACCCACTTTCAAAGTCACAGACCGGAGACTGTTCAACCCCGACGGCACGCCCCGCGACGTGCCGCGCGAGCAGGAGCCGCCACCGGCCACAACCGCAACGCCCGAGCCCGCGCCGACACCTGCCGCAGCGGCGGCACGCCCCGCCGAATCTTTCGCGGGCGAATCGTCGCACGCCGACGACGTAGCAGCGGCACCCTCCGCAGGTGCCACGCCGCGTAGCGCCGAGCGCGAGAGGGAAGAGTTACCGGACGCCGCCGCCTCGGACGAAGCGCAGGACTTCCTGATGCTCGTTGAGTTCCTTGCCTCCTTCGCGGCCGACGCGCTCGGCATGGTCAATCATCCGGGCGGAGGCGGCGTCAACCTTCAACTCGCAAAGCAGTGCATAGACATGCTCGGCACGCTCCATCACAAGACGCGCGGCAACCTCTCTGGCGAGGAGCAGCAGTTCCTCGACATGATTCTCTCGCAGCTACGCATGCAATACGTCTCGCTCACCACCGCCCCGCGCCCGCCGCAAGGGGGTCGCGGCTTCACCGGCGGCGACATCACGGGGGGCAGGTAAAGGCTTGTAAATCGTGAATCGTAAATCGTAAATCGTAAATATAAGGAGCAGGCCACGGGTGCCATAATGAAGCTACCCGTTTACGATTCAAGATTCACGATTTACGATTCACGGTTTACGGCTCTTATGAAATTCACACTCCTCGGCACGGGCACCTCGACGGGCGTGCCCTCCATCGGCTGCGAGTGCGAGACGTGTACGTCGGACGACCCGCGCGATAAGCGCCTGCGCGTCTCGGTGCTGGTCGAGCATGACGGCCGCACCGTGCTGATTGATACCTCTTCCGACTTCCGGCAGCAGGCGTTGCGCGCGGGGCTCCGTCGCCTCGACGCGGTGCTCATCACACACTGTCACGCCGACCACATCTTCGGGCTCGACGACATACGCCCCTTGAACTTTCGCTACGGCGCTCTTGGCGTTTACGCCGACCGTCGCGCATGGACGGACATCCGCCGCATCTTCAAGTACATCTTCGAGCCCTCGCACTTCGGCGGAGGACTGCCGCAGGTCGTCGCTCACACAATCGAGCACGGCGCGCCTTTCTGCTTCGCCCCGGACTTAAAAGTCACGCCCATCGAAGTCGTCCACGGCCGTCTTCCCGTCACGGCCTATCGCTTCAACGACTTTGCCTACGCGACCGACCTGAGCGAGATTCCGCCGCGCTCGCTTGACCTTCTGCGCGACCTCGACGTGCTCGTGCTCGACTGCCTGCGTTTGACGCCGCACCCGACGCACCTCTGGCTTGAGCCCGCGCTGGCCTACATCGAGCGGCTTCGCCCGCGTCGCACCTATCTCACACACATCGCGCACGACATCAAGCACGCACGCGACTCAAGGCTTCTGCCCGGGGGCGTCGAGTGGGGATACGACGGACTCGAAATCGAGGGATGAGGGATGAAGAAGAGGAAGCAGTCTTCATTCATCCCTCATCCCTCCGCCCTCATCCCTTAACTCTTATGCGACTGTTCCACGGATACGAGAACGCGGAGATTGCGCGGCCGACGGTGTTGACCCTCGGCGTGTTCGACGGGCTGCACCTCGGGCACCAACTCATCATCAGCCGCGTGGTCGAGCGCGCGCGTGCGTTGAGGGCCGTGCCAACGGTCGTCACCTTCGACCCGCACCCGCGCGCGGTGCTGCATCCGGAGTCCGCGCCACCGCTCTTGCAGACCTTCGACCAGAAGGTCGAGGCGTTCGGCCTCCTCGGCGTCGAGCAGACGATAGTCGTCCGCTTCACGCGCGAGTTCGCGGGGGTGCGTGCCCGTGAGTTTTTGAGAGACGTGGTGTGGGAGCGTCTACATGCGAAGGAGGTTTATCTCGGGCGCGGCTTCGCGTTCGGGCGCGGGCGCGAGGGCGACATCGAGATGCTCAGGCGTGTGAGCCGCGAGCTTGGCTTCACAGCCGACGAAGTGCCCGAGGTGCGCCTGCGCGGCCAGCGCATCAGCTCAAGCCGCATACGCGAACTGCTCTCGGCGGGACGCGTCAACCTCGCGCGACGTATGCTCGGCCGTCCTTACGGCGTCGAGGGGCGCGTCGTGCGCGGCGCGGAGCGAGGCCGCCAGATAGGTTTCCCGACGGCGAATCTGCAACCGCACAACCGCGTCATCCCGCGCGGCGGCGTCTACGTCACCGCGACGCTCATCGAAGGCGCATGGCGTCGCAGCGTGACGAACGTCGGCACGCGCCCCACGTTCGAGAAGGAGGCCGAACCTTCCATCGAGACCTTCGTAATGAATTGGGGCGGCGATCTCTACGGCGACGTGGTGAGGGTACGCTTCCTGCACCGGCTGCGCGACGAGCGGCGGTTCGCGTCCGTCGAAGAGTTGAAGCGACAGATTGCCGTGGACGCCGCGCGCGCGCGAAAATATTTCGAGCGTGGGGGCGTTCAACGCTCGCTCTCGGTCATCTAATGTCGAGTTTGAAAGTTCCGGGTTCAAAGCTCGAAGTCACGGAAACGGGTTCTCGCCGTTGAGCTTTGAACCCGGAACTTTGAACTGTAGGAAACAGCTTCGTCACAGAATTCAAGTACGCTTTTACTGACATGGCAGCAATCGAACGCAAAGAGCTTGAGCAGTCACGCACGCCGCGCGCCGAAGTCGAAGGCGTGTCGAAGGGCGGGCACCTCGCGCTGGTGAAGACAGGCGCGGGGACGGGAAACGTGCATGCGCGTGCTCTGCCATCAGCGGCGTCAACAGGCGAGGCGCAGGAGAACGCGGCGGCCGAGGCGTTTGAGGTTGAAGCGAAGGGCTGGCGCGGGTGGTGGCGGACGGCGCAGATTGTGCGCGTGCTCGGCACGATGGCGCTCTATCTCTTCTTGAACGACTACGACATCCGCGCGGCCTTCAACCTCCGCATCGCCGTGCGCCGATTAGAAGAGGCGCGCGCTGTGGGACGCCGCGTCGTCTACTTCAAGGCTTGGGTGCGCGACCTCGTGTTGCGGCGCGCGATGGATAAGTTGATAAGGGCCGTGCGCTTCGTCGTCTATCGCGGCGGGGCGGAAGGGTCGGGCGCGCGCGAGCGACAGCTTGAACGTCAGGGCGTGTGGCTCAAGGAGAATTTAATCAAGCTCGGGCCCACCTTCATCAAGATCGGGCAGGCGCTCGGCACGCGCGCAGACCTTCTGCCGCTCGCGTACATCAAGGAGTTGGCGCTGCTGCAAGATCAGGTGCCCGCATTCCCGACCACCGAAGCCTTCGCGCGCATCGAGTCTGAGCTTGGCCGCACAATCGCCGAAGCCTACGCCGAGATGGACGCCGAGCCGGTCGCGTCGGCCTCGCTCGGTCAGGTCTACCGCGCGCGTCTGCACACGGGCGAAGAGGTCGCCGTCAAAGTTCAGCGCCCACGTTTGCGCGAGATAGTCGGCTTCGACATCGCCGTGCTCGGCCGCATCGTGCGAAGGCTCTCGCGCTTCCCCTCGGTGAATGAGAACGCGGACTGGGAGGGGATGCTGGTTGAGTTTCGCCAGACCATCTCGGAGGAGATGGATTACGCGCGCGAGGGTCGCAACGCCGACCGCTTCCGCGAGAACTTTCGCGAGTGGCGCGCGGTACGCGTGCCGCGCATACACTGGACGCACACCACCTCGCGCATCATCACGATGGAGTTCATACGCGGCACGAAGGTGACGGACTTAGAAGGGTTGAAAGCGCATCGCATCTCGCCTGTGAAGGTCAACCGGCTGCTGGTGCGCGCATACCTCAAGCAGCTTTTGGAGGACGGCTTCTTTCACGCCGATCCGCACCCCGGTAATCTGCTTGTGATGGACACGGGGCACATCGCCTTCTTCGACTTCGGTATGGTCGGCCGCATCACGCCCGCCTTGCAGTCGCGGATGATTGACGCCTTCTTTCACGTCGTCGGTCGCGACACCGAGGGGCTTGCACAGGACTTGATCAACCTCAACTTCCTCAAGCCGGGTGTTGACGCGGAGCGCGTGCGCCCCGTGGTCGAGGGGCTCTTCCGCCATTACCTGAATTTGAAGTTGGGCGAAGTCAACTTCAAAGAGTTGACTTACGAGCTGGCCGAGGTGATGTATGAGTACCCGTTCCGCCTGCCGTCGAACTTCACCTACATCATTCGCGCGCTGATGACGCTCGAAGGCATCGGGCTCGTCACAGACCCCGGCTTCAGCTTCTTCGAGACGGCACGTCCCTTCGCCAAAGAGTTCATGCTCAAGCGCGAAGGCAAACAGTTCCGCCGACTCCTCCTCGACAAGCTGACGGGGCGCGAAGAGGGTCGCGTCGAATGGGGCAAAATGTGGAAGCTCGCCAAGATGGCCGCGAAGATGTACCTGAAGGAAGGCAACAAGTAAGAAGATAAGAGACGGCGCGGTTTTCATCATCGGATGATGACGAAAGCAACGCCGTCTCTTATCTTTTCACTTGTTGCCTTTTTACTTTCGCCCTTTGCCTTTCGCCTTCTGCTTCTCGCCGCCCAGAAGCGCCCGATCTTCGTCCTCGTCACCCAACTCGGGCACGCCCGTGTCATCCTTGCCGCGCTTCATGTCCTCGCGCGCTTTCTTCGCCAGCTTCTCGTAGGTGTCACGGATGCGGTCGAGCTGCCTCTCGTCCAGCTCCTCCAAATCCAGCAGCACGGTGTGCGCGCCCTCGGTCACGCGGATCAATTCATCGAGCTTGACCTGAACCGCCTCGGTGTCGCGGTTCTGCGTGTTCTGGATGAGGAAGACCATGAGAAACGTGACGATGGTCGTGCCGGTGTTGATGACGAGTTGCCACGTGTCGCTGTAGTGGAAGATGGGGCCCGTCACGGCCCAGACGATGATGATGCTCGCCGCGACGCCGAAGGCGGCGGGCCGGCCCGTCGCGCGAGCCGTCCACTTGGCGAAGCTCGTAAACCACGAGCCCGATTTCGTAGGTCTCATAACTCTCCTCAGGCAGTTTTGTTGCGTGTCGTGGGGCGACGCTTACTTTTTTATCCTTAAATCGTGACGGCCCGAGTATACTCGAAGAAAGGATAAAGCAGAGGAGGAACCTGACCCGAGTGATTACGACGGCCTGTCTCGACAGCAAGTCGAAGAAGTTCACTAACGACTTTCCGGCCGAGGAGTTGAGCGACCACTGCGGGGTCGAGCGCAACGTCGTCTGGGCGGACGTGTCCGACCCGACGAGCAAGGACTTTGACGAACTGGCCGCGGAGTTCAACTTTCACCCGCTCTCAATCGAGGACTGTCGCAACGCACACCAGCGGCCGAAAGTCGAAGAGTATCCCGGCTACTACTTCATCGTGCTCTATGAAGCTGAACTTGTCGGCCCGCATGATGACCTCGAACTGCGCGAGCTGAACATCTTCCTCGGCCAGAACTATCTCGTCACCGTCCACAGCCGCCCCATCCGCGCCATCGAGACCGCGCGCCGCCTGTGGGGCGAGTGGACGGACAGGGCCGAGCAGGGCGCGGGGCTTCTCTCGTATCTTTTGACCGACTCAATTGTTGACGACTACATGCCGCTCCTCGACGTGCTCTCGGACAAGATGGACGACCTCGAAGACACTATCTTCGGAGACTTTCAGCCCGAGGCCATACAGGAAATCTTCCGCATCAAGAAACAGCTACTCTTCCTGCGCCGCACGGTCGCGCCGCTCAGGGATGTCTTCAACACGATGCTCCGGCGCGAGCAGCCCATCTTTCCGCGCGAGACGCACGTCTACTTTCAGGACGTGTTCGACCACATCATCCGCGTCGCCGACACGATAGACACGCTGCGCGACATGCTCGGCTCGACGATGGACGCGTACCTCTCGATTCAGGGCAACCGGATGAACATGATTATGAAGCGGCTCACGTCGGTTGCGACCGTCCTCATGTCGGTGACTCTGGTGGCGGGCATCTACGGGATGAACTTCAAATACATGCCCGAGCTTGAGTGGCGCTTCGGCTACGTCTACGCGCTCGGGGCGATGTTCATGATCGGGCTGGTGCTCTACTTCTATTTGAGGAAGGTGAAGTGGCTGTGAAGAAGGAGAAGTGGAAGACGGGGCGGCTCCACTGGCCGGGGAGCCGCCGTGGGCACGAGAAGAACTTCGCGGAGCGCCTGACGCCGCTCGAAGAGACCGATGCGTTCAAAGACTCGCCGCAGCATGACGGCGAGCACACGGCCGACGACACGATTCACGTTGACAGCAGCAGCGTGCGCCTGCCCAACCACCTCGTCGAAGAAGACAGGGAGGGCGCTTCCATCTTCCACCTCGAGCCGGTCGTCTTCGTCATCCTCACCATCATGCTCGTCTTCATCGCCTTCGTCGCATGGCAGGTCTCGCTGATGCCCGCGAAGTAAGACAAAACTGAAATATAGCGGTATTCACTTCGAGCGCGACTCTTCGCCGGGAGCGCGGGCAGGGATGCCCGCGCTCCCGGCGTTCAGACCTTCTCCTGCGTCCCACGGCGGGCGAGCATCTTTTCGAGTGCGTTGAAGCGGCGCAGCATCTCTTCGTGAATGTGGTCGGTCTTCTCATGCAGGTGCGCGACCTCCTTCTCGGCGTTGATGTTGACATCGTACTCGATGTCGGCCCTCACCTTGTCCTTCTCCGCCTGCCGGTTCGCGCTGATGAGCACGAAGCAGGAGAGGAAGATTGCTTCCAAAGAGACGATCATCGTCAGCAGGCCGAAAGGGAACGGGTCGAAGCCGCGCGTGCCGTCGGCGTTGTGCGGCAAAAGAAGCGTGTTGAGCGAAACCCACACGACGAACCACACGGCATGGATGAAGAGAAAGAGCATGCTGCCCGAGAACCACGCGAGCCAATCAGAGATTCTTTGCAGAAGCGTGAGTCGCTCCTCGACCTCGTCGTTGACGTTGCGCGAAACGCGCTTGCGCAGAAGCGCGTCGGCCTTGCGCGTCATACGTCCCATCGCCGCCAGCATGCTCAGGGCAGCGTCGGGCTTCTTCTGAAAGAGCAGCAGCAGGTCGTCGCGGTCAAGCTCGATTAGTTCGGACGCGACGAGCGCCATGGCTGTGGCCGTGCGCGGGGCCGAGTCGAGCAGCGCGATCTCGCCGAAGAAGTCACCGGGGCGAACCGTGTCGAGCACGATCTTCTGGCCGATGTTGTCTTGGATGAATAGCTCGACCTCGCCCGAGCGCACAAGATAAAGACTCTCTCCGGGCTCACCGGCCCGGAAGAGAGTCTGCTGATCTTGTAGCTGGATGAGGTCTACGACCTCCGCGAGCGCGCGACGGTCTTCGTCGCCGAGCAGCCTGAAGAATTCAAGCTCCTCAAGCACCAAGGGGTCAACAGGCATCAGGGTCTCCTGGCGGGCGCGGGGGATTTTATAGACTGCGCGGGCGTCGTCTGCGGCGCGGCGGTGTCGCCCTTCGCCGTGTAGCCCGAGCGCGTGACGGCAATGCGATGCTCGCCGCCGCGGCCGTCCGAGACTGCCACGCGGACGGGGCGGTACTCGCCGGGTCGCGCCGCCGCCGCTGGCTTATAACTGATGACGTACTGCGTGCGCAAGTCCTTCGTGATCTCATCGGCGATCTGCGGCAACTCAGAAAGCGAAGTCGGATAGAAGGTACGGCCGCCCGTCTCCTTCGCCATGCGGTCGAGCAGGTCAACGGCCTTCTGCCGCTTTGACTTCGAGATGAAGCCGCGATCCTTCTCAAGCTCGTTGACGAATCCGATGACGTAAATCTGCACGTCCTCTTCCTTGAGCGACTCGAAGAGCTGCTCGGTCTTGTAGAAGCTGTTGCGGTCTTCGCCATCGGTGACGAGGACGAGCGCGCGGCGTCGCTTGTCCTCGGTGGGGTCACCCTTGCGACGCTCGGAAGCGTGCTCGGCCGCGAGGTAGACGGCGTCAATAACAGCGGTCTGCCCACCCTCGATGAACATGTCGTCGAGAGCATCACCAAGCGCGCTCTTGTCGGCGGTGAAGTCCTGCAAGATTTTGATCTCGTCGGAGGCGATAAAGCGCACGACGAAGGTCTCGTCGCCCTGCTTGTTGCTGTTGACGATGGTCTTGGCGGCCTCGACGACTTGACTGATCTGGCTGCGAAGGCTTCCCGAGTTGTCTACCACGAGCCCGTAGGTGATGGGCACCTCTTCGCGCGTGACGAACTGCACCTGCTGCGCCACGCCGTTCTCGAAGACGTGGAAGTCGGCATCGGTCACGTCGTTGATGGGACGGTTGTTGCGGTCGATGACGCGGACGTGGAGGTTGACGAGGTTCGACTCGACGCGGACGACACCGCCCTCCTCGATCTCTTCTTCGGTGGGCTCATGCGTGGTCGCGTCGGGCTCGGCCGTGGGCGAGGTGCGGAGCTTCGGCGCGCCGGTCGTCTGTTGCTGCGGCGCGGTTGAGGGCGTAGGAGTCGGAGTGGGTGTCTGTTGACGTTGCGGCGCGGCGGCATTCGTCTGCGCGGTGCGCGAGCCGGTCTGTGTTGCCCGCGACGTGCCGACGCGACGGGGGCGGCTGTCCTGCTGCCGCGCATGCGAGGCGGGCACAAGGAGCGACGCCGCCAGCGCCGGTATGATCAGCAGCGCGAAGGCTAACCGCGCGCTCTTCAACTGACCTGAAAACTCTCTTCGTCTCATCTTCATCCCTCAGAAGTAGAGGCCGGAGGTCAGAGGCTGAAGGTCAGTTGAGAACGATCTTGCAACTAACCGGTAGCCTCTAAAACCCCCGGCCCCTCGTGTTGGCCTGACGCCTCGTGCGCAGGCTCCGCGTGGCCGGGGCAAAGAGCATTATAAGCCTGAAACTTATCCGCGCCGCGCGACGACCCGCGCGCGGCCCTGTTAGAGATGCCCCTGCGCGCATGAGCGTTGCCGAAAAGCAGACGGAGAGAAAGGGTGATGGAGGGATGGAGAGACATTTAACAGGGAAGTTTCTTCTATCTTATCTCCCCGTCGCTCCCTCTGCTTCTCGGAATTCCACATTGCATCACTTGGGCGTGGCGCTGGCGAAGTAGCCCTCGCGGCCGCGAACGAAGAGGCGGGGGAAGCCACGGGGTGGTTGCACCTTGATCTTGAGCTTGTGCCACTTGCCGTCGTTAGCGAAGGCGGCCGGGCGGTAGCCGATTGAATACTGCGTCCGAAGCTCAAGAGCAATGCGCTCGAACGTGTCATTCATCTCCGCGCTGGTCGAGGGGAAGAACGCCTTGCCGCCCGAGACGCCCGCCAGCTCTTCGAGGATAGCTCGGCCACCGGAGCCGAGCTGCGAGTCGTCGCTGCTGTTGACGATGCCGATGGCGTAGATGATAACGTCCGACTCCTTCAAGAGTCGCTTCAACTCCGTGAAGGTGTAGCGCGAGCTGTTGTCCTGCCCGTCCGAGATGAGCAGAATGGCGCGCTTCGGGTGCACGCCGCGCGTGACGCGCTCGACGCCGAGGTAGGTCGCGTCGTAGAGCGCGGTCTGCCCGTGCGTCTGGATGAAGGTCAGCTTCTGCATCAGCGCGTCGCTGTCGCGCGTGTGGTCTAAGAGAAGCTGCGCGCGGTTGTTGAAGCCGATAAGGAAATACTCGTCTCGCGCGTGGCTGGTGTCTACGAACTTCGAGAGCGCCTCGCGTGCGCGGCTGATTTTGTCGCCGCCCATCGAGCCCGAAACGTCGAAGACGACGCCGAGTGAGACGGGCGCGTCCTCGTCTGAGAAGAAGCTTATCTCCTGCTGCGTCTTGTCGTCGAAGATGGTGAAGGCGTTCTTGCCCAGTCCCGTCACGAAGCGGCCGTAAGTGTCGGTGACGGTGACGGTCAGCGTGATGAGGTCGGAATGGACGATGACGGGCTTGGTGTCGTCTGTGACTTGCGGCACGACGGGCCCGACCACGGGGCCTTCCGGTTGCGGCGATGAGCTACTGGCGCGGCCGTTGGCCGCCGGAACCGCGGGCTTCGGCGCTGGCTGCTGCTGGCCTGCCTGCGGCTGCGTCTGACCCTCGGGCGCGGGCTCAACGGCCTTCTGTTCAGACTTCTGCTGCGGCGTGCTCGCATGCCCCGGCTGCCCTTGGGCGACGCGCGCGTCGGCCAGCGCGAGGGACGCGGCGAAGAGGAAAGAGACTAGCACGACTCTGCTAAGACTGTCGGAGCGCCGGGCCCTCATGAGATACCCTCCTGAAAGGTTACTTGCGCGAACGGGAAAGCGAACGCCTCCATCCCCGGGCAGGACGGACACCGGCGGGCCGGTCTTTGAAAGCGTGCGACGGCACTATGACGGCGGCACACGCCCCTAGGGTTGTTCGCGGTAGCGTGCAGGGAAGACGGGGAGACTTCCTCTTTCCTTGGCGCGCTCATTGTAGGACACGCCGCGCGCCGCCGCAACAAACATCTCGTTTCGACTTTCTCACAATTCCATCTCCGTGCAACTTCGAGCACGCGCGGGCGTGTAAGGCAGGTGCGGTGTGAGCGGCGCGAGACGCCGTGTTATAATTTCCGCGCCTGGTTCGGGCGCTGTTTCCCCCGCCGGACGCAGCGCTGACCGACCCTCCGGAGAAGTAAAGAGAGACATGGCCGAGTTCATCTGTCGCTTAGGTACGCCTGCGGGCGAGGTTGTGACGCGCACGGTCGAGGCCGTGGGCGTGGCCGAGGCGCGCGTGCGTCTCGAAGCCGAGGGCTTTCGCGTCTTCTCGGTCGCGCCGCCGCGCGCCGCAGGGCTCACTGCCGTCACGCGCGGAGGGAAGGGCGGCACCACGGCGCGCGTCAAGCCGGGCGACTTTCTCATCTTCAACCAGCAACTCTCGGCCATCCTCCGCGCGGGCATCCCCATCCTTCAGGCCATCGCGATGCTGCGCCGCCGCGCCTCTTCGTCGCGCCTGCGCGCGGTGCTTGCCGACGTGGAGGACAAGATTCGTTCGGGGATGGCTCTCTCGGCGGCCTTTGCCGCGCAGGGGCCCATCTTCCCGCGCATCTATACGGCTTCGATTTTGGCGGGCGAGCGTTCGGGCGCTTTGGACGACGTGCTGTCGCGCTACGTCTCGTACATGCGTCGCGGGGTCGAGATACGTCGAAAGATTCGCGGCGCGCTCGCCTACCCGCTCTTTTTGCTCGCGGCCTCGATGGGGATGGTCACGTTTCTGACCGTCTACGTCGTGCCGAAGATGTCGTCGCTCTTCGAAGGCTTCAACCGCGAGTTGCCCGCGGTGACGAAGACCGTCATCGCCATCTCGCACTTCGCCTCGGGCAACTTCTACTGGTTTGTGCCGCTGGTTATCGGCGTCGTCGTCGGGCTCTATTTGTGGACGCGGACGCCCTCGGGCGGACTCGCGCTCGACAGCTTTCTCTTGAAGCTTCCCATCGTCAACGTGCTCATCAAGCAGTTGGCCGTCGCGCAGATGACCCGCTCTTTGGCGACGCTGCTGGCGGGCGGCATCACGCTCGTCGAGTCATGGGAGATTGCCGCCGAGTCAATCACGAACAAGGAGCTGCGTGCGCGAAGCTCCGCGACGCTGCCGATGATTCGCGAGGGGCAGTCGTTTACCGAAAGCCTTGAGTCGGCCGGGTGGATTCCGCCTCTCGCGCTTGATATGATCGGGGTGGGCGAGCGCTCGGGCTCTTTGCGCGAGATGCTCGAAGAGGTCGCAGACTTCCACGACCGCGAGTCCGAAGTCCGGCTCGAACAGTTGACGACCGTTTTAGAGCCCGCCATCCTGCTGGTGATGGGCGGAGTCGTCGTGACGATCCTGCTCTCGATTTACCTCCCGATCATCCAGTCAATCTCGAATTTGAGTTTCCGAGGTTAGCCGCGGGCAATCCCCCGCCCGTTTCGCGGCATCTGAAAAAAGCCAATGAGTCAAACGGAAGATCAGGCCACGGCCGCAAACCCCGCGCACGAGGCCGCCCCCCACGGCGGCGATGCCCCCATTGCTGTCGCTGTTAACGGCGCGAACGCCGACGGCCACACGCCGCCCGAGGTGCGTGCCGCGCTCTCGCTCGCTCGACGCTACCGCCTGCCTTACGTAGACCTGCTCCCGCCGGTCGGCGATTCGCCGATGGATTACGCGCTCTTGGGCGAAATCCCGGTTGACCTGATGCTGCGCCACCTCTTCGTGCCCTTACGGCGCGAGGGGCGACGCCTGCACATCGCCATGGCCGACCCGACCGACCTCGAACGCCTCGACGAGATTGCTTCGGCCCTCCACGCGCGCGTTATCCCACACGTCGCGACCGCGGGCGCGATTGAAGTCGTGCTGCGCAAGGGCGACGCCACTCAGCGCGTCCTGCAAGAGGCGGCGTCGGGCTTTCGCATCTCGCTCGTGAAAGAGACCGAGCATGGCGAAGAAGTCTTAGACCTCGACCGGCTGGCGACCGACTCCGACATGTCGCCCATCATCAAGCTGGTTGACACCATCATCTACAACGCGATGGAGTCGCGCGCCTCTGACATTCACATCGAAACGCGCGATACGGCCGTTCACGTCAAGTACCGCATTGACGGCGCGCTCTACGAAAAGGTCGAGCCGATTGACATCTCATATCATCAGACTTTGATTTCGCGCATCAAGGTCATGTCGGAACTCGACATCGCCGAGCGTCGCGTCCCGCAGGACGGGCGCTTTCGCGTTCGCTACAAAGGGCGCAACGTTGACTTCCGCGTCTCGATTATGCCGACCGTCCACGGCGAAGACTCGGTCATTCGTATCCTCGACAAGGAGCAGATCAACGAGCAGTTCAAGAACCTGACGCTCGACGTGGTCGGCTTCCTGCCGCGCGACATACGCGACTTCCGCCGCTACATCGCAGAGCCCTACGGCATGGTTTTGGTCACGGGCCCGACGGGGTCGGGTAAGACGACCACGCTCTACGCGGCCTTGAACGAGATTCGCAACGAAGAAGACAAGATCATCACCATCGAAGACCCGGTCGAGTATCAACTCCACGGCGTCACGCAGATTCCCGTCAACGAGAAGAAGGGCCTGACGTTCGCGCGCGGCCTGCGCTCGATCCTGCGCCACGACCCGGACAAGATCATGGTCGGCGAAATCCGCGACAACGAGACGGCGCAGATCGCCATCCAGTCGGCCTTGACCGGCCACCTCGTCTTCACCACCGTCCACGCCAACAACGTCATTGATGTCATCGGTCGCTTCCTCAACATGGGTGTCGAGCCTTACAACTTCGTCTCGTCCCTGAACTGCGTGCTGGCGCAGCGGCTCACGCGCATGCTCTGCGTCGTCTGCCGCCGCCCGTACCACCCCACGGATGAAGAGTTGATGGAGTCGGGGCTCCGCCCCTCGGAGCACGGCCATCGCACCTTCTACATGAGCGTCGGATGCGACGCCTGCAACCACACAGGCTATCGCGGCCGCACCGCTATCCACGAGCTTCTGAATATGTCGGACAACATTCGCGAGATGATTATCGAGCGGCGTCCCGGCTCCGAGGTGCGCCGCGCGGCCGAGGCCGAGGGCCTGCGCTCTTTGCGCGAGTCGGCGCTTGAGAAAGTCTTCGCCGGAGTCTCGACGCTGCACGAGATTAACCGCGTCACCTTCGTTGAAGAGGTGAAGATGAACGGCGACGAGATCGTCGCGGTGAGCAACGGGAAGCAGACGGTAAATAGTAGTCAGCAGGCACCGCCCGGCGGGCATTGACGCTGAAAAGCGATAACACTCCTTAAACGAAAGTTCTCTACTGACCACTGGCTACTGACTACCGTCTACTGATTGCCAACTTGTTCCTTCGCCTTTCAGGAACTATTATTTACGCCCCGGCGTGTAAAGGCTGAACGTGGTGGGGCGGCGCTTCCAGATGGAGGCGCGTGCTGCGGGCACGCCCTCGTAGCCGCCGCGATTCGGCAACACGCGGGGTTGAGGTACAAAAGTCCTCGCGCGAGCGTTTCGGCGACACCCCGAACGAGAGCAACAAACCGCCTGCCGGAAGGCGGTAGTAAAGCAGAATTTAGGAATAGAGTAAGTGAGGTTTGAGATGAAGTCTTTCGCCCTGCCACGTCGCTTCGCGGCGCTCCTCATGGCCGCTGTCCTCCTCGCCTCGCCCGCAGCGGTGCTGGCGAAGAAGGGGGAGAAGAATTACCAACGCGGCATCGAGTACGAGAAGGCGCAGCAGTGGGAGAAGGCCGCGCAGGAGTTCGCGCTCGCCGTCGCCGCTTCGCCTTCCGAGACCGAGTACCAGCTTCACTATCGCCGGTCGGTCTTTAACGCCTCGCAGAACTACATGACGAAGGGGCGCGCGCTCGCCGATCAGGGCGACTACATCGGCGCATACAACGCCTACCGGCAGGCATACGGGCTCGACTCCGTCAACGACCTCGCCGCGCAGGAGATGGACAGGATGCTGCGGCTCCAGCGCGAGAAGGAGGGAGTGAACAACCCGCGCACCTCGCCGACCTCCTTCCGCATCGGGCAGCAGACAGGCGCGACGCCGGGCACGCAAGCCGACGGGCAGGCCGACGGCACCGCCGGGGGGCAGCCCGCGCGCTCCGAGCAGCTACAGACCGTGCAGTACAGCGGCGACCTCGAAGGTTTCATCCGCAAGCTGGCCGACGAGTTGAACATCAACGTCGTCTTCGATCAGAACTTCTCGCAGGTCAAGCGCACGGTCAACATTCGCTGGAAAGAGGTCACGCCCGCGCGCGCGCTCGACTACGTCTTTCTCGCTAACGGGCTCTTCTTTCAGAAGCTCGACCGCCGCACCATCCTCGTCGCAGACCAGTCGAAGCGCCCCGTCTACCAGCAGCTAGTGCTTCGCACCTTCTATCTCTACAACATCAAGCCGAGCGAGGCGCGGACGCTTTTGACGGGCGCGCTCCCCGCCAACGCAGGCCGCCAGCCGCAGTTCATCGAGAACCCGACGACCAACTCAATCACCGTGCGCGACACGCCCGAGAACATGCGCATCATCGAGCGGCTGTTGCAGGGCATTGACAAGGATCGCGCCGAGGTCGTGATGGAGGTCGCCATCTACGAGATTTCGCGCAGCGACCTCCTTCAGGTCGGCAATCAGCTCGGCACGCTTCAGGGTGCTACGTCGTCCTCGAATCTGTCGGCGCTCGGCGGCCTTCAGCCCTCGACGGTCGTTATCAACCGTGGCGCGCAACTGATCGCCGGTGCGGCCTCGCTGCACTCCGGCATCGGCCTGCTCATCCCCTCCTCGACCATCTCCGCGCTTCAGAGCAAGACCAACACGCGGCTGCTCTTCTCGACGCAGGTGCACGCCTTCGACGACGAGAAGTCTTCGACGCGCGTCGGCTCGAAGGTGCCCGTCCAGACCGCCAGCGTCTACAACGGGCTCGTCGCCAACAACGGCAACAACAACAACAACAGTGGCGGCATCGGCAACGCACTGGGCAGCGGCTATCCCGTCATCCAGTACGAAGACGTAGGACTCAACCTCGACTTCAAGCCCAAGGTCTACCCGAATCAGGACGTGCAGGTCTCGATGACCATCGAGTCGAAAGATCAGGCGGCTGGCCCCGACCCGCTCACCCCCATCTTCACGCAGCGCAAGATCGAGGGCGTGGCGCGCATCCCGAACGGCAAGACGATGATGATCGCCTCCATCGCGCAGGATCGCGAGAACACAGGGCGCACGGGGCTGCCTCTCGTCGGACTCATTCCCATTCTCGGCCGCCTGTTCACCGCGCCGCGCAAGGACAACACGCAGAGCGACATCGTCATCACGATGACGCCGCGCGTGCTGCGCGCGCCCGAGATCACGCCCGCCGACCTTGAGCCGCGCGACACCGGCACGATGCAGACGCCGCAGTCGCCCTCGCTCGAAGCGCTCGTGCGCGACGCAGACCGCGAGGATCAGTTGGCGCGCGCTCGCGCTCTTCCGACCAACCAGACCGTGCAGCTTCCCGCGCAGCCCGGCGAGGAT
>JAVXWN010000135.1:0-3001 GCA_032230645.1 Acidobacteriota bacterium | reverse complement strand
TAGTCGTTATCGGCGACGTAGAACTGCGGCGTGGGCCGACCAGCGCCGACTCCGTTGGTGTGGTCGTTGGGCAGCCGGACGATGGAGAGGTTGGGAAGCTCTTCGCCCTGCCCCGCCTCGCGCGCGGCGACGAAGCCGCGAAACTCTTCGAGCCACGCGCTCAAGCGCGAGTAACCGCGCAGCCGCGCGTCCGCGTTCGAGGGACTAACGAATGGGTCTGCTTGACTCTTAGACTCGCGCGCCGCGCGGTAAGACTCGACCGTGAACACATCGGGCGTCGCCAGATCGAAGTT
This sequence comes from Acidobacteriota bacterium, assembly GCA_032230645.1. Lineage (GTDB taxonomy): Bacteria > Acidobacteriota > Blastocatellia > Pyrinomonadales > Pyrinomonadaceae > QHXN01. Next base: position 2,708 of record JAVXWN010000135.1, on the reverse strand, counting down.
GCGATAGGTCTGACTCAAGCGTCCTTCGAGCGACTTCTTTGTAGGAAAGGCCGAGACGGTCTGCGTGGTGTCGGGGTAAGGCTTCGCGCGGTTCTTCGTGATGGCCGCAACGTCCGCTTCGGAGAGCGTGCCGACGAACTCGCCGTAGTTTCGATAGGTGAGCCCGGCGCGCGCCGCGGCGTCCCAGAGGTAGAGCGTCTCGGGCTCGTTCACGTCGCGCGCGCCCGAAAGATATGGAACGTACCGGCGCATGTAGGCGGCAATCTCTTCAGCGCCCGCGCCCGCGCCGAAGACCTGCGGCGCGTCCTTCTGCGGCCAGACGTTGGGCAGGCGGTTGAAGCCCTCGAAGTCGTATGTGCGGCCGCGACCTGAGTAGTGCCAGCGATAAGCCTTGTCGAGATAGTCGGTCGAGAAGGCGGCTGTTGACCAGTTGTGGCCGTCGGGGCTTGCCTCCGCGTTGACGAAGAAGCGGTCGAAGAGTCCGAAGCGCATGGCGAGCGAGCGATGGTTGGGCGTCACGTTCTGCGCCGTGCCGCTTTGCGTTCGCGCGGCGTCGCTTGCGCCGAAGATGGCGAGCGTCGCGTCGCCGTCGGCGTGCGTGCCGTCGCCGCTCGTCGCCGCGTCGCCGAAGACCTGATCGTATGTGCGGTTCTCTTTGATGACGTAGATGACGTGCTTGATGGGAGAGCGACCGTCGAAGAGTTGCGCGCGAGGGGCTCCGACTAAACCGTTGTTACGCATCACGGCTTGCGTGTAGCGCGCAAGCTCGCGCTCGCCCGGCTCAGGCAGAGCACTCAGGTTGCCCGCGACGAGCGCGACACTGTACTGCCCGCCCTGACGGCCGCCGCGACCCGTGCCCGCGGGAAAGCGGTCGTTCGGCGCGTTCGGTGCGCGCCCCGAGTTGTCAACGACGAGCGAAGAGTTACTGAAGCCAGTCCCCTTGCCGTTGCCGACGAAGACCGTGCCGCCCTCGACCGCGACTGCCGAAGGGTACTGCCCCACGGGGATGAAGCCGCGCACGGTTGATCTGCCCGGTGTCGAACGAGCAGCGCGCTCCTTCTTATCCTCCTCTTCAACACCACGCGCGATGTCGGAGAGTCCGACGACGGCGACCGAGTTACTGTGCGCATTGGCGACATAGAGCGTCCGGCCATCGCCGCCGAGTGCGAGCCCCTCGGGGCTTGCGCCGATGGGTACGCTTTCAGACAGGCGGACATTGATGCGCTCGACCTCGCGGTCAGTCGTAGTGTCGATGACCGAGACGCTGTCGGCGTTCGAGTTGACAACGTAGAGTCGCGAGGCGGCGTCCCATAGCATCGCCGTCGGATGTCGTCCAACGGGCACGTAAGAGACGCGTCGGCCACCGCCCGCGAAATCTATGACCGCGACCGAAGCATCGTTCCAACAAGAGACATAGACCTTCGAGGCCGAGCCCTCGGGCACACCTGCGTAAGCGTCTTTGCCGCCGCGCGCCGCGACAGGGACGGGCAGCGCGACGACCGCGTAGGGGTAGATGAAGTGCTCGCCGCTCGCCACGGGCTTCTGCCCCGCGAGGTCTATGCGTTCGAGCCTCTTCGCGCCGCGCGGGTCGTGGACGATGCCGAGGCTGTCACCGAGATTGTTAGCGACAAAGAGCGTGTCGCCATCGGGCGAGACGGCAAGTCCCGCCGGATAGACGGCCGCACGTCCAACGTTATAGCGCGGGCTCGCGGGCGCGGCGGCGAAACCGCTCACGTCAATTGACTGCGCCTCGACCTTCGTGTCCGGCCCCGGCGAAGCGGGCGAGAGCGGCGCTCCCGCGCCCGGCCTGAGACGGAACGTCCAAACCTTGTTCTCGAAGCCGCCCGACACGTAGAACGCGAAGGAGCCGTCCGCGTCGGCGCGCGGCGAGAAGACTGCGCCGACGTTCGCGCTCTGCGGCGTGGGGAAGTAGATGTTCTGCACGACGGCGGGCGCGGGACGTGCGTTGAGGTCTATGACGGCGAGCGACTGCTGCGCCTTGTTCGTCGTCGCGTTGAACTGCACGCCGTAGCCACTGTTGACCGCGACGAGATAGCGCCCGCCGCCAACGGGCCCCATGCGGTCAGGACTGCGCACGAACGCGACGGGCATCGCGCCGACCGCGGGCTGGTGCGTCGTTAAGTCACGGACGAGCGTGCCCGCAGGCGTTACGGGACGGCCCTCGGACGCGGGCCGGTTCGTAACCGTGATGTCCGCCGAAGATGAGACGAGGCCGAGCGCCGTCGCCGTCAACGCCATGAAGAGTGCGAGCACGCCGCGCCGCGCAGAGCCGCCGCGAGCCGGAAGAAGATGTTTCATGCCTACGAGAAACAGTAATGATGAACTTATAAACGATGAACGCCTGAACGCCGCAATGATGCACTGAATACTACTCGTCTTACAGTTCATCGTCGCGGCATTCATCCTTCTATTTTCGCGGTCGGATGGTAACGAAGAGCGAGCCTTCGCCGCCGCCGCGCGTGACGAGCAGAAGCAGTGGGCGTTCGCCCGCGCCCTGAATGGCCGCGCGGAGGTCTTCGATTGACTTGAGGGGCTGGCGGTTCGCCTGCTCGATCAGGTCGCCCTGCTGTATCCCGGCTTCGGCGGCAGGCCCTGCGGGGTCAACATTCGTGACGACGAGTCCCTGCGTGTCTTCGGGCAGGTGCAGGCGCGACGCTACCTCCGGCGTGAGCGGCGTCACGGTGAGG
>JAVXWN010000130.1:0-18979 GCA_032230645.1 Acidobacteriota bacterium | reverse complement strand
CCCGGCCCTCAACCCCTATCCCCCAACTCCCACCTTTATTAATAGCTGCCTCTGTCCTTCATGTTGATTAGCTCATCGATGGTAGCGGCGGCGTTGCCGCGCGACTTGACGCTACGGATGAAGGAGGGCGTGACGCCGTGGTCGCGCAGGCGTGCGAGGTCTTCGGTCGAGATGCGTTCGTAGCCGAGCCCCTTCAACTCGCGCACGAACTCGACCGTAACGCCGTGGTCGCGCAGGTGGACAAGCTGTTCGAGCGCGAGCGTGTCGTAGCCCTCTTCGCGCAGCCCCTTGACGAAACTCGCGCTGACGCCGTGGTCACGTATGCGCACGAGCCCTTCGAGAGGCGGAGTCTGATAGCCCACGGCCTGCATCTCGCGTATGAACCCGGAGGTGACGCCGTGGTCGCGCGCCCGCAGAAGGTCTTCGGCCGAGAGGTCGCGGTAGCCAAAGTCGCGTAGCTCGCGTATGAAGTCGGGGCCGACGCCGTGGTCGCGCATCTGGACGAGCGCGTCTATCGAGCGCAGGCGCAAGCCCATGTCGTTCATGCCACGCACATATTCGAGTCGAACCCCGTGGTCGCCCATGCGCACGAGTTGTTCGAGCGTGGGCCGCTCGTAGCCTTCGGCCTTCAACTCGTCGAGCAATGCGAATCCCGCGTCGGCGGCGGCGAGCGAGAAGAGTTGGCGCGCGTCCGGGTTGCCGATACCGCGTCGGCTCAGTTCGGCGGCGAAGCCCTGATCGGGGATGAAGGTGAAGTGACCCGAGCCGCTACCCTGCCTGAACCAGCCCTCGCATGCGAACGTACCCGCCTCGCGGCGCACGTCGAAGCGAACGTTCGTCCCCGAGGACGAGAAAGCCTGCTCGCGCGAGAGCCCCTGCAACTTCTCCGGCTCGACGTTGTGCGAGGTGTCCCAACTGTGTTCGTGCGTGCCGCCGCCGGGGTCGCTTCGGCTCTCGCGGTAGCGAAGCGTCAGGACGGGCTTAGCCTCGTCGGTCTTGTACTCGACGAGCCACTGCCCCTCGAAACGTTCCTGCGCGCTGGCCGTCGTCAGGCGCGAGCCCGCGAGGCAGCCGAGGAAGAGCGCGGACAGTGCGAGCGCGACAAGCGCGCAGGCCGTGCGGGAAACGCCCGCGCGACGCACGGGCACGGGACGATTATTTTGCCACTCCATCTTCATCTCTCCTGTCTGAAAAGGCTCGGCAACGGGCCGGATTCTTGCCGTCATTTGAATGGAATACACCACCACCTTCATGTTTGTGACAAAAAACCTGTCGTCGTTTCAGGAATTTCGGAACGGAGAGAGTCAATCATCGAGTCATTGAGCCAATCAACGAATTCTCTTCATTCCGTTGTACCCCTTTCGGATGAGAGAATCGGTTGCGTCGTCGGTTCAAACACGCGTGGCGCGCGTGGCGGTGCCGAAATTTTAAATGAAGCGGCGGGACTAAAAGAAGCTCCCGCAGGTTGAAGCACGAATGAGTTTGGCAAGGACTGAAGCGAGAGACGAGGGCCGAAAGATGAGCGCGTTCGCACGCCGCCTGTTGAGCGAGTGGCGGCGGCGTCACTGGCTCGTGCGCGGCGAGGACGTGTTGGTCGGGGTCTCGGGCGGCGCGGACTCGACGGCGCTGCTGCTCGCGCTCGAAGAGTTGCTGAAGGCCGGGCTGCTCGACATCGGTGTGACTGCGGCGCATCTGGATCACGGGCTAAGGGGCGAGCAGGGGGCGACGGACGCGCGGTGGGTCAGTGAGCTTGCACGCTCTCTGGGGCTGGCGTGCATCGAGGCGCGCGCGTCGGTCGCGGAGAGTGCGCTTGAGCGGCGCGACAATCTGGAGCAGGCCGCGCGGCTGGCACGCTACGAGTTCCTTGCAGCGGCGGCGCGCAGCACGTCAGCAAGCGCGGTGCTCGTGGCTCACACGCTCGACGATCAGGCCGAGACCGTCCTGCTCAGGCTGATGCGCGGAAGCGGGGCCGAAGGCTTGGGCGGGATGGCCCCCGAGCGCGTGCTTGAAGAGGGAGGCGAGCTACTCTTGCGACGCCCCCTTCTAACTTGGGCGCGGCGCGTGGACACGGAAGGTTACTGCCGTGAGCGCGGCGTCGAGTTCCGCGCCGACGCGATGAACGAGGATGAGCGCTTCGCTCGCGTGCGCGTGCGGCGACGGCTCTTGCCGCTGCTTGAGACGTTCAACCCGCGCGCAGTCGAGGCGCTTGGGCGCGCGTCCGCTCTGCTGCGCGAAGACTCGGCGGCGCTCGACCGAGTGGCCGCCGCGTTGCTAGAAGAGGCGCGCGCCGACGCGGAAGGGCGAACAGAAGAAGTGGATGGAAGAGAGAACGCGGAAGGAAGCGCGGGTACCGGAGCGCAGGACTTGTGCGCGTGGCCGTTGCGCGTCGAGGTGCTCGCTGCGGCGATGCCCGCGCTCCGGAGTCGTGCCTTGCGGCTCTGGCTCGCGCGTGGGCGTGGGGGCTTGCGCCGCCTGTCCCGCGCGCACCTCGAAGGCGTCGAGCGTCTACTCGCGGGCACGCGCGGCGGCCGCATCGCCGAGTTGCCGGGCGGCGGTCGTGTCGAGCGACGACGCGGGCTGCTCATGTTTCGTGGAAATGAACGTTGACACGGGGTCAGGGCGTGCATACTCTATGGCTGTCGCACGCGCGGCCTCGCGCTCCGGTTGACCCGTTATTCATAGGTTCCGCCAAGCTCACAAGCTCTCGAAAGGAGTGACCTGATGAACCCACAAAGGCTGCGCTCACTACTTCAACGCCGGAACGTCACCACCTTAATCATCGCGCTGCTCTCTTCGCTCATTGTCGTCTATGGGCTAGCCTCACGCGCGGCACAGACACCGGAGAAAGAGGAGCGAGAGGTCGAGGATAAAATCCCGAAACACCTGCCGATTAAAGTGAAGATGAAGAAGCCGGAGAAGCTAAAAGACCTGAAGAATGAAGATTGGCTTGGAGACCTCGAAGTTGAAGTTACTAATACCAGTACCAAGCCGGTTTACTTTGTAGAGATTGCACTGTTCCTGCCAGATGTTGAAGACGCCGATGGGTTTAACTTTGCTTACAAACTTGAGTATGGGCGAATTCGCCTCGCCGCTTTTGAAGAGCCGATACAGCCCGATGACATACCAATTCTACCAGGGGAAAGCGTCACCATTAAAGTGCATGCTAGTGAAGTTAATGATTGGAAACACTATAGGGCTAAAGGAAGGCTTATCAATCCTAAAAAACTGGAGATTAAGTTCCAAGAGATTAATTACGGAGACGGTACAGGGTTTGTGGGATTCGGCGGTACGCAAATCCCGGTAAAGAAAGAACGCAGTTCTAATAGCCCGGGAAAGGAGGGGGATAAACCGGTCAGTGATTTCATGATTACGGCTAAGTCCCCACCGACTTACCTCGCCGACTCAGCACCCCTTTCGACACACTTCTCGCCGCCGGTAAATTTCTTTCCGGCGGTTTTTTTATCAAAACTTTCTTCATCCAGAACCACGCCGCTGCGGGACATCTGCTGTCAGACTTCTCGGCCTGAATGTTCGTGGATAAGACCCGGATCGGATCAAGGGTGTCCGTGCGGAGGGGAAAGAGACATTGTTCAGTCTGCTGCCTGCTCAGACCCGTTCGGTTCTTGCAGTACGGTTGTATATACACCAAAACATTGTACCGCCGAGGGGGTCGAGTTTACCTGCGAGGAGAGTTTCATGGGCGACCCCTGCGATGCACCGCCGCCGACTCCAACGCCGACACCGACGCCAACTCCCGTGCCGACTCCGCCGCAATGCAACCCCTGCCGCCCCAATCTCTCCTGCGGTTGTACGCCGCTGCCCGGTAATGTCGGGGCCGTGTGGTTCTGCACCCCGTGCCTCGTCGGCTCCGAGGCGGACTTCTGCAACTATCCCATTACCGGGTGCCCCTCGGGAAACTACTTTGACGGCTTTAGCTGCTGCATTCCATACGTCGCCAGCACCCCGGCGGCTTGTGCCGCACTTGGCTTGTTCTGGAACTTCGCGAGCAATACATGCTCCGATATTCTCGGCGGCGGCGGACCAGGCAACTGTCCCGACCCGCCGCCGACCTACTACTGCGGGCAGATCGTGCCCGAGACCAACTGCCCCTACAACTACTTCACCAGCGGCACCTGCTTCTCGCCCGTCCTCGTTGATGTCAAAGGCGACGGCTTCTCTCTGACCGATGCCGCGCACGGTGTCCTCTTCGACTTCGACGGTAATCCGGACGGACAGAAAGAGCGTGTCTCCTGGACTGCGGCGGGCGCGGACGATGCATGGCTCGTCTTCGACCGCAACCATAACGGGATGATAGACAGCGGGAGGGAGTTGTTCGGCAACCTCACACCGCAGCCACCGACGAACAATCAAGCTAACGGCTTCAACGCACTCTCTTCTTTTGATAAGCCTGAGCGGGGCGGCAACTCCGACGGCGTGATTGACGAGCGCGACGCCGTCTTCGCGAGCCTGCGGCTGTGGCAGGATGTGAATCACAACGGCGTCTCCGAGCCGGGGGAGTTGCACACCCTGCCTGCGCTCGATGTGATGAGCATCCATCTCGACTACAAGGAGTCGAAACGCACGGACGCTTTCGGCAACCAGTTCCGCTACCGGGCAAAAGTGGACGATGCGAAGAGGGCGAAGGTGAACCGTTGGGCTTGGGATGTATTCCTTGTGGCGGCACGCTGATTCACGACGACAAGTCGCGTCAGTCACACAGTCCGCCCGCCGCTTGAAAGGGAGCGATGGGCGGACTGTTTCGTAAAATGGTTGAAAAAGCGCGCACCGGAACCTACAATCGAAGCGGCCGGAGCCGCTTACGCAGCGTGCCGCTTTAATGCACAACGGGGTGCGCGCAAGGGGCATCCAAGTTGAGCCCGACCGCCGTATAAATTAGCGAACGGCTCTCCGGCGTGCGTCGGCGGGCGCGGCAGTGTAAAGAGTTTCGGGGAGCGACAAAAGACGCCGGATGGGTTATTATCGGCGTCGGAGGCGTGAAGAATTTGAGTTCCACGGCTAGACAACTAATTTTCTGGGTGCTCATCCTTGCCGGTGCGGTGATGCTCTACTCGTTCGTCACCAACAAGGCGGGCAAAGACGCAAAGCAGGTTGACTACGGCACGCTGGTCGAAAAGGTGCGTAGCGGCCAGATCGTCGAGATGACGATGAAGCAGACCGAGGTCGTCTCGGTTGATAAGGATAAGAACGAGTTCAAGACGCCCATCGAGGTGGACAAGGTCAAAGGCGACCTTGTGGCGCTCTCAATCGAGAAGGACGCCAACGGCCAGCCGCACGTCAAGAAGGTTCAGATCGAGCCCGCGACGAGCGGTGCCTTCTGGTCTATCCTGATGTGGTGGGGCCCTGTCCTGCTCCTCGTAGGCTTCTGGATTTTCATGTTGCGGCAGATGCAGTCGGGCGGCAACAAGGCGCTCTCCTTCGGCAAGTCGCGCGCGAAGCTTTTGAACAATCAGCAGAAGCGCGTCACCTTCAAGGATGTCGCCGGGGTGGACGAGGCCAAAGAGGAGCTTCAGGAGATCATCGAGTTCCTTAAGGAGCCGCAGAAGTTCCAGAAGCTCGGCGGGCGCATACCCAAAGGCGTGCTTTTAGTCGGCCCTCCGGGCACGGGCAAGACCTTGATGGCGCGGGCCGTTGCGGGCGAGGCCAACGTCCCGTTCTTCTCAATCTCGGGCTCGGACTTTGTTGAGATGTTCGTCGGCGTCGGTGCCTCGCGCGTGCGCGACCTCTTCGAGCAAGGCAAGAAGAACGCGCCGTGCATCATCTTCATTGACGAGATTGACGCTGTCGGGCGTCATCGCGGCGCTGGTCTCGGTGGTGGTCACGACGAGCGCGAGCAGACTCTTAATCAGTTGCTCGTCGAGATGGACGGCTTCGAGTCGAACGACGGCGTCATCATCATGGCCTCTACAAATAGGCCCGACGTGCTCGACCCGGCGCTGCTTCGACCCGGCCGTTTCGACCGCCGCGTCGTCGTCCCGCGCCCCGACGTGCGTGGACGCGAGGGCATCCTTAAGGTTCACACGCGCAAGATTCCTTTGGGCGAGGACGTTGACATCCAGATCATTGCGCGCGGCACGCCCGGCTTTACCGGCGCAGACCTCGCGAACCTCGTCAACGAGGCGGCCTTGAATGCGGCGCGCTACAACAAGAAAATCGTCAACATGGCGGACTTCGAGCTTGCGAAGGACAAGGTGCTGATGGGTGCCGAGCGCAAGTCAATGGTCATCACCAACGAGGAGAAGCGCGTCACCGCATATCACGAAGCCGGGCACACGCTCGTCGGCTTGAAGGTTCCGAACGCCGACCCCGTCCATAAGGTGACGATCATTCCGCGCGGCATGGCTCTGGGCGTGACGCAGCAGTTGCCCGAAGGCGACCGGCACAATTACTCGAAGGAGTATCTGCTCGGCCAGATAGCCATCCTGATGGGCGGCCGCCTCGCCGAAGAGGTCTTCCTCAGCAGCATCACGACCGGCGCATCCAACGACATCGAGCGTGCGACGGAGCTTGCGCGCGCGATGGTCTGCGAGTACGGCATGTCGAACCTCGGGCCGCTCACCTTCGGTAAGAAGGAGGAGCAGATTTTCCTCGGCCGCGAGATTGCGCAGCACCGAGACTTCTCCGAGGACACGGCGATCAAGATTGATCAGGAGGTCAAGAAGATTATCGGCGACCAGTACGAACGCGCGCGCACGATCATCGAGGAGAATCGCGACACGATGATACGGCTCGCCGAGACGCTGCTCGACCGCGAGACGCTCGACGCCGTGCAGATACGCCGCATCATCGCGGGCCTCCCGCTCGACGACGACGACGCGACCTCGCACAAGGACGATCAGGATCGCCCGCAACTCAAGGAGCCGATGGCGAACCCGCTCAAGCCGATACTTCCGCCCATCACGGGCGGCAACCCTGCACCGGCCTAAACCGGGAAGGCAAAAGCAAAAAGGCAAAAGGCAAAAGTGAAGACGCGCTCTTTACTTTTGCCTTTTGCCTTTCTATTTTTGCCTGATGAAACGCAAATGGGAACTGCCGCGCCATGCCCTCACCTTAGGCGGGCGCACGCTCATCATGGGCGTTATCAATCTCACGCCCGACAGCTTCAGCGACGGCGGGCGCTGGTTCACGCGCAAGCGCGCATGGGATAACGCCGAGCGGATGACGCAGGACGGCGTGGACATCATAGACATCGGCGGCGAGTCAACGAGGCCGGGCGCGGGCCCCATCTCAGAGGAAGAAGAGATACGTCGAGTCCAGAAGTATTTGGACGTGATGATCAAGCTCATCGGCCACGGCCCTTACTCGATTGACACCACGAAGGCATCGGTCGCGCGCGTCGCCCTCAACGCGGGCGTTGAGATAGTCAACGACATCTCGGGCCTGCGCTTCGACCCCGCGCTCGCGGACGTGGCGGCAAGATATGATGCCGGGCTTATCCTCATGCACTCGCGCGGCACCTTCGAGACCATGCACAAGCAGGAGCCGGTCACAGACATCATCAGAGAAGTCTCCGAAGGCTGGCGTCGGAGTATCGAAGTGGCCGAGCAGCGCGGCGTCAAACGCGAGAAGATCGTGCTCGACCCCGGCATCGGCTTTAGCAAGACGCAGAAACAGAACATCGAGCTGATTGCGAAGCTGGACGTTCTGGCGCGCGACTTCGCCGATTTCCCGCTGCTGGTCGGCACCTCGCGCAAGTCGTTCATCGGCCACCTGCTCGGCGGCGCACCCGTCAACAAGCGCGTGCATGGCACGATGGCTTCAGTCGCGGCGGCCGTCCTGCACGGCGCTTCGATAGTCCGCGTCCATGACGTGCGCGCGGCAGTCGAGACCGTGCGTGTCGCGGACGCCATCAGGGCCGTAAACCGTAAATCGTAAATCGTGAATCGTGATAAGAAGAGCCTGTCTCATCTTGTCACGGGTTACGATTCACGATTCACGGTTTACGGTTTACGATTCACCGTTTACGATTCCCTCGCTTGTCACTCGTCACTTCCGTATCGTATCGTCAACGCTTCGGTTCTCGTCCCAATGCTTCCGGGGTGATGGTCAAATCAATGCTGCTGAGCAAGAAACTTTACCGCGTGGCCGTACTCGTCGGCCTCGTCCTCTTGGCGTCGGGCTTCCGCGGCTGCTACAAGCCCGTGACGAAGTCGGGGCTGCCCGAGCACATCCGCACGGTCGCGGTGCCCGCATTTCAGAATCAGGCGCTCCGGTACAAGGTCGAGTCGCGCTTCACCGAAGCCGTGATGCGCGAGATTCTGCGGCGCGGCAAAGGCTTGCGCGTGCAGAGCGAGCCGAAGGGCGCGGACGCGGTCGTTGACGGCACGATCAAGAGCTTCGCCTTCTACGGCGTGCTGCTCGACTCGCGCGGGCGCGCGCGCATCTTTGAGGTGACGATTACGGCCGCCGTCACCGTCCGCGACCAGATCACCAACCGCGTGCTCTACGACAATCAGGATTACGTCTTCCGAGGCGAGTTCGAATTCACCGACGACCCGCGCACCTTCTTCAACGAGGAAGACCCGGCGGTCGAACGTCTCTCGCGCAGCTTCGCCGACAGTCTCGTCTCAACACTCATCAACGGCTTCGGCGTCAACGACGAGCCGTGAGTAAGCTATCGGTTTTTCAGAGCATCGTCGCTAGTCTCAACGAGGTAAAGTGGGCACTATCACACGCGAGGAATTGAGGCGGGCGTTGAAGGGCGGGCAGGTTGATTCGCTCTATCTGCTCTTCGGGCCGGAGGCTTACCTGCGAGATGCCGCCGTGCGCGTTATCACGGACGCGGCGCTGAAGGGGTCGTCGCTGCGCGAGTTCAACGAATCGTCCTTCAGTCTCACGTCTGCGGACGTGCAGCAGGCGATTGCCGCCGCCGAGCAGATGCCGATGATGGCCGGTCGCCGCGTCGTGCGCATCAAGGACTTCGGCAAACTGCGCGAGGCCGATGAGGAAGCGCTTGTCCGCTACGTCACGCGCCCCGCCGAGACCTCGGTCGTCGTCTTCGTCGCTGACGACCTTGACAAGCGGCGCAGGCTCAGCAAGACGCTCCTGGACGTTTGCACGAGCGTTGAGTTCGCGCAGCTTAAGGATGCCGAGCTTGCCGCGTGGGCGCGCGACAGGCTCAAGCATCTGAATGCTTACGCCGACGAGAGGGCGCTGCGGCAGATCGTCGCGCTGACGGGCGCGAGCGTGCGACAGCTTGCGACCGAGCTTGAGAAGCTCGCGACCGCCGCGCTGCCCGGCGGGCAGATTATGATGGAGATGGTGGACGCTTTGGTCGGGCGCTCGCGCGAATTGTCGAACTTCGAGCTGAGCGACCATCTCATCGCGCGCGACCGCCGCCGCGCACTCGAAACACTGCGCAAGCTCCTCGACGACGGCGCGGAGCCCGTCATGCTCATCGGCCTTCTGGCGAGCAACTTTCACCGGCTCGCGCTCGCGAAAGAGTTGATGACGCGCGGCGCGCCCGAGCAGGAAGTCTTTCGCGTCGTCAACATGCCCTTCAGCCAGCGCAAGGAGTTCCTCGCCACCGCGCGCCGTGCCGACTCGCACGAACTGGCACGCCGCATCAGGCGCATCGCCGCCGCAGACCTCGCCATCAAGACCTCGCTCGGCGGCGGCGGCGAACGCGGCTCGCGCCTTCAACTCGAAATGCTCGTCTGCGAACTGTCCGCCTGAGAGAGAATGAATGATGAGTGATGAGTGATGAGTGATGAATAATGCAGCGTTGTCATATTCATCATTCACTTAAAAGTCCAGCGGCCTTAAGTCCGGCTCCGTCCATTCACGCCTCGCACCTTCCGAGTCAATCAACTCCTTGCTGTAGTAACTGAAGACGAGGCGCGCGTTTCCACACTCACCGGCCAGATGGTTTGCCAACTCGGCCTTTGTGAGTCCCACGCACGCGCTGACGATGAAGGCGCGAACGCGCTTGAGCCAGAAGACGGTCAGCGTCTCGTGATACAGGTTGGGGTTGATGTTGTGTGCGCGCACGTAACTGCCCAAGTGTGTGCGGACGCGTTCGAGCGCATCTTCCTCGCTCATGCGGAGCAGGTAGCAGAGCGCGACCATTAGGTGCTCTCTGTGACCGAACGCTGAAGGCGGCAGCTCGCATGACTCAAACCGGCGGACAACCTCCTCGACCTCTTTGTCGCTGCGGTAGCGTTCGTTCAGCGCGTCTTTCATCCTTCACCTCCGCCTCGGCCACAGCACGTCGGGCGAACAGAAAAAAGCGAGGCAGGCCGTGTCTGGACGGTCTGCCTCGCTTTAATTAATTTTGAAAAGGCTTTTACTTGCCCGTCTCGCTCACGTGGACGGTCAGTCGCGACTTGTAGCGCGCGGCTGCGTTGCGGTGGAGCACGCCCTTCTGCACTGCCTTGTCTATGAGCGAAACGGTCTCGGGCAGAAGCGTCTGCGCCGCTCCGGCTTCGCCCGACTCGATGGCTGCGCGCAGCTTCTTAATCCCCGTGCGGAGTCGGCCGCGATTGCCACGGTTGATGTCACGTCGCTTCTCGTTCTGGCGCACGCGCTTCTCGGCTGATTTGTGATTCGGCATCTCTGATTTAAACTCCGTCGAAACAAGCTTACCCGTCTGAACAACGCTTCAGGAGTCACACTGTCAAGAACTTACCCCTGAGAGCAAAGCCCAAAGTATAGGGAGCGCCACCACGTGTGTCAAGGCGGCGCGAGGTGCGTTTTCGTCTGCGATGGCGCACGTTGTTGCGCCGCTCCGTTGACACCCCGCGCCACTGTGTTGTAGCGTCGTTTCTGACATGAACGAGACTGTTTTTCCGCACCTCATCCGCCCCTTGGAGCTTTCCCCGCGAGAAGGAGAAGAGAGCGCCTTTTGAAGAAGATCGAGCTTCCGCCGAGGGCCGTCGAGACGCTCTTCGGCGTCCACGACCAGAACGTCAAGTACCTCGAATCGCTCCTCGATGTGCGCGTTGACGCGCGCGGACAGGATTTGACGCTCGACGGCGGGCCCGAGGACGTTGCGACCGCCGAGCGTATTATCGAAGACTTCGCCGCGCTCTTCCGCGAGGGCAAGACCTTCACCGACAAGGAACTGCGCGAGGCTTTCACGCAGATCGCCGAAGACCGCGCCTACACCCTGCGCGACTACTTCACCAAGGCGCGCTTCAACCCCGCAGGCAAAAAGCAGGTCGCGCCTAAGTCGGCCAACCAGCGCCGCTACATCGAGGCCATCCAGTCGAACGACATCGTCTTCGGCATCGGCCCCGCAGGCACGGGTAAATCGTATCTCGCCGTGGCGATGGCCGTGCAGGCACTGACGCTCAAGCAGGTGAGTCGCATCGTGCTCGCGCGCCCCGCGGTCGAGGCGGGCGAGCGTTTGGGCTTTCTTCCCGGCGACTTGCAAGAGAAGGTTGACCCCTACCTGCGCCCGCTCTACGACGCCCTCTTCGATTTGATGGACGCCGAACGCGTCGCCAAGATGCTTGAGAAGCGCATCATCGAAGTCGCGCCGCTGGCATTCATGCGGGGCCGCACACTTGCAGATGCCTTCATCATTCTCGACGAGGCGCAGAACACGACGAGCGAGCAGATGAAGATGGCGCTGACGCGCATCGGCTTCGGGTCGAAGGCGGTGATCACGGGCGACGTGACGCAGATAGATTTGCCGACGGGCAAGCGCAGCGGTCTTGTCGAAGCCGAGCGCATCCTCTCGAAAGTCGAGGGCATTGAGTTCGTCTACTTCAACGAGAAGGATGTCGTGCGTCACCGCCTCGTCCAGATGATTATCAAGGCTTACGAGTCACAGACAGGCAGCGGCGGCGGGGCGATTTGAATCAAGTGACGAGTGACGAATGAGAGGTGACGAGCAGGGTCGGCTTGTCCTAACCTGTCACCCGTCATCCGTTACTCGTCACTGCTTTTATGATTGAAGTCGTTAACCGACAGCGCAAGGTGCCGGTCGAGTGCGAGCGTTGGCGGGCGTTCGCGGAGAGGGCTTTGAAGGTCGCGCCCGCGAACGGCGTGGGGGCGACGGTGGCGTTCGTGTCCGACCGCGCGATGCGGGAGTTGAACCGGCGCTGGCGTGGGAAGAGGGGGACGACGGACGTGCTGTCGTTCCCGTCGGAGCAGGAGGAGTTTGAGAAGGCGGAGGGTGTGAGTCTGGGCGACGTGGTCATCTCGGTCGAACAGGCCGCGAGGCAGGCGGCCGAGCACGGGCTCGACTTCGAGGGCGAGGTGGCGCAACTCATCCTGCACGGGCTGCTGCACCTGTGCGGCTATGACCACGAGCGGGACGGCGGCGAGATGAACGCGCTCGAACTGAAGTTGCGACGCCGCCTTGGAATATAATCAGGGGTAAATAGTGAATGGTAAATGGTGAATAATCGTTGAGCGCCGACCGGGTTGGATTATATCCGCCCGGCTCGAAGCCGCTCAAACACCATTCACCATTTACGATTCACCATTCACCAATAATGGAGACTCAGCTAGAAATCGGTATCGCGTGCGCGCTGTTGTTGGCGCTGGGCTTTCTGGCAACCATTGACGTGGCGTTCGGGCAGTTGAGCGATGTGGGGCTCAGGCGTCTGACGGGCGAGCGCGACGAGCGACCGAGCCAGACGATCATCTTTCTCGGCGAGGTGCTTGAGAACCGGCCACGCTTCCGTTTCACGCTCAACGCGGCGATACAGGTCGTGCTGGTCGCGGATGTCGTACTCGTCACGTCTATCTCGTATCAGTTGTTCGGGGCGGAGCGGCGCTTCCTGCTCTTCGCGTTCTTCATCGCGCTGGTGCTGACGATACTCTTCCGGCAATTCATCCCACGTCTGCTGTCTTCGGGCAACCCCGAGCGGACGCTGCTCGCGCTGCTGCCGCTCTATCGCCCCTTCTACGGCGTGCTCTCGCTGATTGCGACGCCGCGTCAGATAGTGGCCGAGCGAGCGCGCCGCATCGGTGGCGGTACGGAGCACGTTTCGCAGAACGGATCGGAAGGCGCGGAGTCGGACGAAGAGGACAACGGCGGCGACATACAGGCGCTCATAGACGTGGGCGAAGAGGAGGGCATCCTCGAAGAGGAAGAGGGTGAGCTTATCCAGTCCATCATCGAGTTCGGCGAGACGCGCGCCGGAGAGGTGATGACGCCGCGCACTAACATCGTCGCGCTCCCGCTCTCTTCGACCGTGCGCGAGGCGCGCGACGTGATGGTCGAGTCGAAGTATTCGCGACTGCCCGTCTACCGCGAGCAGATCGAAGATGTGGTCGGTATCATCTACGTGCGTGACCTTCTGACCTACTGGGCCGACGCGCGCGAAGGCGAAGGCATCGAGCCGCTGCTGCGTCCCGCATACTTCGTCCCCGAGACGAAGTCGGTGGACGAGCTTCTGGAAGAGATGCAGAAGGCGCACATGCAACTCGCCTTAGTCATTGACGAGTACGGCGGGCTCGCAGGGCTTCTGACCGTCGAAGACATACTCGAAGAGATCGTCGGCGAAATAGAGGACGAGGACATCGAGGGCGAGGAGATAGTCGAGATCGTCGAAGGGGACGACGGCTACTACGATGTGCTCGGCTCGACCGAAGTGGGGAAGATCGAGCGGCTCTTCGACGTGGAGATTGAGGACGACGACTTCACGACCATCGCCGGTCTTGTCATCAATAAGTCCGGGCGGGTGCCCGCGCCGGGCACGCGTCTCAACTTGCGCGGCCTCGACGTTGAAGTTTTAGAAGCGGACGAGCGAAGAATCGGCCGCCTCCGCCTGCGCCGCACGCAAACGGGCGGCGTAGAGCCAGTCACGGCCGAATAGCTCTATTCATCAAGTAGGTTCACAGGGGAAGAATGGCGAAGAAGAAGAGCAAACATCTTTCGGGGCGTCGCATAGACCCGCGTGCGATTACGGGCGGCGAGTCTTTGGCTGACCTCGTGGACGAGACTTTTCTGGCCTACAACGCGGCGCGTCTGCGCGAGGCGTGCCAACTCTTCACGCGCAAGATGCTTGAGCCGGACGTGACCGTGGGGCTCTCGATCACGGGCGCACTGACGCCCGCGGGGCTTGGCATCTCGGCGCTCATCCCGCTCATGCGCGCGGGCTTCGTTGATTGGGTCGTCACGACCGGCGCGAATCTTTATCACGACACGCACTTCGGCATCGGCCTCGCGCTCCATCAGGGGAACACGGCCATCTCCGACATCGTGCTGCGCGAAGAAGAGGTCGTGCGCATCTATGACATCTTCTTCGACTACTCGGTGCTCTTAGACACCGACGCTTTCTTTCGACGCCTCATCGAAGGCGAAGAGTTTCAGCGGCCGATGTCAACGGCCGAGTTCCACAACCTCTGTGGCAAGTACGTGCTCGAACGCGAGCGCAAGCTCGGGCTTGAGAACAAGTCGTTCCTCGCCGCCGCATACGAGTTGGGCGTGCCGCTCTACACTTCGAGCCCCGGCGATTCGTCCATTGGCATGAACGTGGCGGCGAAGGCGTTGCAAGGTAACAAGCTGGCCTTCGACCCTTCGCTGGATGTGAATGAGACGGCCTCGGTCGTCCTCGCCGCCAAGCGCGGCGCAATCCACGGCCGGGGCGATAAGGGACGCAAGCATGGTGGCAAGTCAGCCGTCTTCATTCTCGGCGGCGGGAGCCCGAAGAACTTCATGCTCCAGACCGAGCCGCAGATACAGGAAGTCCTCGGCATTGACGAGCGCGGCCACGACTACTTTCTGCAAATCACCGACGCGCGCCCTGACACCGGAGGACTTTCGGGAGCGACGCCGGGCGAGGCCGTCTCGTGGGGCAAGGTTGACCCCGAGCGTTTGCCCGATGCCGTCGTCTGCTATGTGGACTCGACGATTGCGCTGCCCGTCATCACTTCATACGCGCTCGCGCGCCACGAGCCGCGCGAGCTAAAGCGGCTCTACGACCGCCGCAGCGAACTCATGGACTTGCTGCTCGAAGAGTACGGCAGGTCGGAAAGAAGATAGAGCCGTTCAAGAGGGGACAATGGTTAAAACGATCAAGGACGATCAGCCGCGTGTGTACTTCGACTGCACGAAGTGCCCGGCCTACTGCTGCTCGATCTACGAGCGCGTACAAGTGACCAAGCGCGACATCACGCGCCTTGCGAAACATTTCGGCGTCACGTTCGAGACGGCGCGGCGTCGCTACACCGCGCGTTGGGAGAAAGAGCGGATACTCAAGAAGGTCGAAGACGTGATCTTTCCCGAGACGTGCATGTTCCTCGATCAGGAGAAGCGCGGCTGCACGATCTATCACGCGCGCCCCAAAGTCTGCCGCGAGTATCCCGACCGCTCGCGCTGCGCCTACTACGATGTGCTCCAGTTCGAGCGCCGTCAGCAGGACGACGAGACGGTCATCCCACTCGTCCAGATCACCTTCCGCGAGGTAAAGAAGGAGCCCGCCGACGATGACCCGATGGAGCGGGTCTGGGAATGGGAGCCGGAAGAGAAATAATAAGTGACGAGCGATAAGTGATAAGATGAGCGCGCCGGTTTCCGTGCGGGTTCTTATCGCTTATCAGTTGTCACTGTTCCAGAGGAGTGCAGAAGATGCGAGAGCTTTTAGCGAAGATGGTTGGAAAGAAGCTAGACCTTTTCTGCGGGGGCACGTCATCCCTGCGCGGCAAGCTCGTGAAGGTTGATGACGGCGTGGCGCACTTCGTGGACGAGGACGACCAGATGTTCTACGTCGCGGTCGAGCGCGTCGTCGTCTTCAGCGAGACGCGCACGGGCGACCAGCGCGCGGGCTTCGTCGTCGGCTTCCGCCGTTAGCCCTTCGGATTGCGGAGCGGCGAATTTTGGATTGGAAGGATTGATTCAATGCCACATTGAATCAACGAATCAATCTCCGTATCGCGCAATCGGTACAAAGCATCAGGCCGACTCCCTGTCAAGAGAGTCGGCCTGATTCGTGCTCGGAAGGAAGGTGGGCTTATGACCTTTACCTGCCGGACGAGGCGATGAGCGAGGGCGAGTTTGCAAGGGGGATGCGGCGGAAGCCGCTGATGCGCTTCATCCAGTATTCGTCGAAGCGCGCGTAGATGACGCCGCGGCTACTCGAAGCGTGATAGAAGCCGTTCGCGTCGGCGACGATGCCGACGTGGTGCAGGTTGTTGAAGAAGACGAGCGTGCCGAACTTGTACGTCTCGCCCTCGGCGGGCGGCGCGTACTCCTGCCAGAGGCTTCGCGCCGAGCTACGCTCGAACGTGACGCCCGCCTGTTGGAACACGCTCCACACGAACCCCGAACAATCGTAGCGGTTCGGCCCCGTCGCGCCCATACGATAGGGCGTACCCAGCCGCTCCTCAATCGCCGTCAACATCGAACGCTCGACCTGCCCGAGACCAGAAGGCTGAGTGAGACGCGGGACTGAATACTCGGGCTCGTCCTCTGTGTCGGGTGTGGTCTCGACGACGGCGAGGTCGTTTTCGAGTCCGGCGCGGCCGTTGTTATTAACAGTGGTCGTCGTCTGCGCGGGCTGCGTGGCTTGGCGCGGGCGCATTGCGGTCTGCTGTGCTTGTGCGGAGATTGAGAGCAGGCTCAGTGCGAAGCACACCGCGAGCGGTCGGGGGAACAATCTGCAAAAAGACATCTAGGGGAACAGTCTCCTCTGCCAAAATCTATGAATTGCCTTGGGGTATTGCTTTGTTGGAGGTGGTCGGCGCTTCCTCGGGGCCAGCGCCCTGAAGTTCATACTACTGAACAGGTACGGACATCACAACAAGCAATGTGACTGTTTCGTGACAGCGCAGCCAACCCCTTGCAAGATTCGGACGGAAAGGGGACGTGTGGTCATTCATCTTGAAGTGTCGGGGACGAGTTTGGTACGAAAGCCGTTGACGCTGTTCACATAAACTCTTTTACCGTGGAAACAGACGCATGCGACGTGATAGCATGCGCCGCCATCAAGTCGAGCATTTTTAAGGAGAGCACTTTTATGCTTTTCATCGAGACCAGAACCGCCGAACTCAACATCGGAAGACGCCTGCGCACGCCTCTGCTCGAAGCGCTCCGCGAGCGCGGGCACCTCCCGCTCATACGTGCTTCGCGCCTGCACTTCTTCGAGCAGGCCACGTCTGGCGCGGAGCGCGCGTTTGAGTTGGAACGCGCTCTCGAAGAGCGAGCCGAGACGGAAGGCGAAGAGCCTTACGTTCATGGCGACGTGTTCTGCTCCGACGACTTCGCGCACTTCATCATCTTCGGCGACGGCGCGGGTCTTCGCGCGGGCATCATTTACGACGCCGAGACGCGCGAACCGGCTGAGAAGCTTGAAGCCTTCTGCCGCGACGTGCAGGAGGCGTTCGATGAGGCCGCGCGTGAGGCGGGTAGCGCGACACAGACGACCGGCGAAGACTTTGCCGACTCGGGCCCGGCCGCTCACGTCTCGGACAGCGCGGCGCACATCGAGTGGCGCACGCGTGAAGGTCAGTCGGCGGAAGCCTTCGGGCGCTCTGATAACGTTGATGCTTCGCACGAACAGCCGCAGCGCGCGGCCGTCACCTCGGAGCGAGCGCACGCGGTCGAGATTTTTGAGGACGCGGGTGCGCGCGGCTTCCTTCAACGTTTGAGCGAAGCGCAGGCTGATGGTCGTCTGGTCGAGGTGGTCGCAACGGGGCGTAGCCCCGAGCAGGAGTCAATGGTTGCGAGGCTCGCGGGCGCGGGACTTGTGCGACGCGAGGTGCAGGTCAGTTGTCGTAAGGACGGCCGCTCGCTCTTCCGCCTGCCTTCGGCCGAGGCGTTGGCTATCGTCACGGCGAGCAATGCCGTATGTAGCGAATGCGGCTCGGCCGTGGCGGACGAGCGCGCAGAGGAGTTGGTCACACCGACGCAGCTTGCCTCTTCGATGTTGAAGGACGGCGCGTGGCTGGTAAGCAGCCTGCGCTCGATCCTCAACGGCTTGGGTGTTCCAGAGAGCGAGATACGGCCGCGCACGCAGGCCGCGGAAGGCGAGGCGCAGGTGTTCGCCAACGTCTGCGGCGAGCCGTTCCTCTTCGTCCTGCGCGACGGCGACTTCACGGCCGCGCACGCGCGCCGCACCGTCGAAGACGAGACCGGGGCGCACGCTTCACGAATGGTGGTCATCGCCGCGGGGAAGGTGCAGGACGAAGCGCGAGCACGCCTGCGCGAGCATGCACGCCGCCGCTCGCGCGCGGGTAGCGAGACCGAGGTCGTCTTCGTCGAAGGATTGGAACGTGCGACGGATGAACTCCGCCCCGCCATCGTCCGCGTCTCGGACGATGCGCTCACACGCGAGTTATACGAGTTGGACGCGGACGCAGGCTTCAACGTCGGCTACGCGTTGGCGGCGCGCTTCCGTCTCACTCAACGCCATGACGGCGCACTCCAAGACCTCGCCGCCTCGGCTGCGGGGGCGCTCTCCGGCAGCCTGCGCGAATTTTAAATCAGAAACGCGTGCGGCCTGATACCGTTCACGCCTGCCAATTTGACGCGAAGGCGGAAAGAGCTATTGACAACCTCGCCGCCGAAGCGCGAATCTTATGTCAGCAAGAAGCCGCGCCCCCGCGCGACCAATCCTTCAGCCCTGAAGTTTGAAGATGAACAACCGCTCCTTCCTGTTTCTGAGTTTAACGGCCGTGGTGTTCGCGAACGCTTCGACGGCGCACGCGCAGGAGACGGCTCAGACTGTCTTCACGCGGCCGCGCGTCGTCAACGTCGCGCAGCAGCCACCGCAGCAGCAGCCCACGCCCGTGAGGGTCGCGCCCACAACGCAGATGCCTGCGCCGCGGCAGTCGCCGCAACAACCCGTCTACGTGAATCAGCAGGGCACGACCTCTTCGCCCTCAGCTTCGCCTGTGCCCGTTGCGCCGCCCGCGCCGCAGACGATTGCACCGCCGCAGTTCACGTATCCGGTCGTGGCTTTGCAGCCCGCCCGCCCTCCCTCGCTCAACAAGTTCCGTGAGATGTTAGGATTTGCGTAGTGTATTTTTATTTTTTTTCTGTCTGTGTATTTGTTGTTGGTGTACT
>JAVXWN010000111.1:0-2619 GCA_032230645.1 Acidobacteriota bacterium | reverse complement strand
TGCCGGGGGGTGAGGTGGAGTTCATCGGGCGGCGCGACGAGCAGGTAAAGCTGCGGGGTTTCCGCATCGAGTTGGGCGAGGTGGAGGGCGTGCTCGCGGCGCACGCCGCAGTCCGCGAGGCCGTGGTGATGGCGCGCGATGACGGCCCCCGGGGCGAGAAGGCGCTGGTGGCATACGTGCGCGCAGACGACGGCGCGAGGCTCTCGGTTGCGGAGTTGCGTAAGCACCTGTCGGAGAGGCTGCCCGAGTACATGGTGCCGGCGGCCTATGTGATGCTTGATGCGATGCCGCTCAACGCGAACGGCAAGGTGGACAGGCGTGCCCTGCCCGCCCCGGACTGGGCGAGGGGCGGTAGGGAGAACGCTGAAAGGGGAGTGCGCACGCCCGTAGAAGAGTTGTTGAGAGGCATTTGGGCGGAGGTTCTGGGCATCGAAGCGAGCGGCATAGGAACCGAGGATGACTTCTTCGAGTTGGGCGGCCACTCTCTGATCGCGACTCTGGTCATCTCAAGGATACGCGAAATCTTTAAAGTCGAACTGTCTTTAAGAGTCGTCTTCCAGTGGCCGACTCTCCGCGAGTTGGCTGAGCAGGTGGAGGCGGCGATGCACGCGGGCGAGAGCGTGCAGGCTTTGCCGATGGAGCGGGTGTCGAGGGAAGGCGGCGTGGCTCTCTCCTTCGCGCAGCAGCGTCTCTGGTTCCTCAACCAGATGGAGCCGGACAATCCCTTCTACAACGTGCCGCTGATGGTGCACATGTCGGGCGCCCTCGACACAGAGGTGTTACAGCCGGTCTTAAACGAAATCATCCGGCGGCACGAGACGCTCCGCACGACCTTCATCAACGTTAACGGAGAGCCGGCGCAGATTATCGGCCCGCCCTTCCAGGTCGGGCTGAACATAACGGAGCTTCAACACCTGCCGTTCGCCGAGCGCGAGGCGGAGATGCATCGTTTGCTTGAAGAGGAGTCCCGTCGCCCCTTCAACCTCGCCGACGGGCCGCTGCTGCGTGCGGGGCTGCTGCGCATCGCGGAAGACGAGCACGTTCTCCTGCTGACGGTTCACCACATCGTCTCGGACGGGTGGTCGATGGACGTGTTGATGCGCGAGATGGCGACGCTCTACGGCGCCTTTTCCGTGGGAGAGAAATCGCCGTTGGAGGAGTTGACGATTCAGTACGCGGACTTCGCGCACTGGCAGCGGCAATGGCTCAGCGACGAGACCTTGCAGTCACAGCTCTCTTACTGGAAGCGTCAGCTCGCGGGAGCCAGCGGCGTCCTCGAACTGCCCACAGACCGCCCGCGGCCGCCGATTCAGCAACACCGTGGAGCCATCGCCGTCTTCGACCTGCCTCTGAAATTAACGGAGCAGATAAAGGAGCTGAACCGCCAATCCGGGGCGACGCTCTACATGACGCTCTTGGCGGCCTTCAAGGTACTGCTCTCGCGCTACACGGGGCAGCAGGACATCGTCGTCGGCTCGCCCATCGCTAACCGCAACCGCGCCGAGGTCGAGCCGCTCATCGGCTTCTTCGTCAACGCTTCACTACTGCGCACGGACTTGTCGGGCGACCCGACCTTTGAAGAGTTGCTCGGAAGAGTGCGTGAGGTGGCGCTCGAAGCCTACGCGCATCAGGACGTGCCGTTCGAGAAGTTAGTCGAGGAGTTGCAGCCCGAAAGAGACCTGAGCCGCCACCCGCTCTTCCAGGTTATCTTCGCCCTACAAAACGCCTCGGCCGAGCGTTTCAACCTGCCCGGCCTGAAGCTCAAGACGCTGCCGATAGATAATCACACTTCGATGTTCGACCTCACTCTGATGATGGAGGAGCGCCCCGAAGGCTTGAGCGGCCTTGTGCAGTACAACACTGATCTGTTCGATGGCTCGACCATCACGCGCATGATGGGCCACTTCCGGATGTTGCTGGAAGGCATCGTCGAGAACCCGAGTTGCCGGCTCTCGCAACTACCCCTGCTCACACCTCAACACCGTCAACAGCTACTGCTTGAGTTCAACGACACGTGCGCCGATTACGAGCGTGACGAGACCATCCAGAAGCTTTTCGAGGCGCAGGTCGCGCAGACCCCTGACGCCGTCGCTGTTGAGTTTCAGGAGCAGCGGCTGACCTACGCGGAGTTGAACGCGCGAGCTAATCAACTCGCACACCACCTGCAAGGTTTAGGCGTCGGCCCCGAGACGCTGGTTGGCCTCTGCGTCGAGCGTTCGATGGAGATGGTCGTGGCCGTCCTGGGCATCCTCAAGGCGGGCGGCGCCTACCTGCCGCTCGACCTCTCATATCCGAAAGAGCGTCTCGAATTGATGTTGGCGGACGCGCGCGTGCAGGTCTTGCTGACGCATCAGAATCACGCCGCCGCGTTGCCGGGGGGCGACGTGCTGCGAGTGCTGCGCCTCGACGCCGACCGGGAGCTGTGGGCGCGCGCGAGCGTCGAGAATCCCGTGAGCGAGACGCGTGCGCTTAACCAGGCGTATGTGATGTATACGTCGGGCTCGACGGGCACGCCCAAAGGCATCTCGGTGCCGCACCGCGCCGTCTGTCGGCTGGTGCGCTCCACCAACTTCGCCTCCTTCTCCCCGCGCCACACCTTTCTCCAACTTGCCCCCATCT
>JAVXWN010000109.1:0-24013 GCA_032230645.1 Acidobacteriota bacterium | reverse complement strand
CACCGCTTCGGCGATTGAGTTAACGGCGGCCGGAGTGGTGGCGAGTCGTGCGGCCTCGGTGTCTGCGGACGAAGCGACGTTTGTTCCGCCCGCGCCGCTCGGTGCTGGCGGCGGCGCGTCGTAGTTGCCCGTCACACCACGGCCTTCAATCGCCACGCCCTTCGCGTAGAGAACCTTCGTGCGTGGCGAAACCTTCGCCTTGATGCCCGCGAGCACGGTCACTGAATCCTGCGGCCGTCCGTCGCCCGACCACGAGCCGAGTATCGCGCGCGGGTCGTCGGCGAGCGGCCCGACGACCGCGATGCTGCGCAGTTGTTTGTCGAGCGGCAACGTCTCGCGCTCGTTCTTTAAAAGCACCATCGAGCGCGCGGCCACTTCGCGAGCGGCACGCAAATTCTCCGCGCTCAAAGTCACCGCAGCCTCGCGCGCCTCGTCCACGTAAGGACGGTCGAAGAGTCCCGCGCGGTACTTGACGCGAAGGATGCGGCGCACCGCTTCGTCCACGTCAGCCATGCGGAGCTTGCCCTGACCGAGCAACGCCGTGCCGTTCTGGTTGTAGAGTCGACTGACCATCTCCATGTCAACGCCCGCCGTGAGCGAAAGACGCGCGGCGTCCGAGCCGTCCGCTGCGTAACCGTGCGCGATCATCTCCTGCACCGAGGTGTAGTCGCTCACCACAAAGCCGTCGAAGCCCCACTCGCCGCGCAGAATTTTCGTGAGCGTGAAATGGTTCCCCGAAGCGGGCACGCCGTTGAGGTCGTTGAAGGCGCTCATCAGCGTCGCCACGCCCGCGTCCACCGCCGCCTTGAATGGCGGCAGATAGATTTCGCGCAGTCGCTGCTCGCTCATGTCCGTCGTGTTGTACTCGCGTCCGGACTCGGCCGCGCCGTATGCGACGAAGTGCTTGGCACAGGCCGCGACGCGGTCGGGCGCGGAGTAGTCCGACCCTTGAAAGCCGCGCACGCGCGCACGCGCCATCTGCGAGCCGAGGTACGTGTCTTCGCCCGCGCCTTCCGCGATGCGACCCCAACGCGCATCGCGCGCCACGTCAACCATCGGCGCGAAAGTCCATTGGACGCCAGCGGCGCGCGCCTCGGTCGCAGCGACGTAAGCCGAACGCTCCGCCGTGGAAGGCTCCCAACTCGCGGCCTCGCCCAATGGTATCGGGAAGATCGTCCGGTAGCCGTGAATCACGTCGAAGCCGAAGATGAGCGGAATCTTGAGACGCGAACCCTCCATTGCCGCGCGCTGCAACTCGTTGGCGTTGCGCGCGCCGCGCACGCCCAACGTCGAGCCGAGCAAGCCCTTACGCGCAAGCTCCAACAACGCGGCTTCGGCTTTCCCGCCCACGTCGCCGCCAAGCTGCTGCAACTGCCCCAACTTCTCTTCGAGCGTCATCCGTGCCAGAAGCGCGTCAATCTTTCGCTCGACATCGTTCTTGTGCTCGACCTCGCCGCGCGGGCGCGGCCTTTGCGCGCGGGACGGACGGCGTTGCTGCGGGCTCGCGCCGACGGGCAGCGCCGTGAGCAGGACTGCGGCGGCGAGCATAGATTTCGCATGCTGAGCGAGTTTCATCACGCCCTCCTTCTTCCCCTTTTGCACTTTTACTTTTGCCTTCTACTTGAGCGCGGACTCGCCGTTGAGGCGCATGATCTCTAAGGTCATCTCGGCCGAGGCGTACATGTCTTTAACGTCGAGCCATTCCTTGACGGTGTGGATGGCGCGCATGCCTGTGCCGAGGTTGGCGCACTCGATGCCGCGTTTGTTGAAGATGTTGGCGTCGCAGCCGCCGCCCGAGGCCATCGTCTCGACCTTGAGCCCCATGCGCGAGGCCGCTTCCTTAACGAGTTTGACGATGCGCGCGTCGTCCGCTACGTCCATCGAGTAATACTCGCGTGTGACTTCCGACTCGACGCGCGCACGTGTCGTCACGCCCTCGACCGTCACTTCGTACTTCGCGGCGGCGTCTTCGAGGCACTTGATCATGTGCGCGGTCTGCGCTTCGAGCTTCTCATCATCCAAGCTTCGCGCTTCGCCTTTGAGCGTGACGAGGTTGGTGATGATGTTGGTCGCCTCGCCGCCGCGAATGACGCCGATGTTGGCAGTCGTCTCGTCGTCAATGCGGAAGAGCTTCATCGCACTGATGGCTTCGGCCGCGATGCGAATGGCCGAGATGCCCTGCTCGGGCGCGACACCCGCGTGCGATTCAAGCCCATAGATTTTGAACTCGAAGTGATTGGCCGAAGGGCCTTTGGTGAAGAGAAAGCCGGGGTCGTCCGAGTCGAAGACGATGCCGTACTTCGCACGCACTTTCGACATGTCGAGATGCTTCGCTCCGAGCAGGCCGACCTCTTCGCAGATGGAGAAGACGGCATCAATCGGCGCGTGCGGGATTGATTGTTCTTGCAGGCTGCGGATGGTCTCGATGATGACGGCGACGCCCGACTTGTCATCGCCGCCCAAAACGGTCGAGCCGTCGGTGCGAATGATGTCTCCCTCGACGACCGGCTTGACGCCACGGCCGGGGACGACCGTGTCCATGTGCGCGCTCATCATGATGGGCTCGGCGCGGGGAAGCGTGCCGGGGACGCGCGCGATGACGTTGCCGGTGTTGCCGCCGACCTTTTCACCTGCGTCGTCAATCTCGACCTCCGCGCCCATCTCCGTGCAGAGCGCACGCACGCGCTCGGCCACGTCGCGCTCCTCGCGCGAGACTGAATCAATCTGGACGAGTTCGAGCAGAAGATTCTTGATGCGCTCCTGATTAATCATGCCGGTCTCCTCGGAAGAGAGATTGTCTCTCGAATCAAATAATGCCTCCGGAACTGCGTGGGGTTGTGCGGCAATCCTACTACACGGGTGGCGGCGTGCGCTATTGCGAACTTAGACGCCGACCTCTTCGAGCGCGCGTTGCAGCTCGACGAGCTTGGCCGCGAGCATCTCTTTGTCGGCGTCCGGAGGGACGTAGATGGGCGGGGCGATGCGCACGGCGGCGCGTGTGAAGGGTCTGGGTATCTGAAGCCTGTCCCAACTCGGGAGTTGCCAGAAGCTATGAGCGTTGGCGGCGAAGGGGAGCACGGGCCGACCGGTCTTCTTGGCGAGCAGCACCGCGCCCATCTTCGCCTCGCGGCGCGGGCCGCGCGGGCCGTCTACGGTGAAGGCAGCGGGGCAGCCGCGCCGGACGAGTCGTGTCATCTCGACGAGCGCGCCCACCGCGCCGCGCGTCGAAGAGCCGCGCGACACGCCGTAGCCGAAGCGTTGGATGAAGCGCGCGATGTACTCGCCGTCGAAACTCCGCGAGGTCATCACGACGATGCGACGTTGGCGGAAGTAGTAAGTGCCGAGGAAAATCTGTTCGTGCCAGAAGGCGTAGATGGGAGGGCCGCCGCGCGAAGCCTCTTCCCAATGCTTCCACCCCTCGACGCGAAAGCGCACCGTGGAGCCTATTGCGCGGATGAGGAGGTAGAAGGCGACGCCCGCCGCGCGGACGGCGAGACGCTGCCCCACCGTGTAGCCGGAGAGGTCTGCGAAGCGGTACGCGCGCGCGACGCGCTCGTCGGCGCTCGACTGCTCTTTTGTCGTGGAGGCTTGCATCGGGTTTCGCCGGGAGTCTAGCAGAAGGCTCCGGCGGCGTGCGAGGTTCGGGGCTTCGAGTTTCTTCGCGCTTGGTGGTATAAAAAGCGTCGTCCTTTTCCGTCCCCGTTCGACCCGCAGAGATTAAAAGATGCGCCTGCGCAACAAGCTCGCACTGGTACTACTCGTCGCGGCCTGCGCGCTCGCGGCTGCGCTCGCTCCGCGCGGCACGTCGGCGCAGCACCGGCGCATCGTGAGCCTCGTCCTCACGAACGGCAAAGTCTTTACGTCGGACGCGCGCGGCTCTCTCGCCGAAGCCGTGGCCGTAGATGGCACGCGCATCGTCGCCGTCGGAACCTCGCGCGACATCGAGTCGCGCTTCGAGGGCGCGCGCACCGTAGACCTCAAGGGCCGCCTCGTCACGCCCGGCTTCAACGATGCGCACCTGCACTTCCTCGGCGGCGGGCTCTCACTTCTGCGCGTGAACCTGCTGGGCGCGAAGTCGCTTGCGGAGGCGAAGGCGCGCGTGGCGGCGCGCGTTCGTGAGTTGCGACCCGGCGCGTGGGTCACGGGGCGCGGTTGGGATCACACGCTCTGGGGCGGCGAGTGGCCGTCGAAGAAGGACTTGGACGAGGTCGCACCGAACAATCCCGTCATCCTTCAGCGCGTTGACGGCCACACGAGTTGGGCCAACACGCTCGCTTTGCAGAAGGGCAATGTAACGCGCGAGACGCGCGACCCGCAGGGCGGAGAAATCCTACGCGATGCCGAGGGGCAGCCGACGGGGATTCTGAAGGAGACGGCCGGGGCACTGGTCACGCGTGTCGTGCCCGAGCCGACGCGCGAGGAGAAACTGGAAGCAATCAAACGCGCGCTGGCCGAGGCGCGACGTTACGGCATCACTTCGGTGCAGGACTCGATCTCGGGCTACGAGACGTTGGCGCTCTACCGCGAGCTTCTGGCCGATGACAAGCTGACTGTGCGCGTGGCGGAGTGGCTCGACTTTAGCCAGCCCGTCGAGGTCTTAAAGCAACAGCGCGATGAGTTCGCCGCGCTCAAGGTTGACCCTTCGCGCATACGCATCTCGGCGCTCAAGGGATACGTGGACGGCACGCTCGGCTCACGCACTTCGGCCATGCTCGCGCCCTTCTCCGACGACCCGCACAACAGCGGCATCCCGCGCATGCCGCCCGAGCAGTTGACGCGCATGATCGTCGAGCGCGACGCCGCCGGTTTTCAAATCGCGCTCCACTGCATCGGCGACCGCGCCAACCGCATGGCGCTCGACGGCTTCGAGCAAGCCTTCAAAACAAACGGCTATCCGACCCGCGACGGAAAGCGAGTCAAGGGCGGGCCGACTTCGATTCTGACCACGTATGACCCGAATGTTTTGAGAAGGGGCGAGTTCAAATTCGATAAGTCATATCTTGAGTATCAGCCCGGCGACGACAAGCCGCCTGATACGGTTCGTCATCGCATCGAGCACGCGCAGGTCGTCGCGCCTTCGGACTTCGCGCGCTTTCGTGAGTTGGGCGTCATCGCTTCGATGCAGCCTTCGCACGCCATCTCGGACAAGCGTTGGGCTGAGGAGCGTCTGGGCGAGTACCGCGTGCTCGGCGCGTACAGTTGGCACACGATGATGGCGCACGGCGTCCATGTCCCCTTCGGCACGGACTGGCCGGTCGAGCCCATCAACCCCTACCTCGGACTCTACGCCGCCGTCACGCGCCAGAGCGTCGAAGGCGACCCGCCCGGAGGTTGGTGGCCCGAGGAACGTATCTCAATCGAAGACGCGATACGAAACTACACGGCCGAATCGGCCTATGCCTCTTTCGAGGAGCGAGAGAAAGGTCAGGTCGCCGTGGGGATGCTCGCAGACCTCGTCGTCCATTCGAAAGACCTTCTCACCGCCAGCCCACAAGATATTTTGCGCGCCGAGCCCGACCTGACCGTCTTCAACGGCCGCGTCGTCTACGAAAGAATGAATGATAAGTGATGAATGATGAGCGATGAATGATGATGTGACTTTATTCATCACTCATCATTCATCACCTATCACTTCGGAGATGCTATGCCGACATGGTTGAAAGTCACGCTCCTCGTCGTCGGGCTGCTGGTGGTGCTGCTGGTGGCGACGGTCATCGCGGGCGTCTACGCGGTGCGCAGATACGGGCCGGAACTGGTCGAGGCGGGCAAGCAGACCGTCGCGGAGGGTGAGGAGTACGGGCGGGGCACCGACAACGAGGGCTGCCTGAACGAAGCGGTCGCGCGGCAGGCGCGTGCCGAGGGCTTTCGCGACATGATCAAGAACAACATCTTCACACGCGCATGCCTCGAAGCCAGCCGCCCCACTCCCGGCTTCTGCGACGGCGTGCCGCGCGCAGTCGAGTTCATGAAGGCCATCGCGTGGCAAGCGCAGCAGTGCAAGCATTACGGCCTGCCGCCCGAGAAGCAATGCTCGCAACTCTTCCAACAGGTGCAGCAGTTCTGCGAGACGCGCCACATGGTTCGAGACGAAAACGCAAACGAGGGCACAGGCGTTGACGAAGGCGAACCACCACCTCCACCTCCACCACTTCCCGCACCGACCCGGCCCTCCCGCGCGCGTTAAAGATTAAGGTAAGGACAAACTATTGTGAGACGACAGCAGGACGTGAGACGACAGCACGCCATGACCGAACGCAGAGCGCGCACACACGCTCTTTTGACATTGCCGCTCGTGGCGCTCTTCGTCTTCTGCGCGCTCCCGCATGTGGCGCGCGCGGCGTGGCGCGCGGCGGGCGACGTGAAGTCGGTTGAGCGACGCATGGACGGAGTCGTGCTTACGCTCACCTCGGGCGCGCGTGTCGCCGTCACCTTCTCAGAGCTCGAAACGGTGCGCGTGCGACTCGCGCCGCGCGGCACGTTAGAGCGCGACTTCTCATACGCCGTCGAGCCGAAAGAACGCCAGGCTGTGAAGGCCGTCGTCACGGAGACGCGCGAAGAGATTCGCGTCTCGTCGCCGAACGGCGCGTCCGTGCGTATCCGTCGCCGCCCCTTCCTCGTCACCGTGCTCGACGACGCGGGGCGTGTAGTCGTCGAGGACGACCCCGCGCGCCCCGCTTCGTTCGATTCCGAGACCGGCGCGGTCGAGACTTCAAAGAAGCGCGTCGGTTGGGAGACCTACTTCGGTCTCGGCGAGAAGGCCGCGCCCACCGTCTCGCGCGACACGCAGCAGTTCGTGATGTGGAACACGGACACCTACGCGTACCCGCGCGGCCTCGACCCCATCTATCAATCAATCGGTTTCTTTATCGCGCTGCGACAGGATGTCGTTGCGGAGGTGCCGCCGCCGATAGGCGAGTCGTCCGTGGGACACGCGACGATGACGCGCGGCATCGCTTACGGACTCTTCTTCGACAACACTTCGCGCGCATACTTCGACATGGGCAAGACCGACCCGGCGCGTCTGACGTTCGGCGCGGCGGGCGGCGAGTTGAACTACTACGTCTTCACCGGAGGCAGGGAACGCACGCCGAAGAATGTCCTGCGCGACTACACCGACTTGACGGGGCGCGCGCCGCTTCCGCCTCTTTGGGCGCTGGGCAACCAGCAGTCGCGCTGGTCTTATTACCCGGAGTCGCGCGTGCGCGAGGTCGCGCGCGGTTTCCGCGAGTCGCACGTCCCCGCCGATGTTATCTATCTCGACATAGATTATATGGACGGCTTTCGCGTCTTTACGTGGAACCACGAACGCTTCCCCGACCCGGCGAAGATGATTGCTGACCTGCGCGCCGAAGGCTTCCGCGTCGTCGTCATCGTTGACCCCGGCGTGAAGGTTGACCCCAACTACTACGCTTATCAACAGGGTCAGGCGGGCGGACACTTCGTCAAGACCTCGGACGGGCAGGAGCTTCACGCGACCGTGTGGCCCGGCGTCTGCGCCTTCCCCGACTTCACCGATGCGAGTGCGCGCGAGTGGTTCGGCTCGCTCTACAAGAAGAACCTCGACGAAGGCATCGCGGGCTTCTGGAACGACATGAACGAGCCCGGCGTCTTTCTCTCCGAAGAGACGCCGAAGCCCGACATCTATCATCACCCGATGAAGACCTTTCCCTTGAGTGCGCGCCATGCGGGCGACGGCGCGGCGGGCACGCACGCGCAATATCACAACGTCTACGGCATGCAGATGGCGCGCGCCACCTTCGAGGGTTTGAAGCGGCTACGCCCTGATGCGCGTCCCTTCGTGTTGACGCGCGCGGGCTATGCGGGCGTGCAGCGATACTCGGCCGTGTGGACGGGCGACAACGTGGCGAGTTGGGATCACTTGCGGCTCTCGATATCGATGCTCTTGAACCTCGGCGTCTCGGGCGTGCCGCTCATCGGCTCGGACGTGGGCGGCTTCTCGGGCAACCCGACGCCCGAGCTTTACACGCGCTGGCTACAAGCGGCGGCCTTAACTCCCTTTCTGCGCTCACACTCGGAAGCGGGCTCGAACCCGCACGAGCCCTACTCGTTCCCGAAAGAGTTTGTTGACATCAACCGCGCCTCGATTGAGTTGCGCTATCGCTTGCTTCCATACCTCTACTCGCTCTTCCACGAACACACAGAGACGGGTGCGCCCGTCATGCGCCCGCTCTGGTTCGAGTACCCCGACGACGCGCGCACGTATCTGATTGAAGACCAGTACCTCGTCGGCCGTGACCTGCTCGTCGCGCCGGTCGTGACCGAAGCGGTGACAAAGCGCCGCGTCTATTTCCCGCGCGGCGACAAATGGGTTGATTGGTGGACGGGCAAAGTTTACGAAGGCGGCACCGATGCCGAAGTCGAAGTGCCGCTCGACCGCCTGCCGCTCTTTGCGCGCGCGGGCGCTGTTCTGCCGACGCAGCCCGTCGTACAGCACACGGGCGAGATGGCGAAGACGCCGCTCACGCTCGTCGCCGTCGGCGGCGCGGACGGCGCGAGCAGCTTCTACGAGGACGCGGGCGAAGGCTTCGACTATCGCAGCAACGCTTCGCGCACGACGACCGCCACGCTTCGGGGCAACGCGCTCCGACTCTCGCGCACTGGCTCTTACAACGTCTCGCGACCGCTGGCGGCCGTCGAATATCTGGGTCTCGGCGCGGCTCCGCGTGAGGCGCGCACAGATGGTCGCGCGGTTAAGAATGTGAGTTTTGACGCGGCGACGCATCGTCTCGTCGTGCCGCTCCCGGCGGAGAGCGTCGAAGAGATTTCGCTCGTCCCGTAGAATCGCTTTGTAGCTCGCCGCCTCGAAGCCATAACGTCGAAGGGTTTGAACTCGATGACGACACGAACCGAACATTACCCCGGCGCGCTCGACCGCCGCCGCTTTCTTTCGTCGGTCGGCAAAGGTGTGGGGCTCGCCGCGCTCTCTTCGTCGGCGGTCGCTTCGCTCCTGAAAGACGTTCACGCGGCGGCGCGTCGCGTCGCTCATCTCTCGGCCGATGACGCGGCGCACGATGAAGACTTCTGGTTCGAGATTCAGCAGGCGTTCTCGGTAACACGCGGAATCGTCAACCTCAACAACGGCGGCGTCTCGCCCTCGCCCCGCATCGTCACGGAGGCGCTTGTCCGCTACATCTGGCAGCAGGAGGACGCGACCGCCTACACGATGTGGGAAATCTTAGAGCCGCAGTCGGAGACCATTCGCACCGGCCTCGCCGAAGCTTTCGGGTGCGACCGCGAAGAGATTGCCATCACGCGCAACACCTCGGACTCGCTCGAAGCACTGCTCTTCGGCTTCGACCTCCGGCGCGGCGACGAAGTGCTCACGACGACGCAGGACTACCCGCGCATGCTCACCACGCTCCACCAGCGCGAGCGTCGCGAAGGCATCGTCCTCAAGACCGTGAAGATTCCCGTTCCACCGAAAGACCCTTCGGAGATCACGGCGGCTTTCGAGGCGGGCATGACCGCGCGCACGCGTCTCGTTCTTGTCTCGCACGTGATTAACCTGACGGGCCAGATAACGCCCGTCCGCGACATCTGCGAGATGGCTCGACGACGCGGCGTCGAGACCGTGGTTGACGGCGCGCACTCCTTCGCGCACTTCCGATTCAAGCGCGACGACTTGGGCTGCGACTACTTCGGCACGTCGCTTCACAAATGGCTCCATGCGCCGAAGGGGACGGGGCTGCTTTACGTGAAGCGGGAGAAGATTAAGAACATCTGGCCGCTGCTGGCCGCCGAGCGAAGTCAGGACGCCGACATACGCAAGTTCGAGGAGACGGGCACGCGCTCGGCCGCGCAACGTCTCGCCATCGGCGAGGCGCTGCTCTTCCACGATGGCGTCGGCCCTGAGCGCAAGGAGGCACGCCTGCGTCTGCTCGCACGCCACTGGATGAATCAATTGAAGGGCGAACCCAACGTGCGCTTCAACACCTCTTTCGACGACCGGCAGTCGTGCGCCATCGCCAACATCCACGTCGAAGGCACAGAGCCCTACGCTCTGTGCGCCTACCTGATGGCGCGTCATAAAATTTTCGCGACGCCTATCGTCCATGAAGAGTTCAACGGCGTCCGCATCACGCCGAGCGTCTACACGACGCTCAAAGAACTCGACCGCTTCTGCGAGGTGATGACCACGGTCGCGCGCAAGGGTCTGCCGAAGGCGTGACGCATCTTTTTTCGGTCAACCAAAAACCTTGCCAAATCAACCGCGCCTCGTCTATGCTTGCCACGCTCACAGCAAGTGAGGTGACTCAAATGAGATTCAGCATCAGACTCGCCTAAGTTAAACCGCCCTGAACGACTCTCCGTCGTTTACTTCTCTTTCCCTTCAACGGAAAGCGGTTGCCCGACCACCCTAAGGCCGGGAAGGTGTGTGAGCAGATGTCGAATCTTGGGATAGAAGTCCGCAACCTCTCCAAATCTTTCAGCAAGCGCAAGGGCATGTTGCGCGCGCGCCGCACGGTCACGCACGCGCTCAAAGACGTGTCGTTCAAAGTCGCTTTGGGCGAGACCTATGGCCTGCTCGGGCCCAACGGCTCGGGCAAGTCAACGCTCATCCGTGTGCTCGCGACGCTGCTCGTGCCCGACGAAGGCGAGGTGCGTCTGCTCGGCCATCACATCCCCGGCGAGGAGGCCGCGGTGCGCCGCAAGATAGGGCGCGTGAGCGTGGACGCGGCCTTCTACAAGAAGCTCTCGGCGCGCGAGAATCTGCTCTACTCGGCCTTCCTCTACGGCATGGAACGCGCCCCGGCCGAAAGGCGCGCGATGGAGATTCTCGAAGCTCTGGGCCTCGACGGCGAGAAGTTCACAGACCCGCTCGAAGAGATGAGCCGTGGGATGCAGCAGAAGGTTGCGATCACGCGTGCGCTTTTAGTCAACCCGCCGCTGCTTCTGCTGGACGAGCCGACGACCGGCTTAGACCCGAAGAGCAAGCGCGACGTGCAGACCTTCCTCGAAGCCTTGAGGCGCGAACACGGGACGACGATTCTTTTGACCTCGCACGACATGGCCGAGACCGAACGGCTCTGCTCGCGCATCGGCTTCATCGCCAAGGGGAGTCTCATCGCCGAGGGCACGGCCGACGAGTTGAAGCGACACTCCGGCACCGCGTCGCTTGACGACGCCTTCATCGCGCTCGCGGGCGAGAAGCTCGACGAGGCCGAGGACGGTGGGAAGAAACGTGTAGAGGCTTTAGCGAGTGCTTAAAGAAATTTCCTCGAGGCTTGGTTATGGAACAGGTACTAAGACAGACTTGGGCGTTCTTCTTTCGCGACTATCACCTGACGCGACGCTACTTCTCGTGGGTGGTCGTCTTCACGTTCTACGCGGTGGTGAACTCGGCGACGGTCGTGCTCATCGGCGTGGCGGCGGGCGACCGCAGGTTGACGCTGATGCTGACGGCGGGCGTGATGCTGTGGGGCATGATGTCGGTGGTCTTTCAGGAGATTGCCAACTCGATCACTTACGAGCGTTGGGAAGGAACGCTTGAATACACTTTCATGGCACCCGTTTCGCGCCTCGTACATCTGGCGGGCGTCTCGCTCTTCGCCACCGGATACGCCGTCGTGCGCGCCTGTATCATCGTCGCCGGGATGATGCTCTTCGTTGACCTCGATCTGTCGCGTGCGAACTGGGGCGGGATAGTCGTGGTGCTGGCCGTTTCAAGCGCGGCCTTCATCGGGCTCGGGCTGATGGCGGCGGTGCTGCCCGTCTTCTCGCCCGAGCGCGGTGCAGAGGCGACGAACATCTTTCAGGGGATACTCTTGCTTGTCTCAGGCGTCTATTACCCCGTAGAGGTTCTACCGCGCTGGCTTCAACCGCTCTCGGTCATCTCGCCCGCGACCTACGCTCTGTCGGCGACGCGTAAGCTCATCGGCATCGGCGCGGGCTCGGAGTTGGGCGCGGGCGCGTCGCTCTCGGCCTGCACATACGAGTTGACGGTGTTGACGCTAATGGGACTCGTGATGATTCCTTCCGGCCTCTACGTCTTCGCACTTGTTGAGCGTTGGGCGAAGAGGACAGGCAAGCTCAAGCGAACGGGATAGGAAGGGATGAGGGCGGAGGGATAAGGGATGAAGGATGAGGGATGAAGTGAAGGCAATACAGTCTTCATTTCATCCCTCATCCTTCTCTTCAGTTCTCCTGCGGCGGAGCCGAGGCGGGGCGGCGCATGTGGCGAACGCCGGGGCCGCCCATGGTGGAAACGTCTTTGACAGTGTAGTCCGAGGGCACTTGAAAGAGCGTGGCCGCGGGCTCGGTGCGTGTGATGTTCGTCAGGCGATAGGTCGTCTCGCCGGAGCGCGGGTCGCTGTGGCGCGTCATGACGACCACCTGTAGCTCGGGCGAGTACCAGCGCTCGTCAACAATCTGAATCGGCTGCTCGTTGCCAATCTCGCCCACGGCGATGGTCGTCGTCGTGCGCGTGCCCTCGGCCATCACGCCGTCGAACGAGCGCGCGTCGAGCTTCTCGGTCTTGCTGTCGGCCTTAGAACGATTCGCGAGATGGAACTCGGTCGTCGGCCCGCTCAACTCGACCGACGGGGGAACGCCAGCGGGGCCGCCTGCCGCTGGCGGCGCGTCGGGCATGCGTTCTACGGTATAGCTGCGTTCGATCTCTATCTTCTGTTGTGTTCCGGGCGGAGGCGTCTGCTGACCGGGCGCTGCGCCTTCGGTCTTGAAGCTGAGCTTCATGCGCGGCAGCTTGCGCGCGGTCTTGGTCGCCGGGTCGAGGATGTAGAGAGAGCCCGCGACGGGGTCGTTGACGAAGACGGTCTGGGGCACGTCGCCCGAGGTGGCGTAAGGCCCGATGTAGCCGAGCGACTGGTCACGGCGCGTGCGCCCCTCTGAATCTCGATAGACTTGCGCCGAGTTCTTACGCACGATGCGGTTGCCGTCGGTAAGCATCTGCACGGACTCCGAGACGGCCTGCGCCGAGTAGGGCGCACCCTTGACGAGGCGGCCCGCGAAGCTCATCTCGGTCGCAAGGAAGATAAGGTTATCGCCCTGTGCTTCGACCGGCGGCGCGTCGCCCGGTGCGCCCGGCCCCTGCCTGATGAAGACCTCCTGCTCGGCTGGCGGCACGATGACGAGCTTGCGCTCGCGCTCCTGCGCGCCCGCGATGATGGCGTTGCACGCGACGAGCGCGGCCGTGAGCGTAAAGACGATGAGCTTCCTCTGCATACTCTGACTCCTTTTCGTTTTCGTTCCTTCAAAAAATTAATGGTCGCCGCGCGCGCGTTCAGCGGACAAAGCGTATGGCGCGCGCGATGCCGTCCTCGCCCAAGAGCACGTCGGCCTTGACGCGCCCGCCCGACGACTCGGCGCTGACCGGCAGGCCGAAGGAGGCGAGCGCGGAGCGCGGCAGTTCTACACGGACGAGGTGGCCTTCCTCCGACTGCGCATACTGGCGGCCCTGCATCAACGGGATGAACTCGGTCGTGATCTCGTCCGCGCGCGACTCATCCGCGAGTCCCGTTTGTGAGAGCGCGCCGCCGCGCACGCCGCCCGTGTTGTAAGAGGCGTTCAGGGCACGCGCGCGCGGCGCAAACGATGTGCGCTGCTGTGTCCTGTCTCTAACCGCAACGGGCGCGGGCGACGACGTTGTGATTTCGTCAGCGTCAGGCGACGAGGCAAGCGCCGAGTCCGGCGTCTGCGTTCTCAAAGACTCGTCTCGCGGCGGCTCAAGCATCGTCAATTGAGTCTGGCCTCCGGCGACTTCGTGCGACGACGCGGGAGCATTCACAACCGCGCCCGTGCGGACGAGTACGAAGAGCGCGAGCGAAGCCGCCGCTGCCAGCGAAGCGACCGCAATCGTCTTCACCCAAGACCACTGCCCCGCCCTGACGTGCCCCGCGAGCGGAACGACGTTGCCGGCCCCTTTCGTCTTACTCATATCATCCGACGCGGCGCGCGCGCGGAAGGCCGAGAGAAGCGACGCCTCGACGACTGCCGACGCTTCCGCGCCCTTCATGCCCGAGGCGAGCGCGCGCAATCCGCTTGAGAGGGCGCGCTCGTCCGCGAGCCGTGCGGCGCAAGCCGCGCAGGACTCTTCGTGCGCCAGCGCCCCGGCGCGCTCTCGTGCATCGGCCAGTGCGCCGCGCGCGAAGACTTCAATGCTGTTCTCGAACTCCTGACAGTTCATGCGAAACACCTCGCCGTTCTTAAAGCCTGCCCCTCCAACGCGCCGTCGCCTCCGCCGCCGACATCCGCCTCGCCCGCGCGCGCCGAGCTTTCGGCACCGCGCCGCCCGCGCATCTTCTCCGCGAGCATCGCCCGCGCGCGGTGCAGACGCGAGCGCACCGTTCCGACCGCGCACCCGAGCGCATCGGCCGCCTCGACGTAGCTCATCTCGTGCAACTCGCAGAGCACGACGACCTCGCGGTAGTGACAGGGAAGCGCGAGCACCGCCTGCATCAACTTTTCAACCGCCTCAGCGCGCGTCAGATC
Source organism: Acidobacteriota bacterium (assembly GCA_032230645.1). GTDB lineage: Bacteria > Acidobacteriota > Blastocatellia > Pyrinomonadales > Pyrinomonadaceae > QHXN01. The sequence goes on along the minus strand of JAVXWN010000109.1, from coordinate 9,544 downwards.
ACCCAGAGGGTCCGGGCGCGTGATGAGGTTCTCGTGTGGCACGTTCCAACCGTCATCCACCTCGTCGTCGAAGCGGACAAGCGCGCGCTCGCGGTCGAAGGCGCGCAGCACGTGGTTGCGTGCGATGCCATAGAGGTATGCTGACAACGTGCCACGCGTCGCGTCGAAGTTGCCGCCGTCGCGCATCAAGACCATGAAGGTCTCCTGCACCACGTCTTCGGCCACGGCCTCTGAGCCGCTCATCTGCAAGGCGAAGCGATAGACGCCGCCCTGCCTGCGACGATACAGCGCCGTGAACGCCTCCTCGTCACCGGCCATCATCAGCCGGAGCAACTCCGCGTCCGTTTGTTGTTGGGAAACCGCCATCCTAAGCTCCGGAACTCGTCCGCCGGTACCACCAGACACTTCTCTTTCGCCCCGGCGCGTTGAAAAGTTCCAACTTTAAGAGGAAGTAGCCAGTAGGAAGAAGAGCACATTGCCTTTCCCACCGGCTACTGACTACTTCCTTCTTAAAGTTCTCAGAGCCGGTCGGGCATGTCGGCGACGACGTAGGCCATGACGGCCATCGCGGCGACGCAGGCGGCGAGTTCCTGCGGGTTGACCTTGTCGAAGGTGTCGGCCTGCGTGTGGTGTATGTCGAAGTAGTGCGAGGCGTCATCGTTGAGCGAAGCACCGGTCACGCCCTCGTTCATCATGGGGCCGATGTCTGTGCCTTCGCCGTCGGGGTCTATGTGGTCGGCGCGGATACCGGAGAGCAGCTTGGCTATCTCGTTGAAGTCGGCGCGCGCCTGCGGCGTGGCCTTCTCCGAGAGGCCGAAGCCCGTCGGACGATAGACGCCGATGTCGGACTCGATGGCGAGAACGTGTTTCGCAAGCTCGGCCTTGTGCGCGTCGCGGTACCCGGCCCCGCCGCGCGCACCGTTCTCTTCGTTCGTGAAGAGCACGACGCGGATCGTGCGACGCGGGCGGAGGTTCAACTCCTTGAGCAGCCTGACCGTCTCCCAAGAGACGATGCAGCCGCCGCCGTCATCCTGTGCGCCCTGACCCACATCCCACGAATCAATGTGCCCGCCGATGACGACGACCTCGTCGGGTCGCTCGCGGCCTTTGATTTCGCCGATGACGTTGGCTGACTCGGCGTCGGGCAGGAAGTGCGCGCTCATCTTGAGGTGAAGGCGTGGATGCTCGCCGCGCTCCTGCATGCGCTCTAACATGTCCGCGCCTTCGATGGTGACGGCCGCGCCGGGGATGTGCTGCGTCTCGCCCTCGGCGTAGCGGAGCGAGCCCGTGTGCGGCGTCTGCAAACTCACAGGCGTGACCGAGCGCACGATGGCTGCGACCGCGCCGTACTTCATCGCGCGCGAGCACCCTGAGCCGCGATACTGCACGGTCTGCCCATAGGTCGTAAACGGCACGTTGTAGACGACGATCTTGCCGCGCACCTTTTCACCGAGCGCCTCAAGCTCGTCGAAGCTGCGGACGACGACGGCTTCGGCCGTCAGCCCTTCGGGCGGCGTGCCGACGCTGTTGCCGAGGCCCAGCATCGAGAGCTTGCGCGAGACGGGCTCGATTAGCTCAAGGCTCTCCTCGCCGCGCACCCAGTGCGGAACCATCACCTTCTCCGTGCGCACGTTGTCGAGCCGGTCGCGCTTCATCTCGGCCGCCGCCCATGCGACGGCGCGCTCAAGATTTTCCGACCCGCTCAGACGATTGCCGATGCGGTCTGTAAGCCATGCCAAGCGGCGATAGGCCGCGTCGCTCGTGAGCGCCGCGCCGATGATGCGCGCGGCGCGCTCGCGATACTCTTCAATCTTGACGCGCGGTGGCGGAAGCGGCGCGGAAGCGGCGCGGGCGGCGGCAGCCTCGCCCTGACGCGCGGGCGTCGGCGATGTTGTCTGCTGCGCGGGCTGTTGAGCTAAGACGGGAATGATGACGAGCGCGATGACAAGCGCGATGACGAGAACGGGCGGGAAGGTGCGTCGCAAGGCTTTTCGATGCCTCCTCTGCTGGCGTAGTGTCTGACGAACTCGGAAGCGGGCGTGCGCCGTTAAGATACCTCACGGCCTTGAAGTTTGACGAGCGGCTTGGAGAAGCCGGACGAGCGATGTTCAGAAGTTCGACGCGCCGCGCTTAGAAGTTTGAGGAGCGTCGTGTGCCGCCCTCATCGGTGCCGTAGAGCGGCGTATACTCGCCGGTCTCTTCGGCCGACTTCAACTCGGCCTTCAACTCGGCGAAGCGGCGCGAGACCTCTTTGAACTCGTCGTCGTCGAACGACTCGGGCTCGCCCGTGAGCTTTAAGGCCCAGTCCATGCGGCGCTCGGCGGCGTCCACGGCGCGCATGCTCAAACGCTTCTCTCCGATGGCACGCGCCAACTCGTCGCGCGCGGCAAGGACGTTCTCTTCATGCTCGCAGATGAGCACCATGTCGGAGCCCGCCTCGATGGCGCGCAGAGAAGCCTCGGGCACGGTCAGGGTCTGCACGACCGCGCCCATCTCCATGTCGTCGGTGATGACGAGCCCGTCGAACTTCAAGATGCGACGCAGCAGCCGCGTGGTGACGTTGCCGCTGATGGTTGCGGGGAATTCGTGGAGGCCCTGTATGGTCGGCGGGTCGCCCTCTTGCCGGAAGAGGTCTTGCAAAAATTCCGAGATGTCGGGGAAGGCTGCGTGGCTCACCATCACCGAGCGCAGGCGCTCGCCGGGGCGATGGAACATCAAGTCCATGAAGGGCACAAGGTCGCGCTGAAAAATCTCCTGCCACGTGTGCTCGACGACGGGGAGCCGACGGTGCGAGTCCACACGCGAGCCGCCGAGACCGGGGAAGTGCTTGCCGCACCCGATGACCTGCCCGCCCTGCAAGCCTTCGAGGTATGCGCCCGCGAGCAGTGAGACCATTTCGGGGTTGATGCCGAAGGTGCGCGCGCGCAGCCCGTTCTCGTCATTGTCGCCCGAGAGGTCGAGCACGGGCGCGAAGTTGATGTTGAAGCCCATCAGACGCAGAGCGCGTGCCGTCAGCGAGCCGAACCGCTCCGCGAGGTCTGCGCGACCGGCGTTGCGCACGGCCTTGGCCGAAGGCATCGCTTCGCAGACATCGCGGAAGCGGTCAACGAGTCCGCCCTCCTGATCTACGCCGATGAGGACTTCGCGCCCGGCGGCGTCTCGAATCTGCGCACTGAGGAGCGCGACCTGCTCGGCCGACTCGACGTTGCGACCGAAGAGGATGACGCCGCCCGGCCGGACTTCGCGCAGGAACTCTCGCCAGTGGCGGTCGAGTTTGGTGACGGGCAGACCGATGAAAAGGAGCCGCCCGGCCTTTCGTTCGAGCGACTCCTCACTGCTTCCCTTCAAATCTTTCGGCGGCATCGAACCTCAAACCCTCCCTGCCTGCATCAATTGTAACACGCCCCACCTTACGACTTCCCTCCGCGTCGTTCTGTTATAATTTTTCATCGCGCCTATCAATTGTTTCGCCGCCGGATTTAAGAATGAGCACTCCAACCATCGATGCTGCACAGGCACGACTCTCGCCCGCGCGTTTGACGGCGGAGGTGAAGCGATGTGCGCGCGCGCTTGGATTCCAGAAGGTAGGCGTTGTGCGCGCCGTGCCTTTGACCGAGGAGCGCGCGCGGCTCGAAGAGTGGCTCGGGCGAGGGGCTCACGCTTCGATGGAATGGATGGCGCGCGACGCGGCGCGGCGCACAGACCCGCGCGAGCTTCTGCCGGGCGCGCGCACGGTCGTCGCCGTCGCGCTCAACTACTACACGCCGCACCGGCACTCGGATGAACCCGGCACCGGCAAAGTCTCGCGCTACGCGTGGGGCGACGACTATCACGACGTGCTTGGCGAGAAGTTGAAGGCGCTGCTCGACTTCGTCAAAGAGCTTGCGCCCGAAGCCGTGGGCAAGGTCTGCGTTGACGCGCAGCCCGCGATGGACAAGGCTTGGGGTGTGCGCGCCGGACTCGGGTGGATAGGTAAGCACACGAACCTCATCACGCGCGACTACGGCTCGTGGGTCTTCCTCGGAGAGTTGCTGTTGGACTTAGAGATGGAGTATGACGCAGCGCGCGTCGAAGACCACTGCGGCACATGCACGCTCTGCATCGAGGCGTGCCCGACCCAAGCCATCATCGAGCCTTACGTCGTTGACTCGAACCTCTGCATCTCGCACGCGACCATCGAGCTACGCGACGCGGAGTTGCCGCGCGAAGTCTCGGAGAATCTCGACGGCTGGCTCTACGGCTGTGATACGTGTCAGGACGTGTGCCCGTGGAATCGCTTCGAGCAGGCGGCCGACGAGACGCGCTTCGAGCCTCGCCCCGGCTCGGTCTCGCCCGCGCTCGAAGAGATAGCCGGGCTCACGCACGACGAGTACGTCGAACGCTTCCGCCGCAGCCCCGTCAAGCGCGCCAAGCTCTCGGGTCTGCAACGCAACGCGCGCGCCCTGCTCGAACGCGAAGGTGAACGTTGGCGTTGAGCGTTGACGGACGGTCTGACCCAAAGCCGACTCATGCAATGCTCGCGACTTAAAGACCGACTCATGCCACGCTTCGGCCCTTTACGGATAGTCTTCGCCGCGCTCGTTTGCCTGACGCTCGGTGTCGGCGCGCACGCGGTCTGGACTGAGTACGCAGCCTTCCCTCCGCACTTTCGCGGCTTCGGCGAGGTGACGCCGCGCGGCGAGGTGGCGGGCTGGGCCGTCAACTCCGCTGAGCCTGCGGCGCGCGTCGAGGTGCAGCTCTACGTTGACGGGCGCTTCATCGCTTACGGCGTGGCGTCGCTCGCTCGCCCCGACGTAAAGGCCGCAGGGCGGTCGGCCGACGAGAACTGCGGCTATAGGTTCACGCTCGCGCCGCTCGCCGAGGGCGAGCACGAAGCGCGCATCTACGCCATGCACGCGGGCGACGCGGGCGAACTCCGCACGCTTCAACAACTCGGCAACACGCTTCACTTCAAGACCGGCGCGGACGGCCGATTGTTGAGCCGTGTCGTCGCACCTTTACGCTAGAGGGCACGACCGTATGAATCATTCAACCGCATCGCCGCGAATACTTCTTCTTCGCCTTCTATGGCGCATGCGTCTTCTCATGCTCGTGCTCGCGTGCGTCTGCGCGTGCGGCGCGGCGCATGCTCAGACTGCGACGACCTCATCACACGATGACGTTGATGAAAGTGACGCTCCGGACTTCATCATTCCCGCGAGGCCGACCGTCTCTAACCCGGCAGAGTTCCAGAGGCCCGGTGTGCTGCAACTCGAATACGGCTTGAACGCGAACTGGCGCGCGCCCTCCGGCGTCTCCGCGCTCGACACGCCGCTCGCACTGCGCTTAGCTCTAAGCCGCAGACTGCTCTTTGAGTTCGACGGCGATAGTCCCAACTCGCAGGCCGCCGCAGGCGTCAGGACGACCGGCGCGGGCGACACGCAACTCGGCGTGCAGGCCGTGCTTGAGCACGAGGCCGCATCGCGCCCCGGCGTCGCGCTGGCCTACTACGTCAAGCTCCCTACGGCGAGCGCGGCCCGTGGCTTGGGAACCGGCCGCGTTGACCACAACCTGCTTGCGCTCGTCAGCAAGAAGCTCGGCGAGACGACATTTGACTTCAACGCCGTCTACCTGCTCGCCGGTCGCACGACCGGCACGGGTCGCGCTTCGAGCGGTCAAGCGGCGCTGGCCGCCTCACGCAACGTCACGCGTCGCGTCGGCCTTCAGGGCGAGTTGAGCGGCTTTAGTCGCAACGACGCGCAGGCCGCCGCTGCCTTCGGCCTCGGCGTCGTCACGTATCAACTCAACCGCCGCCTCGTCTTCGACTGCGGCCTCCGCCTTGGGCTGACGAACGAAGCCCCGCGCGTCGGCGCGGTCGCAGGGCTCACCGTCGGCGTCGCAGACCTCCACCGGCATCAAGTGAAGAAGAGCCACCGCAGACCCGCACCGGCTCAACAATAACGAGCGACATCGAGCGCGTCAGATTTTCGTTGACTTGCGCGCCGGTTAGATTTACGCTTCCGCCGCTAAAGGAACCCGTGGCTCACTGTTCTTAAACTCGCGAAGCGCCTCCACGGCACCCGCAGACTGAAACGCGCAATCGCGCGAAGCACTTTCTCTCAGACCATGCTCGCTTCTTACCCGGCCATTATTCGACGACCCGAGGGCACCGCGCCGCGGCGACCCTCTGTCCTTTCAATGCCCCTCCGCTGAGACGTGCCCTCGCCGGGGAACTACTCTCCGCGCGCGTCCCATGCAAGGCTGACCAACGATCCCACTGGGCGAACGACCATTCGCGCCCTCTCCCCGTCTTCGCGGCGGGGGAGGGCGAACCATTCGGCAAAGTTGCGGCCGAACCCCACCACTCGCATAAGGAGACCAACTCCATGAGAGACGAGAAACAAGTTCCAGTCCCCTCAAGCACCTCCGCACAGTCCGCGCGCCAACCCGATAGTAAGGTCGGCCTGCGCGGCTGTTGGGAGCTGCTCATCAAGCTCATCATCCTGCTGATCCTGATTCTGATTCTGCTCGCCTACTGGTTCGGGCTCGGCCCGTTTGGCCCGCGCGGCAACTTTGGCACGCGCGGCGAGTACGACCTGTGGGTCTGGTTCTGGCTACTCCTGCTGATACTCCTCCTGCTCTTCCTCATCTGGCGACAGAAGCACTTCGTCTTCCTCAACTGCGCGCTGACGCAGCCACAAGGCTGTAAGCATGGCAACACGCAGTTGCTTGCGGGACGCCTGCTTGAGCCCATCATCGGCACGGCCTCGGGCATCGGCTTCTCGCGTTACTTGCTCGAAGTCCGCTACGCGGGCGCGGCCATTCCGGGCGCGATAATCTACGCGGACGGCGGCGGCAACCCCGACACGTCGCTCACCCACGGCAACCATCAGGTGACATCCGGAAAGCTCGGCTTCGTAGACCTACAGGTTGCGGCGGCCGGCGCGGGCGCTCAACTATACAACTCGGCCAACTTCGAGGTGAGACTCCACGTCGTCGGCATCGACAGCAGCGAGCATGTCTGCGCGACCACCTTCCAACTCGCCCTAGAGGTAGCCGCCATCAAGAAGGTCGGCGCGGCATGGGCGCACGACTACATCAACCAGAACGAGATGCTCTGTCGCGTTCCCGCGCCCGGCGCACCTTCGCCGGGGCCACACGCGATTAACCCCGCATCCGTCGGCAGCGATAACAACGGCATCTACGTCCGAGGCTCGGCGTGGTCTTACGGCTGCGACACCGAGCAGATTGCGGAGCTGCACATGTGGGCCATCCCTGACGAGAACTTCAGCTTCGCGCAGCCCGCGGCCGGGACATCGCCCATCACTCCGCCCGCCATCCCCGGCACCGTGCAAATCTCGGTCGTGGTCTTTACGGACAACTCGCAGCGCGCGTCGAACCCGCTCGACTTGCCGTCGGACGAAGGGGCCATATTGACTTACGCGCCCGGCTGGACGACCCGAACGGATCACTTCTACATCCCGCAGCCTTTCCCGCTGCCGCCGATTGACATCCCCGTCGTCGTGCCCGACCTCACCGAGATAGGTTGGGTGACTCCGGCCACGGGCAAGTACACGCTGCTGCTCGCGCTGCTCGACACGGCGGGCAACACCTTCTACGACATCCAGCGCGTCTGGGTGGACAACGATCCTGTTATCGCGAAGATTACTTCCATCGGCGGGCTGACGGGTTGTCTCGACCTGCGGCTCTCCGACTTCCAAAAGACGACTTGCGAGATTCGCGGCTTCGCGTGGGATAGGGCCATTCGCGTCCTAGACCCGCAGGCCGCGCCCAACGACAACTTCGGCGGCTACGGCCTCGGGTATCAGAAGAACGGCGTCCCCGGCGGCCTGTCCATCGCGCCTGCGACGCCCGGCGTCCGCGTCCCGAACGTCTGGGACGAGACGCCGCCCGCGGCCGACGACGTGCTGGCTAACTGGGACATCGTCGCCGACCTTGACAACGGCGCGAGCCCGCCGCCCGCAGGCTCGCACAAGCTGCAACGCGGGACTCGCTGCGCCTTCAACATCAGCCTCGGCGTCAGCGACACAACCCTCGTCGGAGAAGGTGGTGCCAGCCACTCCAACTCCTTCAACTTCGCGGTCAACATCATCAACGACCTCTAAGGTGAGGCGCGGGCGGGGACTCGTATAAAGATTGATACGAGTCCCCGCCGCATACTTCGCACACGAGGCCGCAAGTACGACCGCGTTTCAAACGGCAAGACACCGGCAGGACGGGCCACACGACCCGTCCTGCTTTTTTCTATTCACCCCGTTTTTATCGCGCACGCAGCCAACGCTCGCGCGGCGCGTCTGTTTGGAGCGCGCACGTCGCGCGGCGTATTATTAAGGCGTAAGAAAGGCGATGGTTGTCGTCCCGGCTCGGCGGGCGGCGATGAAAGAAACTCGAAGGTGACTGCTCTACTCAAAGACTCTTACGGCCGCGCGATACGCGACCTGCGCGTGTCTGTAACGGACAGGTGTAACTTCCGCTGCTTCTACTGCCTGCCGCACGGCTCGCCGGAGGAGACCGCGCCGAAGTCCGCGCTTCTCACATACGAGGAGATTGAACGGGCGGTCGAGGTCTTCGTCTCGCTCGGCGTCGAGAAGGTGCGGCTCACGGGCGGCGAGCCGATGCTCAGGCGCGACATCGAAACTCTGGTCGCAAAGCTCGCGCGCGTCCCCGGCCTCAAAGACCTTGCGCTCACGACGAACGGCTATAACTTGGCTGAGCGCGCCGCCGGGCTCAAGGCCGCGGGTTTGAATCGCGTCACCGTCAGTCTCGACAGTTTGAAGCGCGCGGCCTTCACCGAGATTACAGGCGTTGACATGCTCGCGCGCGTGCTCGAAGGGATACGCGCGGCCGAGCGCGTCGGGCTCACACCCGTCAAGGTCAACGCCGTCATCGTGCGCGGCCACAACGATGCGGAGGTCTCGGACATGGCCGACTTCGCGCGCACGCACGGCGTCCACATGCGCTTCATCGAGTACATGCCTTTGGACTCAGGCCACGGCTGGTCGCGCGAGCAAGTCGTCTCAGGCGCGGAGATTCGCGCTGAGATAAACGAGCGTTTCCTGCTCGTCGCACGTCGCGGCGAGCGCGGGTCTGAGACGGCCACGCGCTATCGCTTCGCCGACGGCGCACCGGGCGAGATCGGCATCATCGCTCCCGTCACCGAGCCCTTCTGCGGCGCATGCTCGCGCGTGCGCCTCACCGCCGACGGCCAGATCAGAACGTGCCTCTTCTCAGAGGTCGAGCACTCGCTGCGCGACGTGATTCGCTTGGGGGCCACGCGCGACGAAGTTGCTCTATACATCGAGTCGGTCGTCTTGAAGAAGGAGCCGCGCCACTTCATCAACGAGACCTTCTTCGAACAGCCCGCGCGCACGATGAGCCTCATCGGCGGCTGAAACGTTTGATTTCACGCAGCCCGCAGGCTACCGCGTCGTGGACAGGCGCGAGCCGATGATGGGACGACCCATGATGAGACCGTAGCCGTAGGGGGAAGGTGAAGGCGGAAGGACGAAGACGGAAGGGGAGGCAACTTCACGAGTTGCCTCCC
>JAVXWN010000105.1:0-60300 GCA_032230645.1 Acidobacteriota bacterium | reverse complement strand
GTCCACCTTTTTATCTCATCACTTCAACCACTCTTTGACCCAGCCCCGCACCTGCGGCAGTCCATCCCTACCGAAGATGAGGAGCTTGCGCAGGGGGATACCATGTTTATTCCGTCTCCCACGGTCAATTATCGAATTTATTGACAAGCGAGGAGCACGGCGTTAGACTCCGCTCACATTAAAAGATTTGTGGTAGCGAAGTCGGATTGATTTTCTCAGCGAAGAATTCATCCAGTTACGGAGCGACCCGACACCCTCCGCTGAAAGACTGCGCTAAACCGTTCTCTTAACATTTTCCTGAGCGCCCGTTACAAGTTCCCCCAACTTGTTCCGCAACTCCCCATTTGCGGAGAGAAGTCTCCCCTGTTCCCCGTTAAAGTTAGCTGCGAGTCAGTGTTGTTGTGAGCATCAGGGGTTGGCCGCGAGAGCCGTCCCCGCATGTGTGACAAGGACTGATGGTCGCGCCGCGTTTGCGCACACGAGAGCAAACCGACCCTCCACCAAAACCGCTTCAAGTACAGACTAACAAGGAGAGAGAGCGATGGCAGCGGAAATTGCTCCATATGGTCGGGTCACTCAGCGGCCACCCGCGGTCAAGGAAGTTCACATTCTTTGGATCACCGCAGGCTTGAGTTGCGACGGCGATACGGTCTCGATTACGGCGGCGACGCAGCCGAGCGTAGAGGACGTGGTGATGGGGGCGATACCGGGTCTCCCGAAAGTGCATCTGCACAATCCCGTTTTAGCTTACGAAGTCGGCGACGATTTCATGAAGTACTGGTATCAGGCCGAGCAGGGTTTGATTGACCCCTTCGTCTTAGTCGTCGAGGGCTCGATTCCAAACGAGAAGATTAAATCGGAGGGCTACTGGGCCGCACTCGGCAACGACCCGATGACGAACCAGCCCATCCCGACGACCGAATGGATTGACCGTCTCGCGCCGAAGGCTGTCGCCGTCGTCGCCATCGGAACGTGCGCCACTTACGGTGGCATCCACGCGATGGCAGGCAACCCCACGGGCTGCATGGGGCTTGCCGACTATCTCGGCTGGGACTTTAAGACCCAGGCCGGTCTCCCAATCGTCAACGTGCCCGGTTGTCCGGTTCAGCCCGACAACTTCATGGAGACGCTGCTCTACCTGCTCTACCAGTTGGCGGGGCTCGCGCCGATGATTCCGCTCGACGCACAGCTGCGCCCGACGTGGCTCTTCGGCAAGACCGTCCATGAGGGCTGCGACCGCGCGGGCTACTACGAGCAGGCCGATTTCGCCACCGAGTACGGCTCGCCCAAGTGCATCGTCAAGCTCGGGTGCTGGGGCCCCGTCGTCAACTGCAATGTGCCCAAGCGCGGTTGGATGGCAGGCATCGGCGGTTGTCCGAACGTCGGCGGCATCTGCATCGGCTGCACGATGCCGGGCTTCCCCGACAAGTTCATGCCGTTCATGGATGAGCCGCCGGGCGCGAAAATCTCGGCAGGCACCATCGGCGTCTACGGGCGCATGATTCGACGACTGCGCGCTATCACCAACTCGACCGTCAACAAGGAGCCGAAGTGGCGGCACACGGGAACCGAGTTGACAACCGGCTACCAGCCCAAGACCTACTGAGAAGGAGCGATAAAAGATGAGTACGACGACGACAGTTGGGACGAAGGCTCCGGCCAAGCCGCGCACGCTGGTTGACATGAACTGGGACCCGATCACGCGCATCGTCGGCAGCCTCGGCATCTACACCAAGATTGATTTCGCCAACCGCGAGGTCGCCGAGTGTTACTCGACCTCCTCGATCTTCCGCGGCTACTCGATCTTCATGAAGGGCAAAGACCCGCGCGACGCACACTTCATCACGAGCCGCATCTGCGGCATCTGCGGCGACAACCACGCGACCTGCGCCACCTACGCGCAGAACATGGCCTTTGGTGTCCGCCCGCCCGCGCTCGCCGAGTGGATAGTCAACCTCGGCGAAGCCGCCGAGTACATGTTCGACCACAACATCTTTCAGGACAATCTGGTCGGCGTGGACTTCTGCGAGCAGATGGTTAAAGAGACCAATCCGGGCGTTTGGGAGAAGGCGAAGCACACGGAAGCGCCGCACGCGGCCGACCACGGCTTCAAGACCATCGCCGACATCATGACGGCCTTGAACCCTTTCACCGGCGAGTTCTATCGAGAGACGCTGCACGTCAGCCGCTACACGCGCGAGATGTTCTGCTTGATGGAGGGTCGCCACGTACACCCTTCGACGCTCTATCCGGGTGGAGTCGGGACAGTCCCCACGGTGCAACTCTTCACGGACTACATCGTCCGCCTGATGCGCTATGTCGAGTTCATGAAGAAGGTCGTGCCGCTGCACGATGACCTCTTCGACTTCTTCTACGAGGCTCTGCCCGGCTACGAGGAAGTCGGTCGCCGTCGCATCCTGCTCGGCTGCTGGGGCTCGTTCCAAGACCCTGCGGTCTGCGACTACACCTACGAGAACATGGACGCGTGGGGCAACGCGATGTACGTCACGCCGGGCGTCATCGTTGACGGCAAACTCGTCACAACTAATCTCGTAGACATCAACCTCGGCATACGCATCCTGCTCGGCCACTCCTACTATGACGACTGGCAGGAGGGCGAGACCTTCGTCAAGACAGACCCGCTCGGCAATCCCGTAGACCAGCGCCACCCCTGGAATCAGACCACGACGCCGAGGCCGCAGAAGCGCGACTTCGATGACAAGTACTCGTGGGTCATGTGCCCGCGCTGGTACCACGAAGGTGAACAGGGGACGGGCAGCAAGTACCTCGCGCTCGACACGGGCGGCGGGCCCATCGCGCGTCTGTGGGCGACCGCGCTCGCGGGCAAGGTGGACATCGGTTACATCAAGGCTACGGGGCAGAGCGTCAAGATTTACCTGCCGAAGACGGCGCTGAAAGATGAAGTCGAGTTCGAGTGGAAGATTCCGAAGTGGTCGAACGCGCTCGAACGCGACCGCGCGCGCACATACTTTCAGGCTTACGCGGCTGCGGCTGCACTGTACTTCGCAGAGCAGGCGCTCGCCGAGTTGCACGCGGGACGCACCAAGACTTGGTCGGAGTTCAAGGTGCCCGAGAACGCCATCGGCTGCGGCTTCCACGAAGCCGTACGCGGCGTGCTCTCGCACCACGTCGTCATCCGCGACGGCAAGATCGCAAACTATCACCCGTATCCGCCGACGCCCTGGAACGCCACGCCGCGCGACAGTTTCGGCACGCCCGGCCCTTACGAAGACGCGGTGCAGAACACGCCCATCTTCGAGGAGAACGGCCCCGAAAACTTCAAAGGCATAGACATCATGCGCACCGTCCGCAGCTTTGACCCGTGTCTGCCCTGCGGCGTTCACATGTACCTCGGCAACGGTAAAGTCCTTGAGACTCGCCACTCGCCGATGTTCGGCGCGATGAAATAGAAAGGGAGAACGTCAATCGTGAATCGTCAATCGTGAATAGAAGAGAAGCAGTTTCTATTCACGATTGACGATTCACGATTGGCGATTCACTGTCTTTATGGAATCTCAACAACTGATTCAGCGGATTGATGAGCTGACCCGCAAAGTCGAGACGATGTCCGACCCGGAAGCGCGCGCCGATGCGGTCGAGCTTCTACAGTCCTTGATGGAATTTCACGGCGCGGGGCTTGAGCGCATGTTGGAGATCGTCGCGCGGGCGGGAGCCGCGGGCCAGTCCATCATTAACGACTTTGCGCGCGATGAGATGATCGGAGGGATGCTGCTGCTCTACGGGCTGCACCCTCTGGAACTTGAAACACGTGTGCGGCAGGCGCTCGACACGGTGCGCCCGTCGCTCGCATCGCACGGCGGCGAGGTTGAGTTGCTCGGCATTGATGAGGGCGTCATTCGCGTGCGGCTGCAAGGCAGCAGTAGCGGGCATAGTTGTCCTTCGACGACGACGACGCTCAGGCAGGCGATTGAGGCGGCGGTCTATGATGCCGCGCCCGATATGGTCGCGCTTGAAGTCGAAGCGCCCGCCGAGCAGTCGGCACCCGCCGGTCTGGTGCAACTGGGCAGACTCAAAAGCAAGAGTGAAGGGAGAACAGCATAATGGAAGAACACGACTCGACAAGTCACTCGCCAGCGCATGACTGGGGCACAGGTAAGGGCGAAGAGAAATCATCCAGCGAAGGCAAGGAAGCCGGTCTCCACGATCACGAAGACACGCACGCGGATCGCCCCGCAGGTGGTTCGACGGCGAGAGCCGCCACGAGCATCAATGCCGATGACGAAGACCCGATTGACCCGAACAGCCCAAAGATGCCCCCGGCATAAATGTGAAGTATGAGTCAGAGTTCTCGCGATAGCAGTAGTCCGGGGTCATCACCGCTCGCCGCCCTCCGGCGGTTCGTGCGCCCGCGCCGTGCGGACGCGGAGCGTTGCGATATGTGCAGTGCCGAGCTTGCGGCCGAGCATCCACATCTGGTCGAACCCGCGAGCCGTCAACTCTCCTGCGCCTGCGAGCCCTGCGCGATTCTCTTCAGCGGCCAGACCGGTACGAAATACAAGCGCGTCTCGCGCCGCATCATTTCGTTGTCGGACTTTCGCATGGACGAAGGGCAGTGGGACAGCTTGATGATTCCCATTCAGCTTGCCTTCTTCTTCCACAGCACGCCGGACGAAAGGGTCGTCGCGCTCTATCCGAGCCCGGCCGGCGCGACCGAGTCGCTGCTCGCGCTCGATTCATGGAATGAGATTGTGCGCGACAATTCCGTCTTGCAAGCGATGGAGCCGGACGTGGAAGCCCTGCTCGTCAAGCGCGTGGGGGGCGCAAGCGAATACTTCCTCGTGCCGATTGACGAATGCTACAAGCTGGTCGGACTGATTCGCACGCACTGGCGAGGACTCTCCGGCGGCACCGAGGTCTGGCGTGAGATCGGGCAGTTCTACGCGTCTCTGAAAGAACGATCCAGCCCCGCGAGTGTGACGACGAGTGCCTGACTTGAACTTCCAGATTGAGGGAGCCGAAGCCGTCGCTTACGCGGCGGCTCCGCTTCTGACGTTCAAACTGCGTGTTACCAACGCCGAGACGAACGAGCCGATTCATACGGTCGCCCTGCGCTGCCAGATTCAGATAGAGGCCACCCGCCGTCGTTATAACGAGCGCGAGCAGGAGCGTCTGCTCGACCTCTTCGGCGAGCCGGAGCGTTGGGGACAGACGCTGCGCACGATGTTGTGGACACACACGAGCGTCGTGGTGAAGCCCTTCGAGGGAAGCACGCTCGTCGAGTTGCCCGTGCCCTGCACGTTCGACTTCAACGTGGCCGCCACCAAATATTTCGCCGGTCTCGAAGAGGGCGAAGTCCCTCTGCTGTTGCTCTTCAGTGGAACAATCTTCTACGAGGCGGCGGACGGAGCCTTACAGGTTTCGCAGATTTCATGGGAGAAGGAGGCTAAATATCGTCTGCCTTTGAGCGTCTGGCAGCAGATGATGGAGCACTACTATCCGAACAGCGCGTGGCTCTCGCTACGCCGCGACGTTTTCGACCGCTTGAATCAGTACAAGATGCGGCACGCGATTCCGACATGGGAGCAGACGTTGGAGAGCCTTCTTAACGAGGAGCGCGGAACGAGGAAGACGGAACTCGAAGAGCAGGCTCCCGGCTCGTCGTTCATCGCTTAACGTTCGTAGCTCAACCTTCACATTATGAATCTCGAACGAGTGGAACAGATTGCCAACGCCGTGCTCTACGAGGGCTACATCCTCTATCCCTATCGCTCGTCGTCGGTCAAGAATCAGCAGCGTTGGAACTTCGGCGCGCTGTGCCCGCAAAGCTACAGCGAGGCGCAAGGCGGCACGGAGGCTTGGACGATGCAGACCGAGTGTCCGGTCATGGGGGATGAGCGCACCATCTTCGACGTGAAGGTTCGGTTCCTGCACCTGCTCTCGCGCGAGGTGGGCCAGTTGAGCGCCCCACTCTCCGAGTTACGGGAAGGCGCGGAGCCCGCCTTTCAAACAATCGCGGCGATGGAGGTCGGCGGCCACGTCTATCAAACGTGGCAGGAAGCTGTCGAGCGTGAAGTGAGCTTGCCGGGTATCAATCCGAATGAGCTCGTCGCGCAAGAGCAACGACGAGCTTTCACCTTCCCGGCAAAGCGTGAGATTGAATGTTTGAATGAACCGGGCGGGCAAACCGTGGGCGTCATCCTTCGCAACCAGCAGGCAATCGAAGGCTCGATTGAAGTATCGGCCGAACGCGCGGGCGAGCATGTATTCAAAGTCAACGTGCGTATCCTGAACCTGACGCCGCTTGAAGACGCGTCGCTCAAGAGCCGCGACGAGGCGCTGATGCGTTCGCTCGTCTCGACCCACACCATCCTCGGCGTGCGCGATGGCGGCCGATTCGTTTCGCTGCTCGAACCGCCCGAAGAGTTCCGTGAGATTGCTGCCTCGTGCCGCAATACGGGAACGTGGCCGGTCATGGTCGGTGAAGAGGGAGAGAGAGATTGTATGCTCTCATCACCTATCATTCTTTACGACTATCCGCAGATTGCGCCCGAGAGCGCGGGCGACCTCTTCGACGGGACGGAGATAGACGAGATTCTGACGCTTCGCATCATGACGTTGACCGATGAAGAGAAGCGCGAGATGCGCGGCGTGGACGAGCGTGCGCGCCGGATACTTGAGCGCACTGAGCAGCTTCCCGCCGAGCAGTTGATGAAACTCCACGGCGCGATGCGGAGCGTTCACCCGCGCGGGGAAGACGAGCGATGAACGAATGGGAGTGGCAACTGCTCGAAGAGCAGACGCCGTTGGAAGAGGTGCAGGTGCGCGGCGTCGGTGTCAGGGTCGGCGGCCGCGTCCGCTTGCGGCCCCGCGCGGGCGGTGACATCTTCGACCTCGCGCTCGCCGGGCAGATCGCTATCGTCGAATCAATCGAGCAGGACTACGAAGAGAGGGTGCATCTCGCCGTCGTGTTGGAAGACGATCCCGGTCAGGACTTGGGACGACTCAGGCAGCCCGGCCACCGCTTCTTCTTCTCCCCCGAAGAGGTCGAGCCGCTTGGGGCGCACGCGGACGAGAACGAGCAGAGCGCATGACGCAGACGAGCATTCTCATCGCGGGCATCGGCAACATCTTTCTCGGCGACGACGCCTTCGGCTCCGAGGTTGCGCGGGCGTTGGCGCGGCGTGAATTGCCCGAAGGGGTTCGTGTCGTTGACTTCGGCATACGCGGCTTCGATCTCGCATACGCTCTGCTCGACGGCTACGACGTGACCATCTTCGTTGACGCGACCCCGCGCGGCGGGGAGCCGGGTACGCTATATACCATCGAACCCGACCTCGACGAGTTGGATAACCCGGATGCCGGGGCCATGATGGTCGAGACGCACGGCATGAATCCGTTGAAGGTGCTCGCGATGGTCAAGTCAATGGGCGGCCACTTCAAGCGCATCCTGCTCGTAGGATGCGAGCCCGCGCCGCTTCTCTCGGAAGAAGGGCACATGGGTTTGAGCGAGGCCGTAGAGTTGGCCGTCGTGGAAGCGGTCGAGATGGTCGAGTCGCTCGTCCGCAAGATTCTCGAAGAGGAGTCGCGCAAGGCGACTGTGTGAATGGTATTTAAGGAGAAGGGAAGATCACCGGTCATGAGACAAAATCAATCGCTTGAGAGAAGGCGTAGGAGGCCGTCCGGTATGAGTATGTGGTCATTCGTCGGAGGCGCGGCGTTGCTGCTCGCGGCGGCGGCGGTCGTCGTGAGCCTGCCCGACATCAAACGCTACATCAAGATCAGCAGGATGTGATGAGCGCCCAACAAAAACAGAGACGCGAACGCGGCGACCGTGGCCGCGAAGGCGATGTGTGGAAAGGATTGGCGGCGGGCGTCGTCGGTGGGTTGGTTGCGTCTGCCGTGATGAATCAGTTCCAGGCTTTGTTGAGCAAGCTGGCCGCGGGCGAAGAGAGAGCGCACGGCGCGCAAAGTATGCAGCAGGGCTCTCCACGACGCGGCATCGGGCGAGAGCTGCAAGCCGAGGGTAAGGACGACCCCGAAGACGACGCACCTGAAAGGCTCGCCAACGCCATCTCGGTCGGCGTCTCGGGGCGTGAGTTGACCAAGCATGAAAAGGAGGTCGGGGGTGTTGCCGTACACTATGCGATGGGCGCGACATCGGGCGCGCTCTACGGCGCTGTGGCCGAAGTGCTGCCGGAGGTGAAGGTGGGGGCCGGATTGCCGTTCGGCGTCGCCGTCTGGCTTATCGCGGACGAAGGCATAGTGCCCGCGGCCGGTCTCTCAAAGTCGGCGTCGGAATATCCGCTCTCTATACACGCTTACGCATTCGCCTCGCATCTGGTCTTCGGATTGACGACAGAGATTGTACGGCGTGCCGTGCGCAGCGCGTTGTGAGCGGGAAGCTCATCAGGGTTATTGAATACTTATGAGCATGAATGAACCCGCCGCCGTTCGCTATCGAATAGACGCGGGCCGGAGCCGTTTCACCGTGCAGGGATCGGCCGACGGGTTGCTCTCCATGTTCGGCCACGACCCCGTCATTGCGATTTGCGGCTTTGGCGGCGACGCGCGCTTCCATCCCGGCACGCTCGAATCGGCTTCGCTGTTGATGCTCGTGCAGGCCGACTCGCTCGCCGTCGCCAACAAGGTGAGCGACAAGGATCGGCGTGAGATGGAGCGTGCGATGCGCGAGGACTTGCTCGAAATCGCACGCTACCCCGAAATCGTTTTCATGAGCACGAGTATCGTGGTGAACCGGACAGGTGAAGGCCGGTACCGCGCCCGAATCGTTGGACAGTTATCGCTGCACGGCGTCACGCGCGACCACTCGATGGACGCGCAGTTAACGTTGAGCGAAGGCAGCCTCCGCGCGCAGGGCCAGTTTGCGCTGCGACAGACCGATTACAAGATCAAGCCCGTCTCGGTCGCCGGGGGCACGCTCAAGATGAAAGACGAACTCAAGTTCTCGTTCGACATCGTTGCCCGTGAATCGTAAATAGATAAAACATGATTTCACCATCCACGATTTACGATTCACGATTCACGAACTATGCATGAGCTTTCCATCGCGATGAGCATGATTGATATGGCCGCGGAAGAGGCCGCGCGGCGTGGCGGCGTTCAGGTTCATGCGCTGCATCTCAAGCTCGGTCAGCTTTCGGGTGTGGTCAAGGAGGCTCTGCTTTTCTCCTACGAGGTGGCCTGTCAGGGAACATTACTTGAGGGTTCCAGTCTAATTATCGAAGAGGTTCCGGTCGTGGTCTATTGTCAGGCGTGCGAGACGGAGACGGCGCTCGCGTCTCTCCAAAAATTCTGTTGCGGGTCTTGCGGCGCTCTGACATCCGAGGTCGTGCGGGGGAAAGAACTCGAAGTCGTCGCTCTGGAGATTACGGAATGAGCACACAGCCTCGCCTCGTCGAAGTCAGACAGAATGTGTTGAAGCAGAACGACCTGCTCGCGCGCGATCTGCGCCGTCGCTTTCACGCGGCGGGCGTGCGCGTGGTGAGCCTCGTCTCAAGTCCCGGTTCGGGCAAGACTGCGCTGCTGGAAACAATGCTCACACGGCTGCGGCCTCTGTGCCGTGTCGCCGCGCTCGTCGGAGACCTCGCCACGGAGAATGACGCCGCGCGACTGGCACGCAGCGGGGCTCCGGTCAAACAGGTCACGACCGGCACTATCTGTCATCTCGACGCGCAGATGGTCGAGAGCGCGCTCGCGGAATGGAAGCTCGAAGAGCTTGACATGATGTTCATCGAGAACGTCGGCAATCTCGTCTGTCCCTCAAGCTATGACCTCGGCGAAGACCTTCGGCTCGTGCTGCTCTCGGTGACCGAAGGCGAAGACAAGCCGCTCAAGTACCCGACCATCTTCAACACAGCCGATGTGGCTCTTATCACCAAAATGGATTTAGCCGGGGCAGTCGAATTCGACGCACAAGCCGCGCACGACAACATTCAAAGGGTGCGCCCCGGCATGCGTGTATTTGAAGTTTCGTCGAAAACCGGTGAAGGGATGGAAGAGTGGCTGCGGTTCTTAACGATGAACTCCGCAACTCCGCAACGCTGAACTCTAAGGCAAGTTGTATTCAGTTCATCATTCATCGTCCATCATTTCCTAAAGATGCCCACACGAACTCAACTACAGGTACGGGGCATAGTGCAGGGTGTCGGGTTTCGCCCCTACGTCTTCCTACTGGCGAGCCGTGGCGCGCTCACGGGGCGAGTCCTCAACAGCCCCGCCGGAGTTCTGATAGATGTCGAAGGTGAATCGAGCACGATTGATCGCTTTATCAAAGAGATTACGTTGAACCCGCCGCCGCTCTCGCTGATCGAGTCGGTCGAGCGCCGCGACGATTTAGACCTCGCGCATTACAGCGACTTCCGTATCGTCGAAAGCACGTCGAACGGAGAAAGGCTCACGCCCATCTCCGCCGACATCGCGACCTGCGCCGACTGTCTGAGAGAACTATTCGACCCGAAGGACAGGCGCTACCGCTATCCCTTCATCAACTGCACCAACTGCGGGCCCCGCTTCACCATCATCGAAGGCATCCCATATGACCGCGACCGTACCACGATGCGCGACTTCGAGATGTGTGACGATTGCCGCGCGGAATATGAGAATCCGCTTGACCGCCGTTTTCATGCCGAGCCGACGGCGTGCCCGCGTTGCGGCCCGCGACTGAGCCTGACCGACGCCGAGGGGCGCGCCGTCGAGCTTGACGGCGTTGAAGACATAACGGGTCGCGTGCGCCTGCTCTTAACTTCGGGACGGATAGTCTCGGTCAAAGGCATCGGTGGTTTTCATCTGGCCTGCGACGCGCTCGACGTTGAAGCGGTCGAGTGCCTGCGACAGAGAAAGTACAGGGAAGATAAACCGTTCGCGTTGATGGCAAAATCCGTCGCCGTCATCAAAGAGTATGCACACGTCTCCGAGACGGAAGAGGCTCTGCTCAACTCCGCGCGCCGCCCGGTGGTGCTGCTCGAAAAGAGAGTTGACGGACGCCGTCTCCCCGAAGCTGTCGCCCCCGGTGTCAACACGCTCGGCTTCATGCTGCCCTACTCGCCTTTGCACCTACTGATTTTTGAAAACCTCGAACGTCCTCTGGTGTTGACGAGCGGCAACGTCTCCGACGAGCCAATCTGTTACGAAGACGAGGACGCTACCCGGCGGCTAAACGAGATTGCCGATTACTTTCTCTCGCACGACCGGCGGATTCACATTCGGACGGATGATTCGGTTGCGCGCATCGTCGAAGGTCGCGAGACGGTCTTGCGCCGCTCGCGCGGTTACGCGCCCGCGCCCGTCCGTGTCGGGTTCAAGTTCGAGCGAGAGATTCTGGCCTGCGGTGCCGAGCTGAAAAATACTTTCTGTCTCGCGCGCGAGAGTTATGCTTTTGTCAGTCATCACATAGGCGATCTTGAAAACCTTGAGACGCTACGCTCTTTCAAGCAGGGCATCGAGCACTACAAGCGTCTCTTTCATCTGCACCCCGACGCAATCGCTTACGACCTGCACCCCGAGTACCTCTCGACCAAGTACGCGCTCGCGCTCGACGAAAGCTATACTAAAATCGGCGTCCAACATCATCACGCGCACATCGCAAGCTGCATGGCCGATAACCGCGTCGAGGGCGAAGTCATCGGCGTGGCGATGGACGGATTGGGCTTTGGCACTGACGGGCGGATGTGGGGCGGCGAATTCTTCGTCGCCGACTTTCGCGAAGCCGAACGCATCGCGCATCTTGAGTACGTGCCGTTGCCCGGAGGCGCGCAGGCCGTGCGCGAGCCTTGGCGGGTGGCTGCCGCTTATCTGCATCGAACCTTCGGAGACGATTTTTTGAACCTCGACCTGCCGTTCGTTCAAAAGATGGATGTGAAGGCTTGGACGACGCTCAGCCGAATGATTGCGACCGGCACGAACAGCCCCGAGACATCGAGCATGGGTCGCCTCTTCGATGCCGTGTCGAGTTTGTTGGGACTGAGAAACACGGTCAACTATGAAGGACAGGCGGCGATTGAGTTGGAAGCGATGGCCGACAAGGATTGTGCGCGAGGTTACGAGTTCGAGTTCAAAGCAGGTGATAACATCATCAGCGCCGGAGCGGTGATTCGACGCGCGGTTGAAGACTTGCTTGACGGGTATCCGCCGCGAAAGGTCTCCGCGCAGTTTCACTTCGGAGTGGCCGCTCTGATTGCGACCGTTGCGCGCCGTGTGAGAGATGAGCGGGGACTTAACCGCGTAGCTTTATCGGGAGGAGTCTTTCAAAATATGTTGCTGCTGAAAAGCGCATGCCGGATGCTCAAGCGTGATGGCTTTGAGGTCTTGACGCACAGTCGCGTGCCGACAAACGACGGCGGAATCAGCTTCGGACAAGCAGCGGTCGCAGGTGCGCGTCTCGCATCAGGGAGGATTTGAGCCGATGTGTTTAGCGATACCCGGAAAGATTGTCGAGATCGTTGACGCCGAGAACCAGATAGCCAAGGTTGATGTCGGCGGAGTCCGCCGCAACATCAACACGGGGATGCTCGACGATACGAAGGTGGGCGACTACGTTCTGATTCACGTCGGTTTCGCCATGAGCAAAATTGACGAGCACGAAGCCGAAGAGACGCTTCGCGTGTTGAAGGAGATCGGCGACTATCAAGAGGAGTTCGAGCAGTTCAGCACTTCGTTTGAATAGGAGGGGCGTGGTGTCCAAAACATCCGAAGACTTCTCGCGCGCTTTCTATCCCTTCCTGCATGAAGATGACAAGAAGTCGCCGGAGCTGACGGAACAACTGCGCTTCTCGCTCTTAGAGAAAGTGCGCGAAAGCGACGAGGTGCGCGCCAAGTTTTTTGAAGATAACAAGGACGCGATTCTCGCGGCGGCGCTTGAGATGGCGCGGAGCTTTCATCGCGGCGGAAAGCTTTTGGTGTGCGGTAACGGCGGCTCGGCGACCGATGCACAACACATCGCCGTCGAGTTCATGCACCCCATCACCGTCGGGCGCAAGGCTCTGCCCGCGATCTGTCTGGCGAACGACATGGCGATGGTCACGGCTGTGGCAAACGACGTGAGCTTCGCCGACATCTTCTCGCGTCAAATCATCGCGCTTGGTCGAGAGGGTGACATCCTGCTCGGGCTCTCGACAAGCGGCAACTCCGAAAACATCATCCGTGCCTGCGAGACCGCGCGCCGGATGAAACTCGTCACCATCGTTTATGCCGGTGGGGATGGAGGCCGGACGGGTGCGATGCACGACGACGGCGCGCTCGACTTCTGCCTCACCGTCCCGACTTCAAGCATCCACCGGATACAGGAATCGCACGTCGCGCTTTATCATACGACGTGGGACATGGTTCATACTTTTCTGGAACATCGCTCGGTCGTTGAAGAGAAGAGTTGACGGAGGCGCTGCCGTGAAATTCATAGACGAGTACAGGCAAGGCGACATCGCGAAAAAACTGGCGGAGCAGATTGCACAGTTGACTTCGCGCCCGCTCAAGATCATGGAGGTCTGCGGCGGCCATACGCACACCATTTTCAAGTACGGGATAGAGGATTTGCTGCCTGAGAACATCACGATGATTCACGGGCCGGGCTGCCCCGTCTGCGTGATTCCACTGGGGCGCGTTGACGATGCGATTTCGATTGCTCAAAGCCCCGATGTCATCTTCACCACCTTCGGCGATGCGATGCGCGTGCCCGGCTCGCGCACCAGCCTGCTCGATGCGAAGGCTTCGGGCGCGGACGTGCGGATGGTCTATTCGCCGCTCGACGCTCTGAAGATTGCGAAGAAGAACACGGACAAGCAGGTGGTCTGGCTTGCGCTCGGCTTTGAGACGACCTCGCCTTCGACCGCCATGACCATCCTACAGGCGGCGAAGGAGGGAGTTGAGAATTTCAGCGCCTTCTGCAATCACATCATGATTGTGCCCGCGCTCAAAGCCCTGCTCGATTCACCCGATTTGCAGCTTGACGGTTTTCTCGGCCCCGGCCACGTCAGCACCGTCATCGGCACACGCCCTTATGAGTTCGTCCCGCGCGAGTACGGCAAGCCGGTCGCCGTCTCGGGGTTTGAACCGCTCGACATCCTCCAATCGGTCTACATGATCGTCAAGCAGGTCGTCGAAGGACGCGCGGAGGTCGAGAATCAGTACGCGCGCTGCATCACCCGCGACGGTAATCGTAAAGCACTTGAAGTGCTCTTCGAGGTCTTTGAGCCGCGCGACTATTTCGAGTGGCGCGGACTTGGTTCCATCGCGCACAGCGGGATGAAGCTTCAGAAAAAATACGCCGCGTTCGATGCGGAGTTGAAGTTCAACGTGCCCGGACTTCGCATCGCAGACCCGAAGGCGTGCCAGTGCGGCGAGATTCTCAAAGGCGTCAAGCGGCCGTGGGAGTGCAAGGTCTTTGGCACGGCCTGCACGCCCGAGACGCCCATCGGCTCGTGCATGGTGTCAAGCGAAGGCGCATGCGCGGCTTACTATAACTTCGGTCGGCTGTCGAAGATTGCCGGGCGTTCGGCGTCGAATGGCGAAAGTAGAAGCGCGCCGGAGCTTGCGAAAGCGTTGTGACCACGGATGACCAGCGACTTTAGCCCTTCGCCGCTCTTCGAGCGCGTCGAGCGTGCGCGACGAAGAAAGCACAAATTCAGAGACGAGCAGATTACGCTCGCGCACGGCAGCGGCGGTCGCGCCATGCACGAACTTATCGAGGGACTCTTCCTTGAGTACCTGCGTAACCCTCTGCTCGAAGCTCTTGAGGATCAGGCGGTCTTCGAGGTCGGCAACGCGACGGGCGCGTCTCGGCTCGCATTCACGACCGACTCTTACGTGGTCACTCCCGTCTTCTTTCCCGGCGGCGACATCGGCCGCCTCGCCGTCTGCGGCACGGTCAACGATCTTGCGATGAGCGGCGCGCGTCCCCTCTATCTCTCGGCGGGCTTCATTCTGGAAGAAGGATTCGCGGTCGCGGATTTGAGACGCATCCTCGCATCAATGCGCGATGCGGCCGAAGAGTCGGGCGTCCAGATTGTCACAGGCGACACGAAGGTGGTGCAGAAGGGAAGCGCGGACAAGATTTTCATCAACACCTCAGGCATCGGAGTCATCGAGTCGCCCGTGCAACTCTCGGCCTCGCGCGCGCGGACGGGCGACAAGGTTATCCTGAGCGGTTACGCCGGAGACCACGGCACGACCATCATGATTGCGCGCGGCGAGCTTGAGCTTGAGACCGAAGTCGAGAGTGACACCGCTCCACTCAACGCTCTGGTGCAGGAAATGTTTGACGAAGCCGCGCGCGTCTCGACGGTCGAAGCGATTCATTGTCTGCGCGACCCGACGCGCGGCGGCGTGGCGACGACCTTGAACGAAATCGCGCTCGCCTCCGAAGTCTGCATCGAGATTAACGAAGACCTGATCCCGGTGCGCGAAGAGGTGAAAGGCGCGTGCGAAATTCTGGGGCTCGACCCGCTCTACGTCGCCAACGAAGGGAAGCTGATTGCGATAGTCTCGCCCGAAGCGGCCGACCCTTTGGTAGCGCGCATGAAAGAGCACGCTTACGGGCGCGACGCCTGCATCATCGGCGAGGTGAAACGCGAGCCGCAAGGGATAGTTGCGATGCGCACAGGCTTCGGCGGCACGCGCATCGTGGACATGCTCGTCGGCGAGCAGCTTCCCCGAATCTGTTAGCGTCTTACACTTTGCATCCCTATGACATTGACGGATTCACTCTCGGCCACTTCGGTGCTTGCTTTCGGCTTCGTGCTGGGTCTCAAGCACGCGGTCGAAGCCGACCATCTGGCGGCCGTGTCAACAATCGTCAGCGAGCGCAAGAGCCTGTGGGGCTCGTCTCTGGTGGGCGGACTCTGGGGCGTGGGTCACACCATCGCGCTCATCATCGCGGGCGTCGCAGTCATCCTCTTTCACTTTCGCATTGGCGAGAGAACCGGGCGGATGCTTGAGTTCGCGGTCGGCCTCATGCTGGTCGCGCTGGGCGCGAACGCCTTACGTAAACTCGCACGTGGAGGCCACCTGCACCTTCACGTTCATCGTCACGGCGCGCGCGCGCACATTCACCCGCACATCCATGACGGCTCGCCCGAGACGGAGCGGCACACGCATCACGGCCTCGGCCTCGGCCCGCGCCCGCTGCTCGTAGGTATGATTCACGGGCTGGCGGGCAGCGCCGCGCTGATGCTGCTCGTGCTCTCGACCATCTCGTCACCGCTGGTCGGACTTCTTTACATCATCATCTTCGGCATCGGCTCGGTCGGAGGAATGATGTTGATGAGCGCGCTTTTCGGTCTGCCTGTTTACCTGACGGCCGCGCGCTTCACACGCGTCAATCTCGCGGTGCGCGGCTTGGCCGGACTCTTCAGCCTGAGCCTCGGCCTGTTTATGGTCTATGAGATCGGGTTTGTTGGCGGCCTGTTCCGTTGACCCCCGCGTGAGCTTCCGTTCCGGCCTGAAGACTACAACACACAAGCATGACGCCAACGTCTGTTCATTCCGTGCATCGGAGCGAGCGCCTATGGAGTAGCGGGTTCGGTTGGCCTGAGATGGTCGCGACCTGAAGCAACCCTTGAAGGAATTATGGCCCCGCATCAAACATTGGAATTGAATTGAATCGGTAATCAAGGGAACGCTCGCCTCTCAACTTTCATCTCTCATGTCGCGGGTTTGCTTTCCCGTCACGCCGCAGCGTGATTCATCACCTCACGCCGCCGCCTCGTCACATTCACTGAACGAGCCCCACCCCGCCCCGCGTATGTGCTTACCGAGACGGCGTTGCGCTCCCCGAGTGACGCCGCATACGAACCCTCGGATAAAAGGAAGGAACTTCGTACTGATGAAAAGAATCTCGACAAGCATCGCCGCCCTCCTGCTGGTCTGCGCCGTGTCGGCCGCGACCGCCTCTGCCAAGGTCAAGAGCCGCGTCTACGGCATCGGTCAGGACTTCGTTATCGCCGGTACAACGCTCAAGGCCGGCACCTACACTTTCAGCTTCGACAGTAAGACGAACGAGTTGACGGTCACGGACAGAAAGACCAAGCAGGTCGTCGCCAAGGCCGAGGCTCACGCCGAAGAGTGGGGGGAGAAGGAAGCGGGCGCTCTCGGCGTCAGGCTCGCGGGCGACGCCTCCCCGTATTCATTCGCGGGCGTCGCCTTCGACAGAAAGCAGGTCATACGGGCCTCTGCTTCCGCCGCTCAACAGAAGTAGACACGACTGGAAGTACACATCTCGCGAAAGGGGCGCGGCCACTCAGTGGGTCGCGCCCTTTCTCTTTCACCCGAAGCCGCGAACAGGTTCGAGCATGTCGCCGTCATAGCTCGCTCACAAGTTGGCTATTGACAACAAAGACCGTGGGTCATATCTTTCCGCGCATCCAGTAGGGCGCGAACTCACTCCGGCGTTGCGTCTGTCTTATACGCGCCGGTCGTCTTGAACCCTTTTCCATTTCTGCCTCAACTGCGCCCCGGTACGATTGCAAGACTATCACGGCAGAGATCAGCCCACACTTCGCATAACACCATCGAGGCATCCCGGTATTGCGTTCGATGCCCTGAGCACATTTTAAACAGAAGAGGAGATACAGTTATGGAATGGTCTGATACCTTCAGACAACACTCGCTTTGTGCGCGCTCGTGCGCGCGAGCCGCCCGCAGATTGTTAAGGCCGGGAGCCTTGAACTTACCGTTGAGCTTCGGCGCGATGTTGGTCGCGTTGCTGGCCTGCGCGTCGCACGCGAGGGCCGCCGACCAGACGCACAAGTTTCTGCACAACGACTTCGACAAGACACGCTGCTGGGCCGTCAGCGGCAGCGGCCGTACCGCGCCCGCGATGACGCCCAAGAACCCCGGCCCAATCGCGTCGAACAAGAGCCCGGGACTCTCGCTTCTCGGTGACGGCATCACTTCGATGGGCGCTGACCCGCAGCTTGCGGTCAGCCCCAAGTACGCGCTGGTTCTCGAAGCGCACAGCTACGTTTTCTATGACCGCGCTACCAACCTGCCGCTCGCCGCCGACGGCTGCGTGCCGCTCAACGCCACCTTCTCCGACCTGTTCGCGCCGCTGCTGTTGCCCACCGACCCGGTCACAAACGCTAAGAATCCGGGCGACATCAACTACCAACTCGAATTCGGCAACAAGCCCAAGTTCCCTTGCGACCCGAACAATTACCTCGACCCAAAGACCGGCGACCCGAGCGGCTGCATTCAGGGCAACTACGACGCGCGCGCTTATTTCGACTATGACACGCGGCGCTTCTGGATCGTCGCCGCCGCGCGCAACCATATCTGGAAGTGTCCCTCGGACAGCGTGTGTGGTGACGAGGCGCGACGCTACGTCTTCGTCGCCGTCTCGAAGGCTGAAGACCCGCGCAAAGGATTCTGGGAGTACGTGCTGGTGCGCGACTATGCGGACTGGCCTTTGTTCTCAGTAAGGAACGGGCGGCTGCTTCTCGCCCACAAGGATGGCAAGCGCCTGTTCGTCTTCGACGCCAAGAAGCTTATCAACGGAACGACGGCCGACCCCTTTCTCGGACAGTACCTCGATGCCAAGTTCCCCGATGCCGACGAGATCAGCCCGGTGACGCAATACTCCGACGCCGATGGCCTCAGCCTCGTGCTCGGGCGCAAGGGTGCAGACCTGATCGTCTATGCCTTCAAAGACGCGACCAACCCTCTGGTCAAGAATAAAAAGACGTTGTCCGTCGCACCGAGTTGGGCGATGCAGCCGGTGTATCGCTTCTCAAAGTTCTACTTCACGGATGATATTTGCGACGGGGCGAACTGCCCGCGCCATCGCATCGACGTTCATCGCGTGAACGCCGTGCTCGACGGCTCGCCGGTAACGGTCGGTGCTCTCACCGACAAGCTCTTCAAGGTCGCGGACAAGAACGCCAACCTGCGCATGCCGGGAGTAATCATCGAAGAGAACGGGGCGGCCATCGTCTGGTATCTCTCCTTCACCACCGACGGCAAGCCGCAGCAGGCGCGCTACAAGGTTCTGTATCCGAACGAGAGCGACTTCCGCCCGAGCGCACTGCTGCGCGCAAGCGACATGGCCGAGGCGGAAACCTTCATCGGCGACAAGCAGATTGGAGGCGCAGCCGAGCCCGGCAAGCTTGGCTTCTGGATAACCCACCTCTACGCGGACACAAGCGGCGGCAAGCTGCAAGCAGTAGGCATGATTGATCCGGGCACGCCCGCCCCATGACCCGAGCCATACAGGGAAAGTAGACGTATCCATCTCGGGGCGCTCGAAGAAGAAGCTGCCGCCCCTGCAAGCGCTGCGCAAAGTAGAGAGGCACCCGCGAAGGGTGCCGCGCGTGCGCCTTGCAGCGGCGGCAGCTTCTTCTTCAAATAAGCGCAAAAGCCACTTATCTATGGCCTGATAAAGCCGGGGCTGATATGATTGACGCCAGCCTATAAGAAAAAAGTTTAAATAGTCCGCCGAAAGCCGCGCGCCCGGTCGCCGTATGAGCAATATTCTGATAGTCGATGATTCGCCGACCATGCGGAGGATGGTCATAGCCTCGCTGCGCGCGCTCGCGGGCGCGAGCTTTGGCGAAGCGAGCAGCGGGCTCGAAGCCATCGAGCGTCTGTCGCTCGCCCGCGTGGACTTGATGATTCTCGATTTGAACATGCCGGACATGCACGGCCTTGAGGTGTTGAATTTCCTGCGCCGCCATCAGGCGTACAGTCACATCCCTGTCATCGTGTTGACGACCAGAGGCGACGAGGCGAGCCGCACGAACGCGCTTGCCGCGGGCGCTTCTCTCTACCTTACCAAGCCGTTCGCGCCGCAGGCATTGACCGCGCAGGCGCGGGCCTTGTTGAGCAGTCATCAGGAAAGGGCTTAGTGTCCGCTTCCAACCCCGACGACGGCAGCGATTTTTTCGCGCAGTTCCTCGACGATTATTTCGCCGAGTGCGACGAGCACCTGACGCTCGTTCGTCGTCACCTGCTCGCGCTCGAAGAGGCCGCGGGTCGGCCGGGCATCTACCAATCTTTACTCGACGAGCTTTTCCGCAGCTTCCACACGCTCAAAGGCATCTCGGGCATGGTGGGTCTGGGCGATGCGGAGCAACTCGCACATCACATGGAGAGCTACCTGCGCGCTTTGCGCCACGCCGACGCGCCCTTGAGCGTCGAAGGCGTCGAAGCCCTCATGGCGGGCACGACGGTGCTCGAAAAGGTCATCGTCGCCTTTCGTAAAAAGGAGGTTGCTCCTGACATCGAAGCGACCATCACCTGCCTTCAGGCCGCAGCCTCAACACCTGAGTCAACGACCGGACAGACCGCGCCCGCCAGTGTTGTTGAAGATAGCGCCGCGAACAGTTCATCCGAAACGAACCGCGCCCGGCCAACGTCCGCCGCGCTTCACACGGGGCGCACACGCACTTGGCGTTTTGAATTCGTGCCGACACCCGCGCTCTCCGAACGCGGGGTCAACGTCAACAGTGTTCGCGCCCGTCTGCAAGAGATAGGCGAATTGATTCAAGCCACGCCGCATGTCAAGGAACAGGGTGGAATTGTTTTTGAGTTCGTCCTCGCCACCGACGTAGAAGAATCCGTGTTCGCGGATTGGCGGGAAGAGAACCTGACCTACACTCCGTTTGAAGAAGCGGTTGCCGACAACACTCGTCAGACGATGCCGCCCGAAGAGTCAGGCACTCTTACGGAAGCGGGTGAGGTCAATCAATCCTCGCAGACCTCACACACACCGGCCGCATCAATGCTCGCCCCATCCAACGTCGTGCGTGTTGACCTCGCGCGGCTGGATGAGTTGATGCGATTCATCGGCGAGTTGGTCACAAGCCGCTCGCGGCTCGACGATAGCCTGCGCGAGTTAAAGCGCAGCGTCCCGCCCGCCGAGTGGCGCGCACTGCAAGAGACGAGCATGGCGATGGCGCGACAGTTGCGCGATCTGCGCGACGGCGTCATGCGCGTGCGGATGGTGCAGGTCGGCGAAATCTTTGAGCGCATGAAGTTCGTTGTCCGCGACCTTGCGCGCGAAAGCGGCAAGCAGATTAAGCTCGAACTGCTCGGACAAGAGACCGAGATCGACAAGTTTCTCGTCGAGCGCATGATGGACCCGCTCCTGCACCTCGTCCGCAATGCCGTCAGTCACGGGTTGGAGACCGTGGACGAGCGCGTTGCGCAGGGGAAGCCGCCCGAGGGTAAAATCACGCTGCGCGCCGCGACCGTGGGCGACAGCGTGTTGATTGAGATTGCGGACGACGGGCGCGGCATTGATACGGAGCGCGTCGCCGAGCGTGCGCGCGCGCGCGGCCTGATTGCCGCAGACGCCGTTGTGGACGAGGCGCTGTTGTTGAAGTTGATTTGCGCGTCGGGCTTCTCGACGCGCGATGAAGCGGATCGCGCCAGCGGACGCGGCGTCGGGATGGACGTGGTCAGCGACACCGTCGAGGAACTCGGCGGCACGCTCACGCTTACGACGGAGCCGATGCGCGGGACGCGCTTCTCGATTGAATTGCCTCTGACGCTCGCCATCGCCGATGCGCTCATCGCAAGCGTGGGAGGTCAGCGGTTCGCTTTCCCGCAGACGGTCGTGCGCGAGGTCATCGAAGTCGAGTCGGCGGCGGTGAGGATTTTAGAGAATAACGAGATCGTTAACTATCGCGGCGGGGTGCTGCCGCTGTTGCGCCTATCGCGCCTGTTCGGACTCGCGGAGACGACGGCGCGCGCCTTTCACGTCTTCGTCATCGGCGTGGGTGCGAACGCCGTGGGGCTCGCGGTTGACCGCGCCATCGGGCAGAGGGAGATCGTGGTGCGCGGCATGAACGACCCACTGGTGAAGGTCGCGGGCGTGGCGGGCGCGACCGACCTCGGCGACGGTCGCGTCGTGCTGATTCTTGACGTGGCCGCTCTCAAAAATTCGGCGCGGCTTAAACAACTATGACGAATACACGGAACGATGCAGAGCCTTTCGTCCTCTTCGAGCTGGCCGGAACCACTTACGGCGTGCGCAGCCGCTTCGTACAGCAGATGGAGATGATTGAGCACGTTACGCCAGTGCCGAACGCGCCTGCGGCGGTCGAGGGCGTGGTGCTCGCGCGCGGACAGGTCGTCCCGGTACTGAACCTGCGGATGCGCTTCGGCTTTGAAAAAATCGCTTACGATTTGCGCTCGCGCCTGGTGGTCGTCAACAGTGGGGGTCGCACAATCGGGTTAATTGTAGACACCGCGCGCGAGTTTCTTCGCATCCCCGAAAGCACCATCGAGCCGCCGCCCGAAGCCATCACAGGTCTCAGCGGAAAATATCTTGAAGGGATTGCGACTATCAACGGCCGGATGATTTTAGTCCTCGACCTTGACGAAGTAATTGACATTGGCGAAGAGCAAGAGGCTATCGGTTAACAGGAGACGGACATGGCAACACAGATGAGTAGTGCGCCGGGCAGCGGCCTCGACATGG
Organism: Acidobacteriota bacterium; assembly: GCA_032230645.1. Lineage (GTDB taxonomy): Bacteria > Acidobacteriota > Blastocatellia > Pyrinomonadales > Pyrinomonadaceae > QHXN01. Next base: position 37,889 of record JAVXWN010000105.1, on the reverse strand, counting down.
ACGGTGGGCGCGTGCGTGAACAGGCGTTGCGGGTGGCCGAGGCGGCTCATGAGATTGCGCGGATTGCAGACGAAGTCAATGAGGGGACAGAGGCGCAGACGCGCTCGCTCGACTCGGCCGTCAGTCTCGCCAACGAGATGGCGGCCTCGCTCGGCGAGACGACCACGCAGGCCGAGGCGATTGCGACCTCCACCGAAGAGCTTGTCTCTTCGGTTAACGAGACGGCCGCCTCCATCGAGCAGGTCAGCGCAAATTCGTCGAGCCTCGCCGCCTCAATCAACGAGACGGCGGCCGCCCTCGAAGAGTCTGCGCGCTCGATAGAGAGCGTCACCGGCAACACGCAGGAGATGGCGACCTCCGCCGAAGAGGTGACAGGCGCGATGAACGAGATCGCGGCCTCAATCAAAAGCGTCAGCGACGACACGGATGCGCTCTCCGCTTCCGTCAACCAGACGGCCGTCAGCATCGAAGAGGTTTCGCGCTCAATCGAGAGTCTGGCGGGCAACGCCGACGACCTGACCGTGTCCGCTGAAGAGACGGCTTCCTCAATCAACGAGATGGCCGCCTCAATCGAAGAGGTCTCGGCCATGTCGGAGAATCTCGCCTCGACCGTCGAAGAGGTTTCCACTTCGATGGAAGAGATGGCGCGTTCGGTTCAGGGCGTGGCGCAGAACACCGAGAAGATTACCGAGGCGGCGACGAGCGCGGCGACGAGCGCCACCGAGATGGATCGCTCGCTGCGCTCGGTCGCCGCGATGACCAAACGCGCCGAAGAGGTCGCGAGCCGCGTCTCGCGCGAGGCGGAGCAGGGCGGCGCGGCGGCGCAGAAATCTATTCAAGGCTTGGGACGCGTTCGCGCTTCGATGGAACAGTCGGCCTCGGTCATTCGCGAGATGGGCAAACGCTCGAACGAGATTGGCGGCATCGTTAACACCATCAACGTCATCGCCGAGCGCACGAACATGCTCTCGCTCAACGCGTCAATCGAAGCTGCGCGCGCCGGAGAGGCGGGGCGCGGCTTCGCCGTCGTTGCCGAAGAGGTGCGCAACCTCGCCGACCGCTCGGCGCAGGCGACCGCCGACATCGCCGCCATCATCAAGGCGTTGCAGGAGGTCGTGCAGGAGGCCATCGCGGCGTCGAGCGAAGGGGTGCGCATCGCGGACGAAAGCGGACGCCTTGCCGCAGAAGGGTCGGAAGGGCTGCAAAGGATTCTGACCGGCGTTAACGAGACCGCGCAGATCGTCGTCCAGATAGCGCGCGCCACCGAAGAGCAGTTGGGCGCGGGCGCACACGTCGTGACTGCGATTGACACGACCGCGACGCAGTCCAAGCAGGCCGCAGTCGCCACGGCCGAGCAGTCCCGCGCCGCGCAGGAGATAGTCAAGGCAACGACGCAGATGCGTAAGACCGCGAAGGAAGTCAGTCAGGCGATGGGCGAGCAGGGTCGCGCCGCACGCGAGATCATCAAGGCCGCGCAGAACACGACCGTGGTGGCGGTGCAGGTGCGAAAAGCATCGAGCGAGCAGGCGTCGGCCGCCAAGCAAGTTGCGCAGGCGGTCGAGTCAATGCGCCGTGGTGCGGCTTCCACCTCGCGCGCGCTCGAAGAGCAGGCCACGGCGGGCGAGCAAGTCTCAAAAGAGTCGGAACGTCTCGGGCGCATGATTGCGGGAGTGAGCCGCGCGATGGGCGAGCAGGCGACCGCCGCCGCTCAAATCACCACGGCCGCGCAAAGCATGCGCCAGCAATCCGCACAGGTCGCCAAAGCGATGGACGAGCAGGCACGCGCCGCACGCGACATGACCACCGCCACCGCAAGCATCTCCAAAGAGATCGGGTTCGTCACGCGCTCGAACCGTCAGCACTTAACCTCTTCAGAACAGGTCTTGGGGACGCTGGCCGACATCCGCCAGATTACCGAGCGCAACGCGCGTGGAGTCAAAGCCACCTTGAGCGGCACGACTAATTTGATTGAGTGCGCGCGGCTGCTCGCGGAAGTCGTTGGTGAGGCGAACGCGGAGCGTGTGGGCGCGAACGGCGCTCAGTCATCAAGCGTCAGACCACGCACCAACGGAAAAGCGCGTCGCTCTAGAAAGGAGCACGCTCAGGTTGAGGCGTTGGAGCCGAGTGACCCGGAGCGTCCTGACGGGTCTGGACAATAAAGAGAACTAGCGCGAGCGGGTACGAGCATGGCGGGGCGTTGACGCGACCGAAGATGGGCAACCTGACTTCAGACAATCCAATCGGCGTTTTTACCACCGACGCGAGTCTCGTTATTCAAATCTGGGACGCCGCGCTCGTGCGCTTGACCGGCATCCCGGCGGACGCAGCCTGCGGTAAATCGCTCTCCATGCTTCTCCCACAGTTGGAGACGAGCCGTCTGCTCGCGCGTTTCCGTCGAGTCATCGACGAGGGAGTCGTGGAAGTTCTCGCGCCCGCCTTTCATCACTACTTGATTCCGTGTCCACCGCGAATTCCCTCGAAGCGTTTCGACAAGATGCAGCAGCGCGTGACCATCGCGCCCCTGCGCGATGAAGGTCGAATTGTCGGCGCGCTCGTCACAATCGAAGACGTGACCGCGCGTATCGAACGCGAGCGCGCCCTCTCCGAACAGCTTGCCCATGCGGACGAAAGCGTTCGCCTGAACGCCGCGCGTGGCTTGTCAGAAGACGAGGAGACGCTCGAACCCGCCGCGCCTCTTCTCTCCGTGCTCGGAGATGAGAGTTGGCGCGTGCGTCGCGCGGCCGTCGAGGGGCTTGCGCGTCGAGCCGCGCCCGACGCCATCGCCGCGCTCTTAAATTCGGTGCGCGAGAACCATCACAACATCAGCCTCCTCAACAGCGCGCTACAGGTGTTGGCGATGAGCGACGTGGACACGCTCTCGCCGCTCGTCGAATTTCTGCAAACCGAGGACGCAGACCTGCGCATACAGGCGGCGCTCGCGCTCGGCGAGCAGCGCGACGCGCGAGCCGCGCCCGCGCTCCTCGGCGCGCTCGAAGATGCGGACGCCAACGTGCGTTACCACGCAATCGAAGCTCTGGGGAAACTGCGCGCGAGCGAAGCCGCCGATGCGCTCGCGCGGATTGCCGAGACGCGCGATTTCTTTCTCGCCTTCCCGGCGCTCGACTCGTTGATACAGATTGGCGAGGCGCGCATCGCCCCGCGCATCGTGCCTCTGCTCGAAGACGAGCTTTTACGCGAAGCCGCGGCCGACGTGCTCGGCCGTCTCGGAGATGAAGAGACAATCGCGCCGCTGACCGCGCTGCTCAATGCAACCGACGCGCCCGCGCGTTCGGTCGCACAGGCGCTCGCCGCGCTGCATGACCGCTACGAAAAAAAGTTTGGCGAGGGGTCGTACATCGCCGACTTGAGCCGTGCGGCGATCAACCCGACCGGCGCGCGCAACCTGCTCGACGCGTTGCGCGCGCCGGGCGCGGGCGAGTTGCGCCCGCTCGCGCTGGTCGTCGGCTGGTTGGAGGGTGCGGCGGTCGAGCACGCACTGACTCGGCTTCTCGGGCAAGAGGATGCACGCGGTGAGGTGATCGAAGCCTTAGTCCGACATGGCCCGCGTGTGACGGATTTGTTGATTGAACAACTCGGCTCGGAAGACCTTGAAATCCGTAAAGCGGCGGTCGTCGCTCTGGGACGCATTGGTGATGCGCGCGCCGTGCCCGCGCTGGTCGAAGCCTTAGACGACGATGCCGAGTTGATGATTGCGGCCGCCGACGCGCTGGCGAAGATAGGCGACGCGCGCGCTTTCGACTCTCTGCTCGCACTCGTCGGAGACCACAGGGCCGCAGTCAGGCAGGCCGTCGTCGGCGCGCTCAACTCGCTCGGCTCGCCCGAGATGCCGGGGCGCGTGCTGCCCCTGCTCAGCGACCCCGACCCGAACGTGCGTGAATCGGCGGTTAAGATCGCGGGCTACTTCGGCTATCCCGAATGCGCAGACCTCCTGTTGCAGCGATGTCTCGACGAAGACGAGCGTGTGCGCCGCGCTGCGGTCGAGCACCTTCCGTATCTCGAAGACGAACGTGCCACGCCCGCGCTCGTGCGCGCGTTGCGACACGAGACGCCAAAGGTGCGTGCGGCGGCGGCGAGTGCGATGGCGCAGTCGGAAGACTCGGAAGTCTCGACACACTTGATAGAGGCGCTGGCGGACGAAGATTCGTGGGTGCGTTATTTCGCCGCGCGTTCGCTCGGGCGGCAGAGGACGGCGGCGAGCGCGGAGGCGTTGGCGGGGCTGGCGCGAGACGATAAATCGAATCACGTCCGCATCGCTGCCGTCGAAGCGTTGGGGCACATCGGTGGAGAGATGGCTATCAAGGCGGTCGCGCCTCTGGTCGGGTCGGGCGAGCCCGACCTCGTGCGTGCAGCCGTTACCGCGCTCGGTCGAATATCGCACGCGGACGCGCGTGGGCCGCTACTTGATGCGCTTCATTCGACGGACGCCGACGCGAGGGCTGCAGCCGCCCTCGCCCTCGGAGAACGGCCGGAAGATTTTAGCTAAGGGTCGAAAAGCCTTCGGCTGTACGCCGTGGGCAAAAGAACAATGGGTTTCAATACGGGGAGTTTAGGTCTTACAGGCGGGGCGGACAGGCTTTTGCGCGACCTGATTCACGAGCGCACGGGGTTGTTCTTTGATAACGGCAAAGGCGACATCCTGACGGATAAACTGTCGCCGCTGGTCATCGAGCGCGGCTTCACATCGCTTCTCGATTATTACTACCTGCTGAAATATGACGAGGCGGCACAGGACGAGTGGCTGAACGTGATGAACGCGCTCTCAGTCCCCGAGACATACTTCTGGCGCGAGATGGATCAGGTGCGCGCGCTCGTTGAAGTGGTCGTGCCGCGTTGGTTCGACGCAGCGGGCGCAGGGCCGCTGCGGATTTGGAGCGCGGCGTGCGCGTCGGGTGAAGAGCCGCTGACCATCGCGATGGCGCTCGACGAGGCAGGGTGGCTCGCGCGCGCCCCGATTGAGATTTATGCCAGCGACGCCAGCACGTCGGCGGTCGAGCGAGCGCGGCGCGGGGTTTATCGCGAACGCTCGTTTCGCAACCTGTCGCCGGAGTTGCGCTCCAGATATTTTACGCAAGTGGGCGCGACACAAACGTGGCGCGTAGACGCTAAGCTGCACGCAGCGGTCAAGTGGGATGTCGTTAATCTGATGAACGAGGCGGAGGTCGCCCCGCTGGCGGCGGCGAACGTGATATTTTGCCGGAACGTTTTCATCTACTTCTCCGATGGTGCCATCAGCCGCACGGTACGCTCGTTCGCCGCGCACATCCGGCCGCCGGGTTACTTGTTCGTGGCCGCCTCGGAATCGCTGTTGAGGCTGTCGGCCGATTTTGATTTGCAGGAGATAGGAAGCGCGTTCGTCTACGTGAAGCGACCGGGCGCGGGCTGAGTCTCGCGCCTCCGACTCCAAGGACTATTCATGGATAGAGTCTTAAAAGTTCTGGTGGTGGACGACTCCGCCTATGTGCGGAAGGTCGTGAAGCAGATGCTCTCGCGCAGCCCTTTCCTCGAAGTGGTAGGGACGGCGCGCGACGGCAAAGAGGCGCTGGAGTTGACGGCACAACTCGAACCGGATGTCATCACCTGCGACCTCATCATGCCGGGGCTCGACGGCGTCGGGTTCGTGCGCGAACAGATGGCGCGCCGAGCGGTGCCCATCATCATCATGAGCATCGCGAGCGAGACGGGCGAGGCCGCGCTGACCGCGCTCGACGCGGGCGCTGTTGACTTTGTGCAGAAGCCGACGGCGCTGGCGACCGAGAAAATCTTCGAGGTGAGCGACGAGTTAATCGAGAAGGTCAAGGCCGCTGCAAGCATCCACATGTCGCGCGTCAAAATCGTCTCGCCATTGTCGGAGGCCGAGCCGCCGCAGGCTCTGGCCTCCGTCACGCGCAACGAGTTGGTGGACATCGTGGTCATCGGGATTTCTACCGGCGGCCCACAGGCTTTGAAACAGTTAATCCCTCAACTGCCTGCGGACTTTCCCGTCCCCGTCGCGATGGTCATGCACATGCCGGTGGGTTACACTGAAATGTATGCGAGCAAGCTGAACGAACACTCGCCGCTCGATGTGCGCGAGGCGCACGAGGGCGACGAGTTGCGTGCGGGCTCGGCGCTGCTGGCGCAGGCCGGTCGTCACCTGACCTTCCGACGCCGCGCGGACGGCGCGGTGGTCGCGCACCTTGATTCAAGACCCTTTGAGATGCCGCACCGTCCTTCGGTGGACGTGCTCTTTCAATCGGCCGCGGAGGTCTATGGGCAGAGGGTTCTGGGTGTGGTGATGACGGGGATGGGTTCGGACGGCCGCGCGGGCTCGGCGTGGATCAAAGCGCAGGGCGGGCTGATCTATACCGAAAGCGAAGAGACGTGTGTGGTCTACGGCATGCCCGGCTCGGTGGTAGAGGCCGGATTGAGCGATAGGAGCGTGCCGCTCGACCAGATGGCGCGGGCGATTCGGGAGGCGGTATGAGTAAAAAAATAATGGTCGTTGACGATTCCGCGCTCTCGCGCAGGACGCTGCGACGCATCCTTGAGACCGCCGGGTACAGCGTCGTCGAGGCCGAAGAAGGTATGGCCGCGCTCGAACTCTATTTCATCGAGAAGCCTGATCTGGTATTGCTCGATCTGGTGATGAAGGGCATGTACGGGATTGACGTTCTGACCAAACTGCGCGAGATGGACGCGGGCGCGCGCGTCATCGTCGCCAGCGCGGACATCCAGTCCTCGACGCGCGAGATGGTCGCAAAGGCGGGCGCGCGCGATTTCATCAACAAGCCGTTCACGACCGAGAACGTGCTCGACGCGATTAATTCAGTGTTGGGGGGGGAAGTAGCGCGATGATACTGACCGAACGCCAGAATGATGCTGTTTCGGAGTTAATCAACATAGCGTTCTCGCGAACCGGCGCTGCCCTCTCCGAGTTGACCGGGCAGCGCGTCATACTCAACGCGCCGGAAGTCTCAGTCCACCCGACTAAGGAACTGCCGGTGGCGCTCGCCAAATTCATCCCCGGCGAGATCGCCTCCATCCATCAGGTCTTCGGCGGGCCGGTCGCGGGCGACGCGCTGCTGCTGCTCAATCACGACGGCGCGGTTCGACTGACCGACCTGCTGACGGACGAGCCCGCTCATTCAGGCCGCCTCGACGAGTCGGCGCGCGAGGTGCTGACCGAGGTGGGGAACATTCTGCTCAACGCCTGTCTGGGCATGTTCGGTAACCTTCTGGATGTTCACGTCTCGTTCTCAGTCCCGCGTCTTCATCTGGAGACGCTCAATGAGTTGCTCGCCTCTATCGGTACAGGCGAAGGCGGCGAGCCGCAGTACGCACTTGTCGTATACACGGCCTTCCAGATTCGTGACAGCGCCGTGCGTGGCTTCCTCGTGATGGTCTTGAGCGTTACTTCGCTCGACCGTCTGATTCAGGAGGTCGAAGCGTGGGAGGAGCGACAGGGGCAGTCCTGAAGTGGTTGACGACCGAGACACCCGACGCTTTAAAGACATGACGAAAACTGGCCCGAACGACGAGAGATTGCTCAGCGCGGCTTTGCTGCGCTGGATGAACGATCTCGCGGGACACGGCATCCTTATCACCGACGCCGATTTGAAGATACGCGCATGGAACCGCTGGCTTGAGGAGCACAGCGAGTTGAGCGCGCCCGACGTGCTCGGGCGAAACCTCCTCGAAGTCTACACGGAGCTTGAAAAAAGACGTTTGGATCGGCACTACAAATGGGTGCTCGAAGGTCAGACCCGGATTCTTTCGCAACGACTGCACGGGCACCTGCTGCCTCTGCCTACCAGTGCGAATTTGAGCGGCTTCACCGAGATGCAGCAGACGGCGCGCATCACGCCTCTGCTCGACGACAACGGGCGCGTCATCGGGACTATGACCGTCATCGAGGACGTTACCGAGCGCGTCACGCGCGAAGCGGAATTGCAAGCGCAGATTGACGCGCGCACGCAGGCGCTCGCAAGGGAGAAGACGGCTCGCGGAGAAGCGGAAGAGGCCAATCATCTCAAAGACGAGTTCCTCGCCACCGTCTCACACGAGTTGCGCACGCCCTTAACGGCCATCCTCGGCTGGTCGAACATGCTGCTCACCGGCAGCCTCGACGAAGCGGCACACAACCGCGCGCTCGAAACCATTCACCGCAACGCGCAGGCGCAGAATCAACTTATCAGCGACCTGCTCGACGTTTCACGCATCATCAGCGGCAAGCTGCGGCTCGACCTGCGCACGGTCGAACTCACGCCGATCATCGAAGCCGCCGTCGAAGCGACCCGCCCCGCGGCGGAGTCGAAAGGCATCCGCCTAACCACGGTGCTCAACCCGCGCGCCGGGCCAATCAACGGCGACGCCGACCGCTTGCAGCAGGTGGTCTGGAACCTTCTGACCAACGCCATCAAGTTCACGCCCAAGGACGGTCAGCTACTGGTCAAGTTGGAGAGCGTCGCTTCTCGGGTTGAGATTACAGTGCAGGACACGGGCATCGGCATCAGCCCTGAGTTCCTGCCGCATATCTTCGACCGCTTTCGACAGGCCGATCCCGGAACGAACAGAGTTCATGGAGGCATGGGGTTGGGACTGTCCATCGTCCGTCAACTGGTCGAGTTGCACGGAGGCACGGTGAGAGCCGAAAGCGAGGGTGAAGGCAAGGGCTCGACGTTTGTCGTCAGCCTGCCTTTCATCACCCTCAAGGAAGTGCCGGAGAGGACGGAGCGACCGTTCTCAAACGCCGTCGCCCATCTGGAGATTGACTGCCCGCCTTCTCTACAGGGCTTACGAGTGCTGATCGTTGACGACGAGACGGACACGCGCGACATGATGCGCGCGGTGCTCGAACATTGCAAAGTAGAAGTCTTCACGGCCGGTTCCACGTCCGAGGCGCTTGAGGCCATCGCCCAGTTTCGTCCCGACGTTTTAATCAGCGACCTCGGCATGCCCGAAGAGGACGGCTATCGCCTCATCGCCAAAGTGCGCGCGCTCCCGGCCGAGCGCGGCGGACAGATACCGGCCGCCGCTTTGACCGCATACGTCAGGGCCGAAGATCGGACGAGGGTGTTGCGCGCCGGTTTCCAGTTGCACGTGCCGAAGCCCTTCGAGCCCGCGGAGTTGGTGGCCGTGGTTGCGAACCTCGCCGGTCGTTAGAGCAAGCTCATCAGCGGTTGGCCCATCCTAACCGCGTGAGACGCTGGAATAATGTCCACGAACTTTACAGACCCCTTCGCGCGACTCTCCTCCGGGTATGCGAAGTACAGGCCGCGCTATCCTGAACGATTGTTCGTTCATCTGGCTTCTCTCGTGTCGAGGCATGAGAGGGCGTGGGATTGCGCGACAGGAAACGGTCAGGCCGCGCTGGGGCTGGCCCCATATTTCCGACAGGTCGTTGCGACCGACCCGAGCGAGGAGCAGATAGCAAACGCGCTCAGCCACGAGAGAATAGTCTACGCCGTGGCTCCCTCCGAAGAAGTTGATATCGAGTCGGGTTCCGTTGACCTCGTGACCGTCGCGCAGGCGCTTCACTGGTTCGCTCACGACGAATTTTATAGCGAGGTCAGGCGAGTGCTCGCGCGGGAAGGGGTGTTTGCCGCTTGGGGGTACAGCTTCATTCGCGCGCCCGACCCCGTGCAGAGTGTTCTCGAAGAATTCCACGAGGATGTGATTAAGCCGTTCTGGCTTCCGGAGAACAGGCTCAGCGACGAAGAGTTCGAGTCGCTGCCCTTTCCCTTCGAGGAGCTTGATGCGCCGCCGTTGACGATGGAGGCCGTCTGGGACTTGAATCACCTGACCGGCTTTCTCGGCACGTGGTCGGTGGTGCAGAGATATAAAGATGAGCGCGGTGTGGACGTGTTGAAACCGCTTCTGGAGAAGCTGAAACACGTGTGGCATGACCCGGAGCGCAGTCTCGAATTCAGTTGGCCGATAAAGTTGAGAGTCGGCAGACTCAACATCAGATGAAGTGGTGGGGAAGTGCTGAAGACGAGTTGACGAGGTGAAGTTGACGAGGTGAAGCGGCGATGAAAGAAGAACGGGTGCCGGTACTATTCTACGGCCTGTACATGGACTTTGAAGTGCTGCGCAAGTATGCCGACATCCCCGAGGTCTGGTAGGTGGCGAGACTTCATTGGCTTCGACTTCCACATCGCGTCGTGGGGCTTCCGCGCTTAGATGGATGGAAGGCGTCGTTGACGCCGTCACACTTGCTCGAATCGGTGGCAGCGATTCCACAACTCTGGTCAGCCTGATATTGGTCGCGCATTCCCTTCGGTTGTCCGTGCGGAGAAGAGGCGTGCCTCCGCCAGACGGTCGGCCATGTGATGCGCCGGAACGCCTGCCGCCTTTGCCGACTGAAGGATGGTCAGCGTGGTGTCGTAGATGGCGCGGACTTTGGGCTTCGTCTCATCAACAGTCCAGCCGAGAAGCTCGCGGCATCCGTTGATGATGCCGCCCGCGTTGGCGACGTAGTCGGGCGCGTAGGTGATGCCCAACTCTTCCAGCGCGTCGCCGTGGCGCGCATCGGTGAGTTGGTTGTTGGCCGAACCGGCGACGACTCCGACTTTCAGACGCGCGAGCGTCAGGTCGTTGATGATTCCGCCGAGCGCGCACGGGGCGAAGATGTCCGCCTCGACATCGAATATCTCTTCGGGTGCGACGGCCGCCGCGCCCAGTTCGTCAACCACGTGCTTCACACGCGCGGCGTCCACGTCCGTCACCACGAGTTCGGCCCCGCAGTTGTGAAGCTCTCGGGCAAGATAATAGCCGGTGTTGCCGCATCCTTGAACGGCGACCCTGCGCCCCTTGAGATCGTCCGACCCCCAGCGGTGCTTTGCGGCGGCCTGCATCGCACGAAAGACTCCGTAAGCGGTCACGGGTGAAGGGTCGCCCGACTTCTCCATGAGCCCGACGACGTGACGCGTCTCCATGCTCACGTACTTCATATCGGCGGGGCTGGTGCCCACGTCCTCCGCCGTGATGAAGCGCCCGCCGAGGCTTTCGACGAAGCGACCGTGCGCGCGAAAAATTCTCTCGCGGTGCGGCGTCCGGTTGTCGCCGATGATGACCGCCTTGCCTCCACCGAAGGGAAGACCGGCGAGCGCATTCTTATAGGTCATCCCGCGCGAGAGGCGAAGCGCGTCGAGGCTCGCCTCCTCGTCGCTCGTGTAATTCCAGAAGCGCGTGCCGCCGACCGCCGGGCCGAGCGCGGTGCTGTGAACGGCTATGATCGCGCGGTAATCGTCCTTCGGGTCGGCCCAGAGCACGACCCGCTCGTGCTCCGACGCGGCGTAAATCTCGCAGATGTTTTTTCCCGCCGACGTGCTGCTCATAAAAGTCTCGACATCAGAAGAGGCTGACCAACCTTTCTCTCGTGCTCCTTATCGGCACGGCGAGGTGATGATGCGCGGGGCGGGCGCGGCAAGTCTTTAGAAGGGCGTCAAAAGTTTTCAAGAATTATCAAAGCGGCGCGGCCTTTAAGACCTGAGTCCTACGATTCGCAACAGGTCGGTGAAGCGCGGCTCGTCGCGCAGCGAGTCGAAGCGCGGGTTAACGTCGAGCCAGACCAGCCGAACGTCGCGCGACGGAACGCCCTGCTCAAGCGCCGCGATGGCCTTCTCCTTTTCGCCTAATCCGATGTGCACGACCGCCCGGTTATAGCCCGACACGTAACGCTCGCGCGACGCATCTTCAAAGTGCTTGAGTATCTCGCGCGCCGCCCTCCTTTTACCGGCGAGGGCGTAGACGTGCGCGAGCCCCGACAGAGCGAAAGGATTGCGGCCGGAGAGTTCGGCGGCGCGCTCAAAGGCGGCGGCGGCCTCTTCGTACTTGCCCATCTGTTCGAGCGCCGTGCCGCGAACGATATGCGCGCGGACGAAACGCTCGTCCATCTCAAGCGTCTCGCGCAGGTGCGCCTCGCACTCGACGAAGCGGCGCGTGAAGAAGAGCGTCTGCGCGTAGTCGGTGTTGATAGGGAGCGAGAGCGGGTCAAGCTCGCGCGCGCGTGTGAGCATGGCTAGCGACTCGTCGAAGCGAGCGGCCGCAGCCAGCGACTCGCCGTACCAGTGATGAGCCGTCGCGTAGTTGGGCTTGAGTTCGATGGAGCGGCGGAAGCTGCGTTCGGCCTCCGCCCAGTTCCACTCGTAGCGATAGTTGACGAAGCCGAGCGAGGTGTAAGCCTCCGCCAGCGCCTCATCAATCTCAAGCGCTTGCATCGCCGCCGCCTTCGCCCTCGGGAACGACTCGTGCGGCGCGTGGCCGCCGTAGCCCGGCAGAAGGTTGTAGCTGTCGGCCATGCCGACATAGGCGGGCGCGTATGTCGGGTCGAGCGCGATGGCTTGACGCGCGTACACGATTGCTTTCTGTAGTCCCTCGACCGTGCGCAGGTTCCAGAAGTAGCGTCCACGGATGTAGAGCTGGAAGGCGTCGGTGTTCTCGGTGTAGTTCTTCGTGAGCCGACTCTGCTCTTCGCCGCTCAGCTTGAGCGCGAGCGCGACGGCCACCTGCTCAGAGATCGAATCCTGTATGGCGAAGATGTTGGTGAAGCTCTCGTCGAACTTGGCGGCCCAGAGCGTTGCGCCGTCGCTCGCGCGGACGAGTTGCACGGAGACTCTAATCTGATCGCCACCACGTTGAAAGACTCCGTCGAGGACAGAGCCGACGTTAAGCTCGCGGCCTATCGCCGCGGGGTCGTTGGTCTTCTCGCCGTATCTCATCACAGAGGTGGTGGGGCGCACCGCCACGCGCTTGAGGTTGCTGAGCCTCGTGATAAGCGCGTCCGCCAGCCCCATGCCGAGGAACGCATCGCCACCCTCTTCGGATAGCGACTTGAACGGAAGGACGGCGATGGAGATGACCGCGCCCGTCTCTTCGAGCGCGCCGGGGGCCGCGCGCGGCGGCGCGACGCGCTCGACCTCGCTTACGGGAGCGACAAAACGATAGCCCACGCCGGGGACGGTAACGATGTAGCGATGCTCGCTCTTCTCCTCGCCGAGGACTTTGCGCAGCACAAAGACGTTCTGCGCGAGATTGCTCTCTTCGACAAAGCTGTCGGGCCAGATGACGGCGAGAAGCTCATCCTTTTTAACCACGCTCCCCCTGCGCTCTACCAGCACGAGCAGGGTCTTCAGCGTCTTCGGCGAAAGCGGTATGTGCTCGTCACCGCGCAGCAGCAGATACCTTCGCATGTCTATGCGAAAGGGGCCGAATTCGTAAAAGGCTACCTCGCGGTTATTCATGAGCGCCCTTAAAAAGTAGTCTCACGGTTTGATGCAAAATCTTCGGAAGTCGCCGAACCCTCACCTCCGCAGTCCGCTCTAAGATATAGGCATAAGATGTCTGAGTCCAAAATCCGGTTGACGCTGCGCCTTAACTTCCGGGAGCGCGTGCATCGCGAGGCCACCGAAAAAGGAGGGAGAGACTTTGAATCTCTCCCTCCTTTTTCGGTGTCGTCGCGCGACGAAAAATTCAGAGGGCGATTGACTCAACGAGTGCCTTTCGCCGCGAGGTTCTTCGCCACCGCTTCGGAGATTTCTTTGAACCTCTTGTCGTCCCGCAGCGAGGCGAACTCCGCTGCGTTGATGGCCTCCGCGTCGTCGAACCCCTTGTCCGCCGCCGCGCGCAGAGCGTCGAGGGCTTTGCCTCTCTCTTTCGCAAGCGCGTAGGCGCGCGCGAGATGATAGAAGACGCGCGGGTTGCCGGGTTGTAGCTCCGCGCCCAGTGCGAAACTCGCCACGGCTCCCTCGTAATCTTTCTGGAAGAGAGAGGCGCTGCCCTGCTCGAACGCCTGCACGAGCAGCATGTCGAAGAGACGCTTCGCCAGTATCGCTTCGTCGCTGCCGGGTTTAGACGACAACGCTTTTTTAAGTTCGCCGACCGCGCTCTTGAGCGCCGACATCGCGGCCGGTCTCTCTTCCGCACGCCTCAGCGTGTCAGCCAGCGTGGAGAGTTGCTGCCCGCGCCGACGCTGCTCGTCCTCCATCTCCCTTTCGCGCTTGAGCGCCTGAGCGACCTCCTTCGTCGTCTTCAAACGGGCGGTCTTCTGCTCGGCTCCGGTCACGTCCAACAGTCCGCCGAAGTCCTTCGCGAGCCGGGCATAGACGGTGTAAGCGCGATAGAGGTCGTTGACTTCTTCGGCAGCGCGCGCTTCCGCCTCGCCGCGTGCGAAAAGGTTTTCGACGAAGGCTTGCTCCTTAGCCCTTGACCCGCCGCGCATCGCTTGAAGCTCCATCCACTCGATAGCCTCCGCGCAGAGTTCGGCGGGCGGCCATTCGTGCCCGCCGTCGAAGAACGCGAGCCTGTTGGGCGCGGCCGAGCTTTCGATTGCGCGAAAGAGTTCTCGCATCTCGGGGTTGTTGAAGTCGCTCACGCCCGCCGTCCCGAAGAGCGCGAAGTTGAGCGGCGGAAGAGACTTCTGCCGCGTGGGGAAACCGCCGCTGCATGAGATGACGCCCGCGACCGCACCCTTCAGAGCGAAGCCTGCGGAGAGGGCGAGCCGCGCGCCGCCCGAGAAGCCCGTCAGATAGACACGCTTGTCGTCAATAGAGAAGCGCGCATGCGTGTCATCCCAAAGCTTCTGAAAGATGTCGTTCACATCCACTTCGGGGCCGTTGCGCGAGTTGTTCGAGCCGACGACGACGTAGCCGTACTTCTCGGCCGCATCCTTGAACCGCGAGACAGGAAGCGCCCCGCGTCCTCCGGGGTCGAAGCAGTAGAGCACGGGATAGCGGCGCGCGCGCGTGTAGGCGACGGGAAGATAAAGCGCGTAATGCTGCGTCGGGTCGCGAGCGACCGAGACCTGCTCGACCACGCGCCCCTTCGGCGGCTCGTCGCCTTCGGCGTGCGCACTGACGGCCACGCCCGTGAAGAGAATGATGAAGAATAGAAGGAGGGTTTTAGTCAACGTCAGGTGCTCTCGCCGCCCGCGCGTCCGCTACCGGCGAACTCTTCCTTTGTCGCGTTTCATCTCAGCCCGCCGCGCTCCGCGCGTCATCGTCGTCTTCGACCCGTCGTGGGTAGCGCACCCTCTCGGCAGTCTCAGGCACGCGGATGCCGTACCGCTTCATCTTGGAGTGAAGCGTGGTCGGGCGGAGGCCGAGCAGACGCGCCGCGCGGAACTGATGACCGCCCGTCATATTGAGCGCCTGAATGATAAGGCACGTCTCGAAGCGGCGCATCTCGTCACGAAGTTTGATCTTCTTAACCGGTGCGGTCTCGGCGGGTGACTCAATGAGCTCCGTCTGTTTCCAGAGTTTCAGAATCAACTCCCTGATGGTTCCGAGGTTCGCCTCCAAAGGAGTCCCCAACTGTAGCATGGTGCCCTGTGCGACGCAGTCCTTCGGCGCTGCGCACGGCGACACGTTGACACATTTATCGGTGCTCGACATGCTCATCTCTCCCGGCAGGCTCTTTCCACATCGCACTGTACACGGTCTTCAAGAGCATTATCACCCCCGCTTCAAAGCAGAGTCTTTAAGTCATCTCAAATTTTCTCAAAACCCGAATGATGGTCGAAGGAGCATTACGCTCGCACCCGAATGCTTTGGCAGGCACGTCCGCCTTTTCGCACGCGCACGTGCCAGTGGTATTCTCGCGTGCGGGAGCCGCCGGGGTTTAGAGACCGCGCGGCCGACGATGATGTCCCGAAGCAAAAAACATTTTTCGTTGCTCGTCACCGCGTCCGCAATGTTGTTAGCGTGCGGGGTGTCGGCGTTCGCGCGTCAGTCTCCCTCGCAGAAGCAGGACGCGTTCGCCGCGCACCAGAGACGTGATGCGTCGGAGAACCCGCGCGGCGTCACGTTCACGCTCCGGCTCAAAGGCGGGCAGACGCGCTTTCGTCAGGGCGAGGTCATCCGTCTCGAACTCGCCTTCTCAAGCAGCCTGACGGGCGCATACCACCTCGACAGCGCCACGTATGACCGCAGCGGGCGGCTCGACGTAGACGACTTCCAACTCGACCCGGCCGAAGGCGCGGCAGACCCTCTCGACGAATACTTTCACTCGGGCCTCTTCGGCTACATGGGCGGCGGACTGCGCGGCAACCCGTTGTTGGAAGCCAAGCCCTACGTCGTCGAGGCCGAGTTGAACGAGTGGCACAGGTTTGACCGGCCGGGCAGGTACAGGCTCTATGTCACTTCGGGACGTGTGAGCCGTAAGCGACATGCGAGCGGCGACGACGACCCGGCGCTCGCCGTCACGTCCAACGTCGTCTTCTTTGAGGTCGTGCCCGCCGAGTCTTCGTGGGTGAAGCAGACGCTCGCCGATGCGGTGCGTGTTCTCGATTCGGCGGACGCGCGCGTAGACCGGCGCGGCGCTTGTCGCGTGCTGCGCTTCATGGGTATGGAGGCTGCGGCGCGCGAGATGGCGAGACGCTTCCGAGGCGACGAGTCTAACAGCGGGTGCGATTCAGAGTATGAGTTCGGGCTCATGAGCACACCGCATCGTGCGCTCGCCGTCGCCGAGATGGAGCGGCGGCTCGACTCGCCCGAACATCCGGTGACGACCGAGTTCGTCCGGACGCTCTCGCTCCTCTCGTTTCTCGAAGCGGGCTTCGCTCCGCTCGCGCCGTACCCGGATGAAGATAACGAGGAGGCGGTCAGGCTGTGGCAGAAGGAGTCCCGGCGGCATCAGGACGCATATCAGGCGACGCTCAATCGTTACGCCGGGCGTCTGGCCGCCGCCGCGCTGATGAAGGAGGACGCGGCGCGCGCCGTCAGCCTCGACACGCTGCTCTTGCTGAGCGAGAACGAGCAGCGCACGTCGAAGTCCGAGGGCGAGGCGAAGACGGGCGCAGAGTCGCAGGCCCAAGCGTCGATGAAAGAGGCGCTGGCCGATGTCTTCACCAAACTGTCGGTTGACACGCAGGAGAGCATCCTCGAATCGCGTTGGGATGAGGTGTCGGGCCCGGCGATGCTGCCCGTCCTGCGCCGTGTCTACCGGAACCCGCCGAAGGGCAACGACCTCTTGCTCGGCTTCGCGCTTCGACGACTCTACGAGCTTTCGCCGGACGAGGGCAGGCGACTCGTCCTTGAAGAGATGCGCCGCCCCGTCATGCGCGTGCCCGTCCGTGTGCTCGCCATGCTCCCCGACGAGACGCTGCCGGAGGCCGACGCACTCATCGCGGAAAGATTCGGCAGCGCCGTGACACGCGACGCCGCCGTGGACGACGAGCGACTGCTTCAGCTCGCCGAACGCTACGCGAGCGCGACGGTTGCGCCGCAACTAAAGATGACCTACGAGGCGCGCGTCGGGCAGATGCCGTGCGAGCCGCAGAGCGCGCTGCTCGCATACTTCCTACGCGTCGAGCCCGCTTACGCCACGAGCTTGATCGAGAAGGCGCTGGCGAGCCGCAAGGCGACGGGCTGCTATCACTTTCTTCTGACGGAGGTGGCCGCGCTTCGCGCGACACCTGAGCTTGAGAGCGCCGCGCTCATGAGTCTCGAAGACTCAGACGCGCAGCTTGTGGCGAACGCGGCGGAGATGCTTGGAGGCTACGGCTCGACGCGCGCGCGCGAGGCGCTGCTGCAAAGGTTCGCGCGCTGGCACGATGAATGGGCCGGGCGCGAGAAGGAGTTGGCGACGCAGTCCGAAACAGACCCCGCCTCCGCGCAGACGCGCGCCGAGATGTCGCTCCTCAGCGCACTCAGCCACGCGCCTGCGTGGCTCGCCGACGAGGAGTTCTTGAAGCGACTCCGCGGGCTCTGCGTGACGAAGGGATGCGTGCGCGAATCTGAGTCCAATCTCAAACAATTCGGGACGGCCATCACGGTCTTTCTCAACCCGCGCGATGGGAGCGTGCAGAGTGCTTCGCTCGGGCAGTACAACGTCCTCTCGTGGGAATGGCTCAAGGAGAAGACAGAGCAATTTCCGTCGGGCACGACCTTCACCTTCGGCTCCGACTTCCCCGGCACGGAGGCCGAGGCACGCGTCTTCAAAGAGTTGAAAGAGCATCTGGAAAAAGCGGGGATGAAGCTCACACGCTGAACGAAGAACGCGATAAACTTTTACGGCGCGCACGAACGGCGAGGCGCAAGCGGCCCGCCCTGCATTACTTCGAGAGAAGAGGAACGAACATGGACGCACTATTTCATCTGGCTTTCCCCGTGCACGACATCGAGGCGGCGCGCTCATTCTATGGCGGCGTGCTTGGCTGCCCCGAGGGGCGTAGCTCCGACGCGTGGGTGGACTTCGATCTGTTCGGCCACCAGATCGTGGCGCACCTCAAGCCGGGGGGCGCGGGCGTCGAGGCGTCGAACCCTGTTGACGACCGCGAAGTGCCCGTGCCGCACTTCGGCGTCATCGTCTCGTTGGAGCAGTTTGAACGTCTGGCCGAGCGCGTGCGCGGCGCGGGCATCCCTTTTGTCATCGAGCCATACGTCCGCTTTCGTGGAGAGGTGGGCGAGCAGGCCACGATGTTCTTCCTCGACCCGAGCGGGAACGCGCTCGAATTCAAAGCCTTCGCCGACCGCTCGCGCCTATTCGCGAAGTAGCGCGCGGCGGGCGCAGTCGTCCGAAACCAATGGAGAAGCCGAAATGATAACCGTCGCTAACCGCATCTACGTCAAGCCGGAATACGCCGATGCCTTCGAGGCAAGATTCCGCGACCGTGCCGGGCTTGTAGACAAGATGCCCGGCTTCGTCTCGAACCGTGTGCTCCGTCCCGTCAACGACGGCGACCCGTATGTGGTCTTCACCGTCTGGCAGAGCCGACAGGACTTTCTCAACTGGGTGCGCTCCGACGAGTTCGTCAAAGGCCACGCGCAGTCGGGCACGCTCCCTAGCGAGGCGTTCGCGGGCACAAACGTGCTGGAGATGCATGAGGTCGTACAGGACTCGGCGCGTCCCGACCTTGAACCGGAGCCGCGCGGCGGCCCCTTCAAAATGCATTAGGCGCGAGAGGCGCGTCGGCCGATTCAGGAATTGAAGGAAGCACCGGGGAAAAAGATGGCGATTCTCGTGACGGGCGGCGCGGGCTACATCGGCAGCGTGATGGTAGACCAGTTGGTCGAGAGGGGCGAGCAGGTCGTCGTGCTCGATGACCTCACGCGCGGGCACGCGCAGGCGCTCGACGAATCGGTGCCTTTCTACGAGGGGCAAACGGGCGACCGAGAACTGGTCGGGCGCATCTGCCGCGAGCACGCGGTCGAAGCGTGCATACACTTCGCCGCGCTCGCATACGTCGGCGAGTCGGTCACGGAGCCCGCGCGCTACTTCGATAACAACGTCGCGCATGGTATCGCGCTCTTGGAAGCCTTGCTCGCAGGGGGAGTGCGTCGCTTCGTCTTCTCCTCGACGTGCGCGACCTACGGCGAGCCCGTGCGCGTGCCCATTGACGAGACGCACCCGCAAGCGCCCACCAACCCCTACGGCTGGTCGAAGCTCTTCATGGAGAAGATTCTCTCGGCATACGACCATGCCTACGGCCTGCGCTTCGTCGCGCTGCGCTACTTCAACGCGGCGGGCGCGACCGCGCGCAGAGGCGAGCATCACGAGCCGGAGACGCACCTCATCCCCAACGTGCTCGCCGCCGCCGCGGGCCGCCTCCCCTTCGTCTCGGTCTTCGGCAATGGCTATCCGACGCCCGACGGCACTTGCGTGCGCGACTACATACACGTTACAGACCTCTGCTCGGCGCACACGCTTGCGCTCGAACACCTTCGGCGCGGCGGCGCGTCGGACTTCATCAACCTCGGCAACGGCCAAGGCTACTCGGTGATGGAGGTGATTGAGACGGCGCGGCGCGTGACGGGGCGCGAGATAGAGTTGAGGATGGAGCAGGCGCGCGCGGGCGACCCGTCGCGGCTTGTGGCCGACGCCTCGAAGGCGCGCGCGGTTCTCGGCTGGCGGACTGAGTACCCGGAGCTTGAGGCTATCATCCGCACGGCATGGGCGTGGCACGAGTCGCACCCCGATGGCTACCTCGCGACTTAACGTTGTCCCCGCGTCGCGTCCTCACCCGTCTTCTCATTCAAGCCCATGCTGTTGACGCCGAACGAGCGGCCGAGCGCGAGCACTTCCCGCTCGGCCTCGGGGATGAGTCGGCGCGTGTGCCGCCCTACGAGATAGTCCGCGAGCGATGATGTGAAGAGTTGCCGGAAGGCGGCCACGGGTGCGAGCGCCCTCGGCACGTAGACCTTGCGGCTGCGTCGCTCGATGGCCCGCGCGAACGCGCCCGCGCACTCGCGCACGGAAGTCACCTTGCCGAAAGGCCCGCGCAGGTGCCCGAGCATCTGCTCAAAGCTCCCGAGGTCACGGCGCACATCGCGCACGAGGTCTGTGTCAATCCATCCGGGATGTACGACGCCGACCGCAACGCCCTTGTGCGCGACCTCAAGCCTGAGCACGTTGCCGAACTGTTCGACGCCGCTCTTCGCGGCCGCGTAAGCCGACATGCCCGGCAGCGCAGCTATCGCCGCCGCTGAAGAGACGAGCAGGTAATAGCCCTTGCTCTCCGTCACGTGCGCGAGCGTCGCGCTGACGGTGCGCACCACGCCCGTCAGGTTGACCT
Organism: Acidobacteriota bacterium; assembly: GCA_032230645.1. Lineage (GTDB taxonomy): Bacteria > Acidobacteriota > Blastocatellia > Pyrinomonadales > Pyrinomonadaceae > QHXN01. The sequence continues at coordinate 17,377 of JAVXWN010000105.1, read as the reverse complement.
CGATGGTGCGCACGAGCGACTCGACGGGCGCGACAGCCACCGTGCCGTTGTTGGCTATTCCGGCGTTGGCGATGACCACGTCAATGCTCCCCAACGCTTCAACTGTTCCCGCGACCGCGCGCGCGAGCGACGATTGGTCTGTCACGTCGCACTCGAACCAGACGTGACCCTCGCCCAACTCCGAGGCCAGCGCGGCAAGCCTCTCAGATTCCAGCCCGACCAGCGACAAGCGCGCGCCGCGACCGGCGAGCACGCGCGCCGTCTCCGCACCGATGCCGCGCGCGGGCCCCGTGATGAGTACGACCTTGCCTGCGACCGTGTAGGGCATAAGACCGAATTCCTCCTGACAAGAGATGAAAGTAAGACGAGAGATGAAAGTAAGAAGGCCGGGCATCGCGGCCTTCTTCGCGTCGCGCGAACGGCTTCAACGTCCGTTCGTGTCGAGCAGCGCACGCCACGCGAGGGCGATCTCAACCATCGCCTTGCGCGCGGAGGGACAGACGCCGAGCATGTTGATGAAGCCGTGTGCGAGTTCGTCGAAGGGCAACAGCACGAAGCGTCTCTCGGCCTCTTCCGCGCCCACCTCGGCGGCGGCCGCTGCCTTCATCGCGGCATAGTAAGCTTCGCCTTCATCATGCAGCAGATCGAAGCCCGCCGTGACGACGAGCGCGGGCGGCAACCCGCTGAGGTCGTTCGCGCGCAGAGGCGAGACGCGCACGTTGTCGTGCTCGACGCCCGACGCATCCGTGTAGTGACGACCGAACGTCTCATAGTCCGCGTTCGTGATGAGCAGACCTTCGCCGAACAGACGCCTCGACTCGAAAGACCTCGATTCCTCCGACCCGTCGGTCGCCGGGTAGATGAGCAGTTGCGCTGACGGCGGTTGCCCCTCGCGCGTGCGCGCCTGCGTGACGACGGCCGAGAGATTGCCGCCCGCGCTGTCGCCGCCCACGGAGATGCGTGCAGGGTCTGCTTCGAGTTCGGCGGGATGCTCCTGCGCCCAAGTGAAAGCCGCGAGCGCGTCGTCGAGCGGAGCCGGATACGGATGCTCGGGCGCGAGCCGGTACTCAATGCTCAGTACAAGCGTGTCGGCGTGCTTGCAGAGCAGGCGACATGCTTCGTCGTGCGTGTCGAGGTCGCCGATGACGAAGCCGCCGCCATGCAGAAAGAGTAGAAGCCTGCGGCGGCTCGCGGGCGCGTTCGTCTCGGGCGTGTAGAGTCGCGCACGCAAAGGCCCCGTCGCGCCCTTGATTTCAAAATCGCGCACGTCGCCCACAGGCGTCTTCGGCCCTTCAAAGACGAGCACCTCGCTGCGGAAGCGCGCGCGTGCCGTCACGTGGTCGGGCTCGCACAGCCCGTAGGAGTTGCGCCTGCGGCTGATGGAGAGCATCAGTTGCAGGCATGGGTCGAGCTGCTTTCCGCCTATCGAAAGCCTGCGCCGACCCGAGAGCACGAGCTGCAACCACGCGGGCAATCGGCCGAGCTTGCGAGCCGCCAACCCTTGAAGTTGTTCGGCCCGCGTGAGCTTGTGTTCATTCATCGAAAGTCGTTCCTCTTGTGATTCATGCGGACTCCGGCGTCACGCGCGCGCCGCTCGCAAGATACTCGCCGGGCCTCAGTCGCGCAACGCGGCGGCGGAAGCGCCATGTGAAGTCGGGCCAAAGCGTCGAGTTGCGTCCCGTTCGATCCAGATACCAACTCGCGCAGCCGCCCTCAGTCCAGACCGTGCCCGACATTCTCTTCCGTACCTCTTCGACGTATGCCGCCTGCGCTTCGGGGCGTGGCTCAAGTGCCGTAACCCCGCGCTCGCGCATGTAGCCGAGCGCGCTCAACAGGTGCTCGATCTGTGCTTCGAGCATGAGAAGGACAGACGTGTGACCGAGCCCCGTGTTCGGGCCCATCAGGATGAAGAGGTTGGGGAAGCCCGCGACGGTCGTGCCGACGTGCGCACGCGGGCTCCCGGCCCACGTCTCATCAAGCGTCATGCCGCCGCGCCCGCGAACGTGCGCGGCAAGCGGCGGGTCGGTCACGCGAAAGCCCGTGCCGAAGATGATCGTGTCAACAGGTCGCTCGACGCCGTCAACGCCGACGATTGAATGCTCGCGCACTTCGGCGATGCCTTCAGTCACCAACTCGACGTTCGGGCGCGTGAGCGCGGGCAGGTAGTCATTCGAGACGAGTATGCGCTTGCAGCCGATTGCGTAGCGCGGCGTGAGTCTTGCGCGCAGCACTAGGTCGGGGACTGAGCGTTCAAGGTGACGCAGCGCCATTCGCTCGACGAGCTTCGACAGGCGTAGATGTCGGAAGCCGAAGATGAGTAGCTCGCGCAGAAGATATATGCCGCCGCGCGCGGCGCGTTGCGCCGTGGGGAAGCGGCGAAATACTCTCCGCTCGCCCCGGCTCAGCGCGCGGTCGGGGCGCGGCATAATCCACGGCGGAGTACGTTGAAAGACGTGAAGCCGCTCAACGATGGGCTGTATCTCGGGGACGAACTGGATGGCCGACGCCCCCGTCCCGATGACCGCCACGCGTCGTCCCGCGAGGTCATAGTCGTGATTCCAACGCGCGGAATGAAACGCCTGACCCTTGAAGCTCTCAAGCCCACGCAAGGTAGGCATCGAGGGCTCGCTCAACGCACCCGAGGCCAGCACAAGCACCGAGGCCGTGTACACGCCTTGAGAAGTTTCAATCCGCCAGTGTTGCTTCAACTCGTCCCACGCGGCCTCGCGCACCGTGTGACGAAAGCGGATGTGCGGGAGCACGCCGAAGTCGCGCGCACAACGCTTGAGGTAGTTCCAGATTTCGGGCTGCGGCGAGTAGCTGCGCGTCCAGTCAGGGTTCGGTGCGAAGGAGAAGGAGTAAAGGTGTGACTGCACATCGCAGGCGCAGCCCGGATAGCTGTTGTCGCGCCACGTGCCACCGACCTCGCCCGCGCGCTCGAAGACGACGAAGTCTTCGACGCCCTGTTGCCTCAGCCGTATGGCCGCGCCCAGTCCACCGAAGCCGCTGCCGATAATCGCTACCCGTGTGTCGGCGGTCTCAACGCAAGGCGTCACCCGTGTCTCCTCTCCTAACTCGCGAGCGTTCTCGAACGAGTTGGCGAATTATACGGGAGCGTTGTTCGTGAGAGAAATTCGCAGGCGGCCGGGCGGGTGTGCGCACGTGCGCGAAAGCGTTTATGTTATCCGTCATGCGAAACGGGAATGAGCACCGCGCGCCGTGGGACTGCGTGCTGTCAAAAGAGGATGAGGGCGAGTGTCTTGCAGGTGGCCGCCCCGCATCCGAGCAGGAGTATTTCGAGATACTCTGCCTGTGCTTCATTCAGGCGGGACTCAACTGGAGTTCTATGAGGAAACACTGGCCGAAGTACCGAGAGGGCTTCCACGGCTTTCGCATCCGCGAGCTTGCGCGCGCGAGCGCCGACGAACTGCTCGCGCGCCCCGGTGTCATCAGGAACACGAAGAAGGTCGAGGCCGTCATCCACAACGCGCGCGAGTTCGAGGCAATAGCGCGAGAGCACGGCTCATTTGCCGCCTACCTCGACACGCTCAAAGTCCTACCCGAGCCGGAACAACTCAAGTCGCTCCGCCAACGTTTCAAGCAGGTCGGCCCCGAGTCGGCCGACTACTTCCTCCACTCAATCGGATTCCGCGAGTGACGCAACGCCTCTGCGCGCAAAGCCTCGGCGCGACCGTCACGCGTATGACAGCAACGCATCCACGATGCGGCGCGCGGCTCGGCCGTCGCCATAGACGAAGGTGGGGAGCCACATCTGCGCGTAGGTGTGTTCGCCGTCGAGCAGGCGCGATGTCTCTTCAATGATGCGCGCCGCATCATTGCCGACGAGCTTGACGCAGCCCGCCTCGACCGCCTCGGGTCACTCGGTCTTGTCACGCAACACGAGCACGGGTTTATCGAGGCAGGGCGCTTCTTCCTGCAACCGCCTGAGTCCGTGCGCACGAGATGACAACGCTTGAGCAGATGCACGAGCGAGAGATAATCGGCGGGTGGAAGCAAGCTCACGGCCGGTGCATCGCACAATAGACGATGCGCGGTCGCCCGCGAACTGGTTGCGCGGGTTGACGACGACGAGGTAGCGCGGCGTGAAGAGTCGCCCCACATCGTTGACGCCGACGGTCACGAACCGCTCGGGGCCCGCAAGCGCGTTCAAAGACTCGCCGCAGCCGCAGACGACCAATGCTTCGCTTCGATGAACGTTCTGGAAGGAGGCTAGCGTTCTCATGGCGCGATTCCATTCTTACAGCGAGGCGGGAGCAGCAGCGGTGTCCGCCCGTCACTCCAGTCGCATCACCCAGTCCGGCTTGACGTGTGCCGGGTGATAATCTTTACCAAGGTTCATCTCGACGCCCTCGATGAACGCGTTGCATTCCAACTCGCGCAGCCACAGTTCGTGCAGATGCGCGCGCGCTTCTTCCTCTCTCACGAAGACGTAGACGACGTTGTCGAGCGGCTGGTCGGGGCCGAGAGCCTGATAGAGCCGCGCGGCGCAGGCGTCGAGCATCTCGCGCTGCGTGACTTCGCGCCCGTTGATGACGACGTGCATCTTGCGTTGGCCGGGGTAGTACAGCCCCTTCAGGTCTTGCGAGTAGTGGAAGCCGGTCTGGATAAAGCCGCCCGTGGGCGAGATGCCCATCCGTTCGTGTCCGGGCCGAGCCTCGGCGAGCGCGGTCGCGGCGTCGGCTTCGAGATCGTGGAACTGCACGAGGCTTGTGTCGTTCGCGCCGCGCAGTAGCCGCCATGGGCCGAAGTCGAGCCAGCGGCGCGAGACAAGTCGCGCGTGCCCTTCGTCGCCGCGGAAGAGGCAGCCCCAACCGTGCGGCCAGTGCAGGTCACCGAAGCCCGGCGCGAGGTACTCCCCGCCGAGCGAGCCGTCCTCCCATTGGGGGTAGAGCGTAGCCGCCGAGCAGATGTTGAAGGGGATAGCGGCGAGCTGTTCGAGTAGTCGCGCGGGGTCGAGGTCGTAGTTCTCGACCGAGGTCTTGACGATCAGGCCGGGGGCGAGATAGAGCCAGCCCCGTCCCTCCCAACTGGCTTGGAGAAAGTCCTTCGACTTCGCCGCCCAAGTCTCCAGCCAGCCGGGCACTACCTTCCGGTGGCGCGCGTCGGCGTAGAGAGAGTCCGGCTCGCCCACGCCCGGCAGAAGCGCATCACACACGCGGCGGAAGATTTCCGGCAGGTCGGGCCCGCTCAGCCCGAGCTTCAACGTCACTTTCATTTAATCTTCTTCCCGAGGAAATCGTTGAGTTGGTTTCTGTTCGTGCCGGTGAAGCTCATTGACTGGTGAGAGTCGTTGAAGACTTCGACCGTCAGACGGCTGTTAAGCTCTAACTGCTTGACAAGGTATTCGGCGTTAACGCGTGCGCCCTCGGGGCTGGTGAAAGTCCACTTGAGCTTCTTAACCTGCCGGGGCTTGCCATCCACGTTGATTGTACTCTCCTTGGAGACGAGGGTCAGGTGATCCCTCATCTCCCCGTATTCCTCATCCTTGAGCCGGCCCTCGCCCGACTTGACCTCGTTGACGGTGTCGCCCTCGACGAAGTCGAGTCGGCGGTCGCCTTCCATACCGGGGTGTTCGCTAGACTTGATAACGACCTGCTTGGAGATGTCGGTGGAGCCGGTAGCCGCGCGCGTCTTCTGCACCCACTCCTCCGTGAGCGTCCCCTTGTCGGCCGAGGCGACCTTACCGGTGATCTCAAGCATCTTCTCGTGGCTCGCCTGCGCGTCGAGCTTGGTGCCGTTCGGGCCCTCGAACATCTTCTTCATGACATCGGGACGGTACTTCTCCTTGAGGTCGTGGCGGACTTTGTCAAGCGTCGTTTCCTTTGTTTCGAGCTGATACTTCGTGCGGACATCCTCTATGGCCTTGAGCAGTGTAGCGTCGTCGGCGAGCCCCTGCGACTTGAGCATCTCGAAATACTTCTTGAAAGTCGAGGTCGAGCCCTCGCCAGTGAGGAGCCGAGCGATCAGGTGGCTGTCGGTGCCGGGGGGGAGGCGCACAGGCGTGGGCCGGGGGCGCTTCCTGCTCTCGGGAATCTTCTCCCAACGGTTCATCTTGAGGTTATAGACCCAGTCATCTTTGTACTTATCAATGAAGCCCTGTTCGTTGAGCTTGTCTTTGGCACCCTTGCCCTTGCCGTAGCCTTTTTCGTCGAGCGCGGCCTGATAGGTTGCTTTGGCCTGCGCTTCGATGTGCGCCTCGGCCTGCGCGGCGGCGTCGCCCGCCGCCTCAATCGCCTTAGCGTCGGCGGGTAGCTCGGACTTGAACGCGGCACCCTTCTCGACTACCGCGGTCTCCTTCGGCGGCTCAATGGGCTTGAAGGTGTCCTCGGGCGCGGGCTTGACCGTCTTGTCCTTGTTCGTCCCGGCGGGCGGCTGCTTCTCAGTCGGCAGGGGTTTCCCGGTCGGCGGCGTGGAGAGTGACTTGACCTTGTCCAACTCGCTCAGGATGTCGGCGGGCGTCGTGCCTTCGGCGATTTCGAGTATGTTGAGTCCGCCCTCCTGCTTGAGTCCGGTCTGCGCCGCGCCCATCCGTACCTCGACGCCGCGCGTGCTCAACTCTTCGACGATTTTCTGACGCGCGGTGGGGTCAGTCACCAAGCCTTCGAGCGCCTTGTTCTGCTCGTGCTGGAACTTGAGGCGCTCGAAATCAGCGGGCAGGATTTTCATCTCGTCGCCGACGATCAAGCCCTCTTTGAAGTCGTAGTGCGGCGGAGCGTTCGTCTCGTGCCTGAAGCCCCCCTGACTCTTCATCTGGCCCACGCTGAGCTTGCGCGAAACGTAACCCGCGATGAGGTGCTGCCCGACGATCTGGAGCAACTGCTGGTCGGCCATCTTGGTGAAGACTGTGATGGTCGCATGCTCTCCTTCCTCGATGAGATGCTTGCGGTCGGCTTTGAGGGCGTCGAGCGTCTTGTCGGCTTTGTTGTGCTTTTCTATGTCGCGTATCTTGTCGTCAACGTCGGCCAGTTGTTTGATGACGCCGTCGCGCAACTTGTTCACCTCATCCATTCCCTGCGTGGTGATGAGCAGGGCGTTACCGGCGAGGCTCGCCACTTCAAAGAGGTGGAAGGTCTTGCCCGCAATGGTGATGAGCTTTGCGCCCTTCCCGGCCAGCGGGAGAACGTTGATGACGATCTCCAACAGGGCGTGTTTCTTCTTATCGGCTGTGAGGGTGCCCTTGTTCGCCGCGTCCTCTAATCCCGAGACGGTCTTCGCGCTGTTGTAGGCGATGGCGAGGATGACTCCGGCGAGTTGGAGCCCGGGGATGAGCATCATGACCGCGGCGACGAGGTTGACGAAGATGTCCGCGCCCGTGCCGAAGACGAACTCCTTGACACGCTTCGAGGGTGTGTCGGTTATCCGCTCGAAGCGGATGAAGGTGTTGGTCGGCTGGTGCGCGGTCTCGTCGTACTGTTGGAAGGTAAGCGAGAGGGTGCCGAAGGGGTATGCCTCTGCCTGTTTGTTGAAGACATCCTCCTCCGCCTCCTTCACCGTATCGTCGCTGGCCTCGAAGCGGTAATCCTCCTGCTCGTAGAGGTGTGTGAAGTCCCGGAGGATAAGCTGATAACTGTGTAGCCCCGTCCTGAAGAAGTAGCAGAGCACATCCAGAGGCTTCGTCTCTACGTCCGTCTCGCGGCTCACGAACACGCCCTTGACGCCGAGCGGGACGCGGCCCTTCTTACCCTTATCCTCGACGAGTGAGCCTTTCGACTCTTTGAGGGTCTTCAGGTAGTGCTGCGCCCATTGGACAATCTGCTTGGCCTCGTCACTTTGCTCCCATTGGTATTTCGAGATCATCTCCTCGATGCGCTTCTCTTCATCGTCCGCGTACTTGAGTCGGTCTTCGAGCTTGGTGATAACGGCCTTCGGGTCGAGCTTCCCTTCGGTCACCGTCCCGACCTGAAGATTTCCCAGCGGGCCGGTCAGCGCCGAGCCGACTATGCTTCCCTCGCTTTGGAACAGGTGCGGCTTGGTGGTGCCGGTGTCGGCGGTGAAGCCCTCCAACTCCTCCTTGTTCATCTTTGCGGCGAGCGCGGTCTCGGTGATCACCGTCACGCCGTTTTTGAGTTTGAAGGCGGCAGGCAGGAAGAAGTTGTGCTGGACGAGCGCCTCGATGTCGTAGTCGCCGGGATGGTCGAAGGTGACGTTGAAGATGCGGTCGTTCAGGAATCCCTGTGACCGCACAGGGACATACTTGGTTAGTTCCTTGTCCACCAACTGGCTCGGCTGGCCTTGCCTGTAAGCGAACCAGCGGATGCTGATCATCGGCACCCGGAACGCATCGCGGTCGTCTTCGACCTGAAAGCTGAACCGCGCCTCCTGTCCGGGCACGAGGAGGCCGGTGAGGTTGACGATCTGCCCATGCACCGGGCGATTCACTATCGGCTCTTCATCTCTCGTCCCGGTCGGCTCGTCAACTCCCAGACGCTTGCGCGCCTGCTCGCTCTCCTTGTCGGCGATGATGGTTTCAAGCAACTGCTCAAAGGTCTGTCCCTTACCCTTAGCGGTTCCGGTCGACTTCAAGCTGGCGAGAAGTGAAGGGTCGGCGGCGACGGTCAGTAACATCTTCGCCCCATCCTCCGAAATGTAGAGGACGCCCGGCGTCTGTGCCTGTTTCGCTTTGGGGTCGGGCGCGACGAGAATCTCTTCGAGCGTCTTCAGAATCTTTTCTTTCTCGTCGGGCTTGAGGTTATCCGGGAGTTGAATCGAATGCCCCTTCACCGTCTCAACATTTCCGGGCTGTGCCCCGGCGGGCGTGGCCTGCGCGGGCGAGCCCTTGCCTCCTTCCTCGCCAAGCGCGTGAGTCACATCGAGCGGGACGGAGGGACTGACTGCCGGATACAAGCTATGCATCCTGCTCAGCATGCTCTGATGCGTTTCCGGCATGATGACGAACGTTGTCGTCGGAGCCTCCTTTGCTATCTTTAATAACTTTTCGTTGTACACATCCTCGCCGTTGCGTTCCATTCTCCTATCCGACATCAGTTGTAAGCATCTGTCCTCGGCGTTGGCGGGGGCCGTGGGGAAGATGTTTCTGAAGTGTCTTCGGATTATCATCTCCCACGTGTTGCTCGCATTCAGCACATCTGAAGAGTTGAATGTGTATGAGTATGAGTTAGCCCCTTCGACCTTAATGCTATACGTGCCTTGAGTCTGTTGCTTCTTCTTCTTAGGCTTCCCGGCATCGCGCAGCACGACCTCCGCCGTGTCGTTGAGTGAGAGGTCTGCGACCTTCGGGCGCTGGCCCGCGACGACTGCGGCGGCGGCGGCGTCTGCATCCGCTTCGACAGCATCGCCGTTCGTCCCGTCGTTCAACTGCGCGCGCATCTCGCCTGAGCCGACGGCGAGCCCGGTCGGCCCGAATCCGCTTCCGCCGCTGCCTCCACGCATCTGCGCGACGTGCGCGAACTCGTGCGCGACGGTGTGCAAGCCTTCGCTCGTCTCGGGCGCAAAGACGCCGCGCGCGAATCCAATCTCCGTCCCATCCGTGTAGGCCCTTGCGTCGAGAGAGGCGGCGCGCTGCTCCGCACCCTCATCGGTAAGCAGACTTACTCCCGCGAAGGAGCGGCCGAAGGCCGCTTCCATTCTGTGGAACAACCCTGCGTGAACATCAGACGCTTCGTCGCCGGAGTCGTCGGGCGGCGAAGGGGTCGCCTCCTTGCGCGTGGTGTTGTCGAAGAGGCCGACGCGTGGGCTTTCGTCGGTCGCGGACAGGTAGGCGGGCATGCGGCGCGCGTCGAGCAACGTGGTGGGCGCGAAGGACGCAATGGGCCGCGAGGACGCGCCCCCGGCCTTGTCGGCCTTGTCGCTCTTCTGCGTCTTTGACTGAACCGCTCGCATGACTCTTTCTACCCGGGCGAAGGCTTAAGAACGCGCGCCGGTCAGTGGATTTCGGTCATGAGTTTATTCAGCGACGCGTAGTGGCCGCCGCCTGACCGCGCGTGCTGAAGAGGGCACGAGGCACCGGCCTTCCTGTACTCGCGTTGCACGGCCGCCTCCACATCTTCGTCGCACACCATCCCGTCGCGGCCTTCGCCCAACGCCAGCAGCGCGGCGTGCAGAGCGGCGTTTCGTATCTGTCCACCCGTGAGCGCGCAGTGGCGCGCGACCTCTTCGAGCCGCGCCTCGGCGACGCGGTGCGCACGGGGCAGGTGAAGCCGCCAGATGTTGAGCCGCTCGTCAAAGTCGGGCGGATAGAAGTTGACCGCCACGTCGAAGCGGCGCAGGAAGGCGCGGTCAATGCGATTGCCCGCGTTGGTCGTGACGACGATGACGCCCTGATAGGTCTCAAGTCGCTGAAGCAGGTAGTTGGTTTCAAGGTTGGCGTAACGGTCGTTGGCCGACTTCACGTCGGTGCGCCCGGTCATCAGCGAGTCGCCTTCGTCAACAAGCAGAATCACGTCCAACTCTTCGGCGCGCGCAAGCAGTTGGCTCAGGTTCTTCTCGGTCTCGCCGATGTACTTGTTGACTATCGAGGCGAGGTCTACGCGATAGACATCCGATTGGAGCACCGAGGCCAGAACCTTTGCCGCCAGCGTCTTGCCCGTGCCCGAAGCGCCGTTGAAGAGCGCACGCACGCCGCAGTTGATCGAGTTGCGAAAGCCCGCGCCGAGATTCGCGAGCAACCGCTCGCGATGACGGCAGCGTTGCTCCAACTCGTATAGCTCGGAGGCGGTCGCATCGTTGACGACAAGGTCGTCCCACGAGCCGCCGCCGACTTCGAGTCGCTGCGCGAGCGTGTCGAGCTTCTGCCGGTTGAGCGAGCGGCAGGCAAGCTGCACGTCGGCGGCCGTCACCTTCTCGCGCCGTTCAAGCGCGGCGTAGCCCGCAGCGACGGCGGCCGCGCGTTCGAGGTTGCCGAGCGGCAGCAGGAATCGCTCGACGATTAAGGGCAGGTCTTCGCCCGCGCGTTCGGCCAGCGCGCGTCGCCACGCTTCGTCGCGGTGCGCGGCCTCGGGCGGCGGCAATGTAATCGTGACGGCGCGGTTGAGCGCAGTGCCGCTCACTCCCCCCTCGCGACGCATGACGACGCCGACCGCTCCCTCGTAGCCCTTGAGCGCGGGCAGTTCGACCGTCTCACCCGGCGACGGGTCGAGCGCAATGACGGGCAGCGCACCCGTCAACGTCGCCAGCGGGCCCAGCAGACGCCACACATCATCCGACTGTTGCATGCACCGGTCGTAGAAGAGTAGGTCGCGTCGCATCGCGCGCGCGAGCGAGCCCATGATCGTGCGGCGACCGCTGCCCGCCATGCCGCGCAGCACGACCGCCTTCAACTGCCCGCCCGCAGCGGCGGCAGGGACGGCGCATAGTTGTTTACGTGTCTCGGCGTCGAGCGATAAACGCTTGAGCGTTGGGAACTCATGACGCGAATAGAGACGGCACTCATCGCTGACGAAGCCGATGGGTCGTCCGCGCAGCGCGTCCCAGATGTGCGGCGGCACGCGCACGACCCACTCGCTGCGCGGCGCGCTCTGATTCTCGGCGACGACGAGTCCAGCTTCGATGAGGCGACGCGAAGGCGTCCACCAGTCGCCGCCTTCGCCCTCGAAGGCGAGCGCGCCCAGAAGCCCGAGGCACGGTCGGCGCGCAGCGAGCGGCTCCTGTAGAGCGGCGAAGAGCGAGCCGAAGCGTATGTCCTCTTCAACGAGCCCCGCGAGCACGAGCGCCGTCTGCTCGCCGTGCGAGAGCCGGAGCCGGAGCGACAACTCGCGTAAAGGCAGACGGCCCCGTGCGCCGCGCTCCCACTCGCGCGTCTGCGCGCGCCACCACTCGCGCAGCTCAACGTCGTCAACGCCCTCGGGCACGCACGCGCGCAACTCGTCTTCGTATCCCTTCAGGAACTTGAACGGCTCGACGAGCGCGGCATAGGAAGAGCCCTCGACCTTTGCGAGACGGCGCAGGTGGGCCGTGAGCCGCGACACCGCCGCGTAGAAGAAGAGGCGGAAGTGTGACTCGGCATCGGGCCTGAGTCCGTCGAAGGCGTTCGTCCGAGGCGTCATCGCTCTTAACTCCTCACTCGTAATGGAACGCGACCGCGCGCACGAGGTCGCGCACCCAACCCGGTGAAGCGTCGAGACCGCCGCGCCGCGCCGCGAACGAGACCCCGTTCATCTCCATCACCAGATCAACGTGCGTAGCCGTGCAGTAGAGCCGTCCGCGCCTGACGATCATCTCGCGCACCGCCAAATCGGTCTCCGTCTCTTCTTCGGCGAGCGCACGCGCAAGCGCGTATCTCACAAAGGGGAACGTCCAACCCATCCAGCGGCGCACGTCCGCGGAGAGCCGCGCGTCGTAAGCGGAAAGATTTTTGAAGGAAGGGAATCGGTCGGCTGACGCGGAGAGTTCCGCACCTACATCTGGCGGGAGCGAGAGTTCCGCGCCCTCGCGCGGCGTGCGCCACTCTTCGAGCCGTGGTGCGGCGACTCCCTGCGCGACATATTCTTCGACCACCCGCGCGGCGACCTCTTCGCATTTGTGTCCTTCGAGCGGGCACACGGCGACGATGAAGCCTCCGGTGTGACGAAGAATAAGTCGCTCCTCTTCTTCGCACACGAGCCAGGCTTCTTCGCGCGGCGCGAAGAGCTTGAGCCAGCGCGCGGGCACACGGTAGCTCTGTCCGACGCGCAACGCGTAAGCGGGCGGCTCGCCCCCGGCACGTCCGTCGAGTCGCGCAAGCGCATCCCACAGAGGGTCGTTCTCAAACTCGTCGCACTCTTCGCCCAGCAGCGCGCGCGCAAGCAACTCCGTCAGTCCCCAACCCGTGACGTGCTCGGCAAGGCCATAATCTTCATCGAAGCATTCGGGGAGGCACAGCCGCGCGAGCAGGTTGAGGATGAAGAGCGCGCCGCCGAGCCGCGTCTCGCACCCTTCCACGTCAGACCACGGCGCGGCGTGCGCATCCGTATCTTCGGCCTCAACCGATGAAGCGCGCGCCGTCTCTTCAACAGTTGATTCGTCCGCCGGCACGCGCTCGGTCGAACGCATCATCACCGACTCGTTAGCGTCGCGCTTATCTGCGCGCGCGCGTGACGAATGAGTTGACGCACGCGTGTCGAGCCGGTCAGAGTCGTCGCGTTCTTCGCCGGACTCTGTGTTGCGTGGCGCGGCGGAGTCTGCTGCATCGCGTCCGCGAACATTGCTGCCCGCGCGCGTGCTTGGCAACGCATCACGTGTGGCGAGCACATCGCGTCGCGCGTCGCGCGTCGAGAAGGCCGAGACCTCTTCGGCGTAGCCACGGCTACGAGCAAGCGCGGGCTCGTGGAAGAGCGCCGTGGCGAATGAGAGAAGTCCTTGAGCCTGTGTGTGCAGCCGCTCGCACTCGATGCCCGCCGAAGCAAGCCATCGTTGCCACGGCGGCGACGACGTTTCTTCGCGCGAGAACGCGTTCACACCGCTCGCGCGAGATTGATCGGCGACCGCATCACCGCCCGCGCCTTTCGCATCGGTTGAAGCGATGACAGCGTGCTCTCCTCCGTATGCCTCTCGCGTAGCGGTCGCTCGAATCGTTTGAGCGGAGTGAGTCGGCGCATCGTGACTTGTCGTCGTGCGCGCGGCGCGCGAGTCGGATGCTCCAACGACGCGCGGCAGGTCGAACTCGACGCGGAGTGCGGAGAGGAGCGCGACGCATTCTTCGGGACGCAACGCACCGAGGACGCGCGCGGCTTCGCCCCAGCGCGCGAGGCGTACAAGCACCGGGGGGATGAAGCGCGGGCTTTGCAACAAGGTGCGGACGAGAGCATCCATGGACGAGACCGAGCCTGCGAGCGATGCGCGCCAGCACCAGTGGCGCTCGACCTCGCGCCGCGCGACGGCGACGGCGAGGCAGGCCAGCCACTCGCCCGCGTCCGCGAACAGCACCGCCTCTTCCGCCACGGGCACGACGCCGCGCTCAGGGCGTGCGGCGCGACGCCAGTTGAGCGAGACCTGTTCGCGTACCTCTGCCTCCCATCCGGGGCGCAGGCTGAGCGCGCCGAGCGAGACGCCGCGCGCAGACCTTGCGCTGCGTATGACGAGGACGGCGTGTGGCGGGAAGCCGCGCGGCACGACATCCGCGCCGCGCAGAAGATGCGCGAGACGCATGCGCGCCGCGAGCGGTTCGGTGCGCGCCGGGCAACGCGCCGAGACCTTGCCGATGGTTATCTGCCCCGTGAACATTGAGACCGTAAGAATTTTCGATTCGCGATTTTTGATTTACGATTCACAGCACTCAACGCTCAGCTTCGAGCTTGAGCTTTCGGCTAAGATAAACTCGCGCGGCCTTCGCGCTTCACGGTCTCCTCCTTAAAGTTCAAGCCTTGACGGCCGTGACGGTGATGTTCTCCGACTCGCACGAGAGGTTGCTGTCGCGGACGGACTGAACGCGCACCTTGAAGGTGAACGGGTGGCCGATTGCGCCGCCCGAGGGCTTGATGTTGACGACGATCTCGTCTACCGCGTCGCTCGTCATCGGGTAGGGGCGCGTGACCTGCTGCTTGGCGTTGCTGAGCGCCGCGTCCGACTCGGCGGTCTTGTTGCCGAAGGTGATGGCGTAGAGCGATGAGGCGTTGGCCGGGCTCAAGTAGACGACGAAGAAGCGGAAGTCTCTCGTCAACGCGTCCTCCGCCGCGTGGAAGCGAGAGCGGAAGGTGTAGACGAGGTCTGCGCCCACGTGCGCGGCCACCGGGTCGCCCTCGATGTCGGGCTCGCCTAGGAAGACGACGGCGGTTGCCTCCTCCTCAACGGCTATTGCCTTGCTGCGGACGGTCGCCTCCGCGACCTCAAAGGTCGTGCGCTCGTCGAGGCTCACGATGCTGATTGCGCCCGCCCACTTCAAGCCGATGGCGTTGATTGCGTTCTGCGCGTCGAGCGCGGCCTTGAGATCTTTGGCGTTGAGCGCGGCCTTGAGCGAAGACCGCCCGCCGGAGATAGCAACGTCGAGATGACCCGCGACGAGCGACGCATAGTCCTTCATGCTACCCAACTCAATCTTGCCCCAATCCGTCAACATCACTTTAACCATGCTCGCCTGCGCGTCGTAGAGGTCTTGCATGAGCGCAAGCCCCTTCTCGTGCGACGCGACGCAATCGCAGCGGCATGCGGCGACGAAGCGCTCGCCCGCTGTGTTCATCGACGCCTGAAGCACGCCCGTCACCGACAGTCGCGCGGTGAGCGCCTGCGGGGTCGTGATGGTGCGAAGAAAGACGTTCTTGTTAACAAGGTCACGGTAAGTCTGTCGCGTCTGTTTGAGCGTCTCGCAGAGCGCGGCGAAGCGCGGCTGCTCGGAGTGATGAGGCATCTCCTGCGTGGCGAAGACGACGAAGGGGCGCGGCGCGGCGGGTGCGTTCTGCGCCTGCGAGTTCTCCTTCACCGTGTAGAGTTGTACGTAGTCCGGCGCGGTAAGGTCTACGGGCGGATAGTCGAGTGACTCGTTGATGAGCGCGCGCAAGCGTGCGCCCTTGAGCAGCGCCGGAGGGCCGAAGCTTTTATTGAGGAAGAATTTTTCCACGCTCACGCCCGCCGTGTTCGTCGAGCTTCTGAGCGGCACAAGCGCCGCAGCGGGCAGCCAGCGGAAGAGTTCCGTGGCGACGAAGCTCTCCGGGTTCGTCTGTGAGCCGAAGAGCCAGAGCAAGTGCTCCTCGAACTGGAAGAGCACCGCCTCGGCCTCGGCCACGCGGCGCGGCGCGAAGAGGTAAGAGAGCGCACCACCCGCACGCGCGCGGACGCGTCGGCGCACCGCCCACGAGTCCGCGAAGCGCAACGTGCCGCCGCGCCAGTAGACGAGCGCAAGCGGGACTTCGCAGTCCGTAAGCTGCCCTTTCGTGCGCAGGAAGTCGGCCGCGCCATACGACTCGAAGGCGAGTTGTCCCTGCTGCTGTCTGAAGGGCTCGCGCGGAATCTTCGCGACCTCTTCAGTGCCGAAGCAGACATGCGCGAGCAGGTTGCGCAGCTTCGAGAGTTCCACCGCGCTCGTCGCGCTCATCAGCGTGTTGATTTGCGCGAGGGTCGCGGCGCTCAGGCCCATCGACATTGAAGGCTCGGACATAGCCGCGAGGTCGAGCCGCGCGAGACGGAACTGCACGCCCTCGACCACGAAGCGACTGCCGCACTCGTTGACCGCGGCCGTGTCGCTCAAGCCACGCATCGGCACGCGCTCGCGGAAACCCGAGGCCGGGCCGATGACGAGCACGTAGACACCATTCTCAAGCGTGTCGAAGGTCGAGACGGCGTCGGCGCAGTCGGCGAAAGCGCCTGCGTCGGCGGGCGGCGCGTCGAGCTTGCGCACGAGCGCAATCTGCTCGTCGCCGTTAAGCTGGAGGACTTGCCCCGAGCGGTTGAGCGCAAGCCCCTTCGAGACGGCGACGGTGGGCTGCGAGCCGACGCCGCCCGCGGAGACGACCGTTACCTCAAGCCCTTCGACCACACCGTTGCCGACGGCGCGGCCGAGCAGTCGCCGCTGCTCGCGGCCTGCCTGCTGGTCGGTCTTGAGCGCGTCGGCGGTGAGCAGCCGCCCGTTGAAGAAGTTAGAGGTGTTGATGCCGCTGTCGAGAATCGGCTCGCTCAATTTTCTGCTCATAAGAAAGCCTTCCTGAAAGTCATGCTCTCATCTGTCTCAGGGCGATACGGCGAACCATCGCACGACCACGTTCTGTTGGAGCGGCACGCGTACTGCGGACGCCAGCAGCGTGAGGCCGATGCGGATAGTCGCCGGGTTCTGTGCGTCGAGGTAGACGGTGACGGCGAAGTTAAGACCACTCGGGAATCTTTCGTCGGCCCCGGCCGCGATAGGAAGCGTGTTGAGGATGATGGCCGAGAACATAGGGCGCTTGATCGCGGCGGGCATCCCGTGCGGGATGGGAACGCTGACACGAGTGGTCAAGACATTGAACGGGCCGTTGATTACTACGTCCTCTGACTTGAAGTTTACGGGCCCGGCAGGCCCTTGCGCTCCTTGCGGCCCTCGCGGCCCCGCAGGCCCTTGTGCTCCCGTAGAGCCAGCGGTGCCGGGCTGACCCTGCGCACCCGTCGCGCCTCTCGGCCCCGCTGGCCCTTGCGGGCCTTGCTGACCTTGCGGGCCTTGCTGACCTTGAGGGCCTTGCTGACCTTGCGGGCCTTGAGGGCCTTGCTGACCTTGAGGGCCTTGTTGTCCCTGTGGGCCTTGCGGGCCGCGACGGCCGGAGATGCAGAACAGCTCTTGTTTGAGCCGGTCTGAGACGAGCACGGGGCGGTCGCAGTCGGCGACGCGAACGCTGCCCGTCACAAGCAGCCCCGCGCCGTCGAGGTCGAAGTGAACGCACGCGAGCAGGATGCAGTCGTCATCCTTCTGGCACTCGGCGAGATGTCGCTGCATGTGCGGGCAAACTTCAGTGGCCCAGAT